>JAAYYF010000076.1 GCA_012515535.1 Deinococcales bacterium
ACCCCACGCGCCTGAAGATCCTCCTGCTGCTGCGCGAGGGCGAGGTGTGCGTGCACCAGATCGTCGAGGTGCTGGCGATGACGCAGTCGGCGGTGAGCCACCAGCTGCGCACGCTCAGGAGCGCGCGGCTGGTGGCCTTCACCAAGCGCGGGCGGCACGTCTACTACCGGCTGGCCGACGACCACGTCCGGGCGATGCTCGACGGGGTGGTCTCGCACTCGCAGGAGCTCTGGTAGCCGGGGGCGCCCCAGACGCGCTGTCGCTTCCCGGACGCGCGCCGCGTGCCGCGGACCCCTGCCGTAGCAACACATGAGCGGATGTTCATATAATGGTCGTGGTTGGGGACGGAGGCCCCGGACATGGCGGTCACCAGCATCGAACTGAAGCGCCTGCTCCCAGGTCACGAGCCTTCCGAGGACGCGTGCGTCGACCTCGTACGCAGCGCTCTCGGCGCGCTCGACGGCGTGGAGCACGCGCGCTTCGAGCCCGCGGGCGGCGCGCGCTTCGAGGTGCGCTACGACCCCGCGCGCCTCAGCCCCGAGGAGCTGGAGCGCCGCGCGCTCCACGCCGGCGAGGCCGCCCGGCAGCGCTACGCCCACCAGGAGTACCGCCTGGCTGGCCTGCACTGCGCCGACTGCGCCGACAAGATCGCCACCGTGACCGGCCGCCTCGAAGGCGTCATCGCCAGCACGGCCAGCTACGCGAGCGAGAAGCTCCACGTGGGCTTCGACCGCAGCGCCATCGGCGGCGAGCGCATCAAGCGCGAGGTCGAGAGCCTCGGCTACCGCGTCCTCGACGACGCGCAGGTCAGGGCCAGCGCCGCGGCCACCGACCACGCGCACGCCCACGGACCGCGTGCGGGCGCCGCCCTGCCCTTCCGGCTGTCGAACGACCTGGCCTCGAGCCTGCTGGCCGGCCTCGCGCTGCTCGTCGGCTTCGCGCTCGAGCGCGCGGGCGCCCCGCTGCTCGCCTGGCTCCTCCCCTACCTGGCCGCTTACCTGGCGGGCGGCTGGCACGCCACGCGCCACGCGGTGCGCGCCGCCGCCAAGGCGCGCTTCGACATCGACGTCCTGATGGTGGTCGCCGCCCTGGGCGCCGCCTCGCTGGGCGCCTGGGCGGAGGGGGCGCTGCTGCTCTTCCTGTTCAGCCTGGGTCACGCGCTCGAGCGCCTGGCCATGGACCGGGCGCGCGGCGCCATCCGCGCGCTGTCCGACCTGACGCCGAAGGTGGCGCGGGTGCGGCGCGCCGGCGTCGAGCGCGAGCTGCCGGTCGCCGAGCTGCGCGTGGGCGACACGGTGATCGTGCGGCCGGGCGAGCGCGTGCCGGCCGACGGGCTGGTGGTGGGCGGCACCAGCCACGTGAACCAGGCGCCGATCACCGGCGAGAGCCTGCCGGTGCTCAAGGAGGCGGGCGCCGAGGCGTTCGCCGGCACCATCAACGGCGACGGCGCGCTCGAGATCCGCACCACCAAGGGGCCCGAGGACACCACGCTGGCGCGGGTGGTGAAGGCGGTCGAGTCGGCGCAGGCCGCGAAGGCGCCGAGCCACCGCTTCACCGACCGCTTCCAGCGCGTGCTGACGCCGGTGATCCTGGTGGTCACGCTGCTGGTGATCGCGCTCCCACCGCTGTTCGGGGCGCCGTTCGCGGAGAGCTTCCGGCGCGCCATGACGCTGCTGGTGGCCTCGAGCCCGTGCGCGCTGGCGCTGGCCACCCCGTCGGCGGTGCTGTCGGGCATCGCGCGCGCGGCGCGTAGCGGGGTGCTCATCAAGGGCGGCGCGCACCTCGAGAACGCCGGCACGGCTCAGGTGGTGGTGTTCGACAAGACGGGCACCCTCACGCGCGGGGAGCCCGGCGTCACCGACGTGGTGGGCGGCGGGCGGCTGAGCGACGCCGAGGTGCTGCGCCTGGCGGCGGCGGTCGAGACCCGCAGCGCCCACCCGTTGGCAGGGGCGGTGCTGCGCGCGGCCGCGGCGCGGGGCCTGGACGCCGGAGGCGTGAGCGGCTTCGTCGAGACCACCGGCCACGGCGCCAGCGGCCTGGTGGCGGGGCGGCGCGTGCTGGTGGGCAACCGCAGGCTGATGGACGCGCACGGCGCGCACGTCCCCACCGCGCTGGAGGCCGGCGCCACGCGCTTGGAGCAGGCCGGCAAGACGGTCGTCTACGTGGCGGTAGGCGCGGACGGCGCCCCGAGCCAGCCCGCGGCGGGCCTGGCGGTCGACGGCCTGCTGGCGGTGCGCGACGAGCCGCGCCCCGAGGCGAAGGGCGCCATCGAGGCCCTCAAGCGCCTGGGCGTGAAGCGCGTGGTGATGCTGACCGGCGACAACCGGCGCGTGGCCGAGGCGCTCGGCGCCGAGCTCGGCGTCGACGAGGTGCGCGCCGAGCTGCTGCCCGAGGAGAAGGCCGCGGCGGTCACGGAGCTCGAGCGCGCGCACGGGCGCGTGATCATGGTGGGCGACGGCGTCAACGACGCGCCCGCCATGGTGGCCGCCGACGTGAGCGTGGCCATGGGCGGCGCCGGCAGCGACGTGGCGCTCGAGACCGCCGACGTGGCGCTGATGGCGGACGACCTCTCCCGCCTCCCCTACGCCGTGGCGCTGTCGCGCGCCAGCCGCCGCATGATCGTGCAGAACCTGGCCATCAGCCTGGGCGTGATCGCGCTGCTGGTGCCGAGCTCGCTGCTGGGCCTGGCGGGCATCGGGGTCGCCATCGTGCTGCACGAGTCGAGCACGCTGGTGGTGGTGCTGAACGCGCTCAGGCTGCTGGGGCACAGGGCCAGACCCGGGCTCGGGGGCGCGCGAGCCGCCGCTCCGGCCCGCGTCGCGCCTGGCGCCTGACACGGGCCCCGCGCCGCCACCGAAGCGAGCGGCGCGCTCGAGACGGACGGACCCCAAGCGCGCCCTCGCCGGCAGCCGCGCCCGACCAGCGCGCGCGGGTCGCGGCGGCCGGCCTCAGGCCCCGGTCAGCACGAACACCAGGGGCAGCACCGAGAACATCGCGTTGGTGTAGAGGTGCGCCATCACCAGCGGCATCAGCCGGCGCCGGCGCAGGTAGATCAGGCCCGCCCCGAGCCCCCAGGCGAGGAACGCCACGCCGTACACGAGCATCCCGGCCGCCGACGGCGCCAGCAGCAGGTGCTGGAGCCCGAACGCCACGGCGGGCAGAAGCACCGCCACGGCCGCCGGGCGGCCCGCGGCCAGCAGCTCGCCCTGGGCGTGGCCCCGGTAGACGAGCTCCTCGGCGGGCGCGTTGGTGAGCGGGAACAGCACGGCCGTCACCAGCGCCGAGCCCAGCGCGAACCGATACGGCCACTCGAGCGCGAGCGCCGGGTCGGGGGCGAACACCACCTCGTAGGCGTCCAGCATGCCGCTGGGCCCGAACAGGAGCAGCATCACCAGGTTCACCGCCAGGACGAACGGCACGAACAGCACGACCATCCACAGTAGGCCCTGCAGCGCGTCGCGGCCGAGCCTGCCGCGCTCGAAGCCCAGCAGCCGCCGGAGGCCGCCCACCGACGCAGCGCGCCGCTCGAGCAGCCAGAGGCAGAGCAGGTTCACCGGGACGAAGTAGAGGGCCGACAGCTGCGGCGTGAGCGCGAGGGAGAAGCCAGCGCCCGTGGTGGCGGACACGACGCCCGCGACGAGCGCGGCGGCGGTGAACAACAGCAGGACGCGGAGCAGGACGAGCCCCATGCCCGACTATACTGACGGCGTCGCAAGCCTCATCCGCGGCGCGCCCCAGCGCCGCGCCGGACACGCCGGAGCGCCGCCCCGCGGCGCGAGGAAGGAGCCCTAGGGTATGCAGCTAGGATTCGCTACCGCCATCCTGCCCGACCTGTCGCTGGAGGAGGTCCTCGCCTTCGCGGCCGAGGAGGGTTTCGAGTGCGTCGAGGTGATGTGCTGGCCCACCGACGCCACCGACCAGCGCCGCTACGCCGGCGTGACGCACATCGACGTCGCGCGGCTCGACGAAGCGGGCGCGCGCGAGGTGCGCGCCCTCACCGAGCGCTACGGCGTGGGCATCAGCGCGCTCGGCTACTACCCGAACCCCCTGGCCCCCGACCAGGCCGAGAGCGACACGTACGTGACGCACCTGGAGCGCGTGATCGACGCCGCCGCGCTGCTGGGCGTGGACGTGGTGAACACCTTCATCGGCCGCGACCCCGCCGAGCCCATCGAGGCGCAGTGGCAGCGCGTCGAGGCGGTGTGGCGTCCGCTCGTGGCGCGCGCCGAGGCCGCGGGCGTGAAGCTCGGCATCGAGAACTGCCCCATGCTGTTCACGCTCGACGAGTGGCCGGGCGGCAAGAACCTCGCCATCTCCCCCGCCGTGTGGGACGAGCTGTTCGAGCGCCTGCCCAGCGCCAACCTGGGGCTCAACTTCGACCCCTCGCACCTGGTGTGGCAGAAGATCGACGTCGACCGCGCCCTGCGCGACTACGCCGAGAAGCTCGTGCACGTGCACCTCAAGGACGAGCGCGTCGACGAGGACCTGCTGTACCGGCGCGGCATCCTGGGCCTGGGCTGGCACTACCCGAAGATCCCCGGCCTCGGCGACATCGACTGGGTGGCGTTCTTCAGGACCCTGCGCGAGATCGGCTGGGAGCGGCCGGTGGTGATCGAGGTGGAGGACCGCGAGTTCGAGGACAGCCTCGAGGGGCGCAAGGAGGCGATCCGCCGTTCCGGGCGGTACGTCCGCACCGTGATGGAGTTCGGCAACCGCTAACCTGTTCACGTTCCACACGTGTTTCGGCCCGTTCAGCACGCGCTCGTCGCGTACGATGGGTAGGAAGGCACAAAGGAGGAGCAGATGAAGCGACTGACGGTCTTCGTTGGCGTGTTCGTCCTCGGCCTGTTCGGCCTGGCGGCGGCACAGACGTACACCATCGGCGTCTCCAACGGCTTCGTGGCCAGCGAGTGGCGCACGCTCATGGTCCAGGACCTGGAGGAGACGGCCCAGGCGATCGAGGAGGAGCTGGGCATCACCATCGAGCTCGTCTTCGAGAACGCCGACGTCGACGTGCAAGGCCAGATCCAGCAGATCCAGAACCTCCTCAACCGCGGCGTGGACGCCATCATCATCAACCCCAACGACCAGCAGGCGCTGAACCTGGCGCTCGAGGAGGCGGTCGACGAGGGCGTGGTGGTGATCTCCACCGACCAGGAGATCGGCGCCGAGGGCGTCATCAACGTGGTGATCGACCAGACGGAGTGGGGGCGCCAGAACGCCCGCTGGCTCGCCGAGGCGCTCGGCGGCGAGGGCGACATCGTGATCATCGAGGGCTTCGTGGGCCACCCGGCCAACGAGGACCGCATGGCCGGCGTGGAGGAGGTCCTGGCCGAGTACCCGAACATCAACGTGGTCGCGCGCGAGTCGGGGCAGTGGGACCAGGCCACCGGCCAGCGCGTGGCGTCCGACATGCTGGCGTCGATCCCCAACATCGACGGCATCCTCACGCAGGACGGCATGGCGCAGGGCATCCTCACCGCCCTCAACGCCGCCAACCCCGACCCGTTCCCGATCATGACGGGCGAGGCGTACGCCGGCTACCTGCGCCTGTGGGACGAGACCGCGCGCAACCACCCCGGCTTCACCTCGGTGGCCGTGGTGAACCCGCCTGGCATCGCCTCGAGCGCGCTGCGCGTGGCCGTCGAGATCCTGCAGGGCGGCGAGGTCGACGAGTCCAAGCTCGAGGGCCCGTTCGGCAACAGCCTCTACATCGACATCCCGTTCGTGATCACGCAGGACGACCTGCAGGCGCGTCTGGAGGAGTTCCAGGACCGCCCCGACTCCTACGCCATGGACGGCATCATCACCCAGGAGCAGGCCGCCTCGTTCATGAGGTGAGCTGACGCGTCACGGGGCGGTGGGCCCTACCCGCCGCCCCGCCCCTATCTGACTTGGACCCGACCGGGACCCCCGGGACTATCTTGACCTGATGCCCGACCGTGACCCTCCCGCCTCCACCCCCGAACCGCTGCTGAGCGCTCGGGGCATCGCCAAGCGTTACGGCGCCGTGCGCGCGCTCGAGGAGGCCTCCTTAAGCGTGCGCGCCGGCGAGGTGGTGGCGCTGCTCGGCGCCAACGGCAGCGGCAAGAGCACGCTCGGCAAGATCATCACCGGCATCACGCGCCCCGACGCGGGGACGCTCACGTTCGACGGCGCGCCCCTGCACCTTTCCGAGCCCGCGCAGGCGCGGCGGCGCGGCATCACCGCCGTCTACCAGGAGCTGTCGCTGGTGCCCGACCTGAGCGTGGCCGAGAACGTGTGGCTCGGTCACGAGCCCGTGCGAAGGGGCGGCATCGACCGGCGCACGATGAAGGGGCGCACGGCCGAGCTCCTCGCCAGCTTCGCGGGCGTGTTCAGCGTGCCGGTCGAGCCCGACACCCTCGTGGACAGCCTGCCGCCCAGCGAGCGCCAGCTGGTGGAGGTGGTGAAGGCCCTCGCCTGGCGCCCGCGGCTGCTGGTGCTCGACGAGGCCACCGCCTCGCTCGACGCCAGGCAGGTAGACCGACTGTTCGAGCTGGTGAGGGGCTGGCGCGAGGGCGGCATGGCGGTGGTGTTCGTGTCGCACCGCATGAACGAGATCTTCCGCGTGGCCGACCGCGCGGTGGTGCTGCGCAACGGCGTCACCGTCGGGGAGCGGCGCATCGGCGAGGTCGACGAGCAGGAGCTCGTGCAGCTGATGACGGGCGGCGGCGCGGTGGCCGCCATCGCGCTCGAGGGCCACGACGCGCCGGGCGCCGCGGCGGCGCCCCCCGGTGCCACCGAGGCGCCCGTGGTGCTGGAGCTGCGCCGCTTCGCCAGCGGGGTGGTGGCGCCGCTCGACCTCACCCTGCGGCAGGGCGAGCTCGTGGGCGTGGGCGGGCTGCAGGGCCAGGGGCAGAGCCGGCTCCTGCTGGCGCTGTTCGGCGCGGTGCCGCACCAGGGCGAGGTGCGCCTGGAGGGCGCGCCGGTCGCCTTCCGCAACCCGCGGCAGGCGCTGCGCGCCGGCGTCGCCTACGTGCCGGGCGACCGCAACCGCGAGGGCCTGCTGCCCGTGCGGCCGATCCTCGAGAACCTGCAGCTGCCGAACTGGCGCCGCTACGGCACGCCCCTGCGCATGGAGCGCGCCCGGCGCGACGCCGCGGCGGTGGTGGCGGACCTCGACGTGCGGCTGGCGAGCCTGGACGAGCCGGTGGCGAACCTGTCGGGCGGCAACGCGCAGAAGGTGGTCATCGGCAAGTGGTTGTCGCGCCGGCCGAAGCTTCTCCTGCTGGACGACCCCACCAAGGGCGTGGACGTGAACGCCAAGGCGGAGCTCTACCGCCTGCTGGCGCGGCTGCAGGCGCAGGGCACCACCATCCTGTTCCACAGCTCCGACGACGCCGAGCTGCTGGGCCTGTGCCAGCGCGTGCTCGTGATGCAGGACGGCCGCGTGACCGCCACGCTCGAGGGCGACACGCTCGACCAGCGGCACCTGGTGGCGGCCGCCATGGGCGCGCAGGGGGCGGGCGCGGCATGAGGCCCTCCTCCGCCTGGCTGCGGAACCACACCTACCTGGTGCCGCTCGTGCTGCTGGTGGTGGCGGTAGCGCTCAACTACTACTTCCAGCCGAACTTCTTCCAGCCGCGGGTGCTGAACGGCAACCTGCGCGTGATGCTGCCGCTGATGGTGCTGGCGGCCGGGCAGGCGCTGGTGATCATCGCGGGCGGCATCGACCTGTCGGTCGGCGCCATGGTGTCGTTGGTCAACGTGCTGCTGGTGACGCTGGTGACCCGCGAGAGCGGCCCGCCCGAGGTGCTGCTGGCGGTGGGCGCGGCGCTGCTGGTGGGCGCCGCCGCCGGCGCCGTCAACGGGCTGTGCGTGGCGTACCTGCGCCTGCAGCCGATCGTCACGACCTACGCCACCTCGTTCCTGTTCTCGGGGGTGGCGCTGGCGGTGCTGCCGCGCCCGGGCGGCGCGCTGCCGCGCGCCCTTACGACCTTCTACCGCTCCGCCCCCCTGGGCGTCCCGGCCACCGCCTACGGCATCGCGCTCCTGCTGCTCCTGTGGGTGGTGCTGCGCCGCACGCGCTTCGTGCAGTACCTGTACGCGGTGGGCGGCAACGCCGCGGCGGCGCGCGCCAGCGGCGTGCGGGTGGCGTTCACGCGCTTCCTCAGCTACGTGACCATGGGCCTGTTCGCGGCGCTCTCGGCGATGATGCTCACGCTGTCGACCGGCTCGGGCAACTCGCGGCTCGGCGACGCCATGACCCTCCCCTCGATCGTGGCGGTGGTGCTGGGGGGCACCCGGC
Source organism: Deinococcales bacterium (assembly GCA_012515535.1). Classification (GTDB taxonomy): domain Bacteria; phylum Deinococcota; class Deinococci; order Deinococcales; family Trueperaceae; genus JAAYYF01. Next base: position 8,270 of record JAAYYF010000076.1, read on the forward strand.
TGGCGGGCGGGCAGGGCGGCGTGGTGGGCGCCGTCATCGGCGTGGCCGTCCTCACCATCATCCGCAACCTCATCACCTTCTCGAACGTGCCGACCTGGTACCAGACGCTGTTCGACGCCGTCGTCATCCTGCTGGCGCTGGCTGGGCCGGGCATCGTGCAGCTGATCAGGGGGCGGCGGGCGTGAGGGCGGTCGTGTCGCGCGTGCCGCCCGCGGCGGTGGCGCTGCTGCTGTCGGTGGCGCTGTTCTTCCTGGCGGGCCTGGTGCAGCCGAACTTCGTGAACGCCGCGCAGGCCATCAACATCGTGCGCCTGGCGGCGTTCCTAGGCATCATCGCCGCCGGCCAGACGCTGGTGATCATCTCGGGCGGCGAGGGCATCGACCTCTCCGTGGGGGCGGTGGTCACGCTCGGCGCCATCCTCACGTTCATGATCAGCGGCGGCTCCAGCGAGCGCCTGTGGCTGGCGCTGCTGGTCGTGCTGGCGGTGGGAGCGGCGATCGGGCTGGTGAACGGCTTGGGCATCGTGTTCGTCCGCATCCCGCCGCTGGTGATGACGCTCGGCATGGCCGGGGTGGTGCAGGGCACCATCCTGGCGGTCACGCGCGGCAACATCCCGGGCGGCGTGCCGCGCGCGCTGGCGAACCTCGTGACCGGGCGCTTCCTGGGCGTGCCCGGCGCCATCTACCTGTGGGCGCTCCTGGGACTTCTGATGTGGTTCGTGCTGCAGCGCACGCGCTACGGCCGCGAGCTGTTCGCCGTGGGCGTGAACCGCCGCACGGCGGCGCTGTCGGGCGTGAACGTGTCGGGCGTCGTGGTCCTCACCTACACGCTCTCGGGCCTGCTGGCGGCGCTGGGCGGCCTGCTGCTGCTCGGCTTCACGCAGCGGGTGTTCCTGACGCTGGGCGAGACCTACCTGTTCCCGTCGATCGCGGCGGTGGTGGTGGGCGGCACGGTGCTGGCGGGCGGGCGCGGCAGCTACTTCGGCACGATGGCCGGCGCGCTGGTGCTGACCATGACCGAGAGCCTGCTGCGCTCCATGCGCATCGGCGAGGCGTACCAGATGATCGTGTTCGGCGCCATCCTGGTGGTTCTGCTGAGCGTGTACGGGCGGCAGCGCGAGCGCGAGTGAACCTCGGCCTGGGCGCCTAGCTGGCGCCCCACCGCGGCTTCCCGGCCCCGGGGGGGGTAACATGGCGCCCCATGGAACCGGTCGTCGAGCGAGCGCGGGAACTGGCGATGGTCGAGCACGGCGGCATGCACCTCTACGACGCTGCCCGCACCCCGATGATGGAGCACGTCGGCGAGGTGGCCGCCCTCGTCGAGGCGCAGGGCGGCAGCAGCGAGATGATCGCGGCCGCGTGGCTGCACGACGTCGTCGAGGACACCGACGTCACGCTCGAGCAGGTGGGCGAGCGGTTCGGCCCGGTGGTGCGCGACCTGGTGGAGGGCCTGACCGACCCGGAGGGGTTCGCGGGCCTGCCGCTGGCGGAGCGCAAGCGGCTGCAGGCGGAGCGCATCCGCGGCCTGAACGACGACGTGAAGCGCATCAAGCTGTGCGACCAGCTCTCGAACGTCGAGCGGGTGCTGGCCAGGCCGCCCTACGACTGGTCCGCGGAGAAGCGCCTCACCTACGTCATGGGCGCCCGGCAGATCGTCTTGGAGTGCCGCGGGCTGTGGCCCGAGCTCGACGAGCGGTTCGAGGCCGCGTACGCGACGGCACTCGAGGAGCTCGGTGGCGCGCCGTAGCTCCCACG
>JAAYYF010000077.1 GCA_012515535.1 Deinococcales bacterium
CACGAGGACCCCGAGCGCAAGCCCTGGACGGGCGGCTGCGGCAACGCCTGGTGGTGGCACTCGAGCGCCGACGTGCGCGACAAGGCCGACGAGGCCATCCTGGCGCTCGACACGCGCATCAGCATCGAGGGCGTGGCGCGCCTGGCCAACGCCCGCGTGCTGCCCATCGACCCCAGCCGCTCGGCGCAGGAGGCGGCCGGCTTCGTGGCCGACTTCGCCGCCGCCACCGCCGGTCACCTCGATACCACGGCGCTACAGCAGGCGGCCGACGAGCTGCTGGCCGCCGCCACCGCGCTCGCCGAACGCGCGCGCGCCGCGCAGGACGCCGAAGAGGCCGAGACCGCTGCCATCAACCGTGGCCTGATGCGCTTCAGCCGCGCGCTGATGCCCGCCGTCTACACCAAGGGCGGGCGCCACGTGCACGACCCCGCCGAGTGGTCGCCGCTCATGCGCAACGACCGCAGCTCCCTGTTCCCCTCCCTGGGCCCCGGCTTCGCGCTCGCCGAGCTAGCGGGCCAGCACGAGTACGGCTTCGTCAAGGCCGGGCTGGTGCGCCAGGTCAACCGCGTGGTCGACGCCTTCCGCGAGGCCACCGAGGTCTGCCGCGCGGCCACGGCCGCGTCCGAGGCCACGCCCGAGGTGGCGTGAAGGTGAAGGAGGTGAACGAACGGGCCGGCCAGCCAGAAATATCATGCGGCCCACGCGCCGGCGCCCCCGGCTGCGCGTGACCCGCTAGGGTCGCGAGCCTCGATCCCCCGCCTACTCCCCGACGTTCCCCCGATCGGGTGCCTGATAAGGAAGAGGAACCCTGTGAAAGCGTTGAGAACCATCTTCGTCGCCCTGCTGGTCGCCGGCGCCTCCGTCGCCCTGGCGCAAGGCGGCGTGCTGCGCGTGGGCACCGTGAGCGAGCCCACCAGCCTCGACCCCATCACGACCAACAACGTGCCGTCGAGCATCATCTTCATGCAGGTCCACGACGCGCTCGTGACCTACGACCAGGACCTCAACATCGTGCCGATGCTGGCCGAGTCGTGGGAGGTCTCCGAGGACGGTCGCACCTACACCTTCGCGCTCCGCGACGGCGTGAGGTTCCACGACGGCGAGCCGTTCACCGCCGCCGACGTGGTCTACGCCTTCACCGCCGGCGCCGACCCCGCCTACCAGAGCCAGTGGCTCGGCCGCTTCCAGCAGATCGAGGCCATCGAGGCGCTCGACGACCTGACGGTCCGGCTCACGCTCGAGGCGCCCAACGCCGCCTTCATCGACCAGATCACCTACTTCGGCATCCCCTCCAGCAAGGCGCACCGCGAGCTGGGCGGCGACGGCTACGCCATCGCCCCGGTGGGCACCGGCCCCTTCAAGTTCGTGTCGTGGCAGCGCAACGACAAGCTCGTGCTCGAGCGCAACGACGACTATTGGCTCACGCGCCCCAACCTCGCGGGCGTCGAGTTCCGCGCCATCCCCGAGCGTAGCGTGGCCGCGGTCGAGCTCGAGGTCGGCGGCATCGACGTGGCCATGAGCCTGAACGCCGACGACGTCACGCGCCTCGAGAGCCACCCCGACATCACCGTTGGTTCCACGCCCACCCTCAGCTACTACTACGTGGCGATGAACAACCAGCTCGGGCCGCTGGCCGACGTGCGGGTGCGCAAGGCCATCCAGTACGCCCTGCCCCTCGACCAGATCGTCGACACCATCTTCGGCGGCGTCGGCGCCATCCGCGCCTACACCTCCATGGCTCCCGGCAGCCTCGCCTACGACGAGAGCGTCGTGGCCGACATCCCCGGCTACGACCCCCAGCGCGCCCTGCAGCTGCTCGCCGAGGCCGGCTACCCCAACGGCTTCTCCACCACCATCTACACCCCCACCGACTCCAACCGCCGCCAGCTCGCCGAGCTCGTGCAGGCCGCGCTGGCGCTGGTGAACATCAAGGTCGAGGTGCGCGCCGTGGAGCTGGGCACCATGCTGCCCATCACCTACGCCGGCGAGGCGCCGATGTGGATCCTCGGCTGGACCTCGGGTACCGACCCCAACAACTACAGCTACGAGATGTTCCACTCGACCCCCGAGGCGTGGGCCGAGAACGCCACCACCTACAACACCTCGCGCTACCACAACCCCGAGGCCGACGAGCTCATGGCCACCGCCCGCACCCTGACCGACATGGAGGAGCGCCTCCCGCTCTACCGGCAGGCCATCCGCACCATCTTCGTCGACGACGCCGCGCAGATCGCCGCCTACCACCAGACGTTCAACATCGCCTACCGCAACCACGTCCAGGACATCTTCCTGAACCGCAACTCGCGCATGGACCTGGTGACCATCTACAACAACGTCTCGCTGACGAACTGACCCGCCCCGCGGGGTCGACGACCGTGCGAGCGGTCGTCGACCCCGACCTCCCCAGTGCAGTGATGCGCTGCTCGCCTGCCCGCTGAGGAGCGAATGACCCTTTTCATCATCCGAAGGCTGATCGCGCTCGTGCCCGTGCTGCTGGGCGTGAGCACCATCGTCTTCTTCATCCTCCACCTGACGCCCGGCGACCCGGCCCAGCTGATGCTCGGCGACTTCGCTACCAAGGAGGCGGTGGCGCAGCTGCGCGAGGAGATGGGCCTCAACGAGCCGCTCTACGTGCAGTACGGCCTCTTCGTGGCCAACATCGCGCGCGGCGACCTCGGCACCTCGATCGCGCAGCGTCAGCCGGTGGTGACGCTGATCGCGCAACGCCTCCAGGCGACCGCCGAGCTGGCGCTCATGGCCATGCTGTTCGCGTTGGCCATCGGCGTGACGGGCGGGGTGCTGGCCGCGGCCAACCACAACTCCGTGACCGACTACGTCACCACGGCCCTCTCTCTCCTGGGCATCTCGGTACCGATCTTCTATCTTGGTCTGCTGCTGATACTCGTCTTCTCGTTGCAGCTGGGTTGGTTCCCCGTCTCGGGGCGCGGCGCGCCGCTCTTCGCCAGCATCGGCGCGCTGTTCCGCGGCGAGGCCCAGCCGTTCGTGACGTCCCTCAAGCACCTGTTCCTCCCCAGCCTGGCGCTGGGCCTCTCGTTCGCCGCCCTGATGGCGAAGATGACGCGCGCCACCATGCTCGAGGTGCTGCAGCAGGACTTCGTGCGCACCGCCCACGCCAAGGGCCTCAGGCGCTGGGGCGTGATCATGAAGCACGGCCTCAAGAACGCCGGCATCCCGCTGCTCACCATCCTCGGGCTGCAGTTCTCGGCGCTGCTGGGCGGCTCGGTGCTCACCGAGACGGTGTTCGCCTGGCCCGGCCTCGGCCGGCTGGCGGTCGACGCCATCTTCACCCGCGACTTCCCCCTGGTGCAGGGCACCGTGCTCGCGGTGGCGCTGATCTTCGTGCTGCTCAACCTGCTGGTCGACCTGGCCTACGGGCTCCTCGACCCTCGGGTGACGTACTCGTGAGCGCCTTGGGCACCCCGGAGCCCGCGCCCACGGAGCCCGCGCCCGCGGGCGGCGTGGCCACCGCGGGCGCGCCGCGCGCGCGGCGCAAGCTGCCCAAGCCGGTGCTGCGCTTCACGCGCTCGGTCAACGCCATGGTGGGCCTGGCGCTCACGCTGCTGCTGACGCTGGTGGCGCTGTTCGCGCCGCTGCTGATGCGCGAGGACCCCTACCAGGTGGACTTCGGCAAGCTGAGCCAGCGCCTGGAGCCGCCCGGCGAGAGCAGCTGGCTGGGCCGCGACAACTTCGGCCGCGACATCTACTCGCGCATCATCGCCGGCACGCGCGTGAGCCTGCTGGTGGCGTTCGGCGCCGTGGCGCTGAGCATGCTGGTCGGCTCGCTGCTGGGGCTGGTGGCCGGCTACTTCGGCGGCTGGCTCGACGAGGTGATCATGCGCGTCACCGACATCCTCTACGCCTTCCCCTCCATCCTGCTGGCGCTGGCGCTGGTGGCGGCGCTGGGCCCCAGCCTCGCCAACCTGGTCTTCGCCATCTCGTTCGTGTCGGTGCCGGGCTTCGCGCGCGTGATGCGCAGCTCCGTCATCCAGATCCGCGGCAAGGAGATGCTCGAGTCGGCGCGCTCGCTGGGCGCCGGCGACCTGCGGATGATCTTCCGCCACGTGCTGCCCAACTCGCTGGCTCCCACCGTGGTGCTGGCCTCGATGTCGATGGCCACCGCGCTCCTCACCGAGGCGGGGCTGTCGTTCCTGGGGCTCGGCGTGCAGCCACCCACCCCGTCGTGGGGCGGCATCCTGGCCGACGGCCGCGAGTACCTGCGCACCGCCCCGTTCATGACCAACTTCGCCGGCCTGGCCATCCTGTTGGCCGTGATGGCCTTCAACCTGCTGGGCGACGGCATCCGCGACGCCTTCGACCCACGCAGCAAGCTCTAGTCCCGTCGCTTCACCCGCCTAGGAGGCACCCCATGCAGACGCGCATCAAGATCAACGACGCCGAACTGTTGGTGAACGTGGAAGGGAGCGGCGTGCCGATCATCGCGCACCACGGCGCTCCCGGCCTCAGCACCCACGAGGAGCCCAAACGCGCCTTCGGCCCGCTCGCCGACAAGCACCAGATCGTCACCTTCGACGCCCGCGGCAGCGGCGCCTCGGAGGCCAAGCCGCCCTACACGCACGAGCAGTGGGTGGCCGACATCGACGCCATCCGCGAGCACTTCGGCTTCGAGAGGTTCATCATGGCCGGCGGCTCCTACGGCGGCTTCCTGTCGCTGGAGTACGCCATCCGCCACCCCGAGCGCGTGACCCACGTGATCCTGCGCGACACGGCCGCGCGCGACTACGGCGAGCAGGCGAAGGCCAACGCGCTCGCGCGCGCCAAGGAGTTCCCGCAGATCACCGAGGAGGTCCTGGACCACGTCTTCGACGGCACCATGCGCGACAACGAGCACTACCGCGAGTGCTGGGAGATCATCGCGCCGCTCTACAACGTCAACTACGACCCCGTGGCCATGGCCGAGCGCATCAAGAGCATCCCGTTCAACTACGAGACCAAGAACTTCGCGTTCGCTCACAACCTGCCGAACTACGACGTGCGCGACCAGCTCTCCAAGATCACCGTGCCGGTGCTGATCACGGTGGGGCGCCACGACTGGATCACGCCGGTGGAGGCCAGCGAGGAGCTCCACGCGCTGCTGCCCAACAGCGAGCTGGCGATCTTCGAGAACTCGGGCCACTCGCCGCAGCAGGAGGAGGCCGAGCTCTGGATCGCCACCATCCGAGACTTCCTGGAGCGGCACGGGGCCTACCAGGGCTGAGGTCCTTCGGGGGCCGGCCGCGCGCCTGCGTGCCGGGCCGGCACCAGCGCCAACGGTTCGGCGTCGCTGAAGCGTCCTAGCTGCTTCCCATACACCCGAACCGCGTGGAACGGCAGGAGGTCGGCCGCCCACGGGGGGCGTGGACCTACACGGGCCCGGCGGCCGGACGGGAAGCCGGAGGCGTGCTCACCCCGGTAGCCATGCCTCCCGCGAGAACACCGCCACGAACCCGGGGTTCCCCAGGCTCTCGCCGCCGTACCTGAGCACCCCGCTGCCGTCCTCGGCGATCATCTCGCCGCCCGCCGCGATCAGCACCGCCTGCGCGGCGGCGGTGTCCCACCACATGGTGGGCCCCAGGCGCGGGTAGTAGTGCGCCGTGCCGTCGGCCACCAGGCAGCTCTTGATGGCGCTGCCCCTAGCGATGGTCTCGACCGCGCCGTAGCGCCCTCTAAGCGCCTCGATGAACGCCAGCGTGGCGGGGTTGGCGTGCGAGCGGCTCACCATCACGCGCACCGCGTCCTCCGACGGCGGCGCCACGTGGATGGGGTGGGCGTTCCCTTCGGCGTCGAAGCGCCAGGCGCTGGCCGGGCCGTGGGCGCTCCTGGGCGAGCCCAGGTAGGTCAGGCCGGTCACGGGCGCGTGCACCACCCCGAGGATGGGCAGGCCGTTCTCGACCAGCGCGATGTTCACGCTGAACTCGCCGTTGCGCTTCACGAACTCCTTGGTGCCGTCGAGCGGGTCCACCAGCCAGAAGCGCCGCCACGCCCGGCGCTCCTCGAAGGGGGGCGCGGCCTCCTCCTCGCCGATCACCGGAACGAAGGGCGTGAGCTCGGCCAAGCCCTGCACGATGTGGCGCTGCGACGCCAGGTCGGCGGCGGTCACGGGGGAGGTGTCGGCTTTGCGGGTCACTTCGAACTCGGTGGCGTAGACCTCGAGGATCTTCTCGCCCGCTTCCTGCGCCAGCCGCATGACGCCCTCGCGGAGCGCATGCAGGTCGAGAGGGCCGTCCTTCGTCACGCCCCAAGCGTAGCCCGTGCGGGTGGAGCGGCGTGTCGGGCCGCTTGACCCTCACGTAACGTGAGGCTCTACGCTACCCAGCGAAGGAGGTGCGCCATGCACCGAGGCACGACCGCGACCCGCGAGCGAGCGCTGACCGTCGGCGAGGTCGCCAGCCTGGCCGGGGTGAGCGTCCGGACGCTCCACCACTACGACGCCATCGGCCTGCTGTCGCCGGCGGCCCGCAGCGACGCCGGCTACCGGCTGTACGGCGAGGACGACCTGGCGAGGCTCCACCAGATCCTCGCCTACCGCGAGCTCGGCTTCGAGCTCGACGCCATCGCGCAGCTCCTAACCGAACCCGCGGACGAGGTGGAGCACCTCAGGCGCCAGGAGGCGCTGCTGAACGCGCGCCTCGAGCGGCTGCTGGCCATGCGCCGCGACGTCCGCAAGCAGATGGAGGCACGGAAGATGGGTATCGAACTGGACCCCAAGGAGATGCTCGAGGTGTTCGGCGACCACGACCCCACGCAGCACGCCGAGGAGGCCAAGGAGCGCTGGGGCGACACCGACGCCTACCGGCAGAGCCAGGCCCGCACCAAGCGCTACACGAAGGACGACTGGCTGCGCATCCAGCAGGAGGGCGAGGAGGTCGAGTCGCGCCTCGCGGAGCTCATGCGCCAGGGCGTGCCGGCCACCGACGCCCGCGCCCTGGAGGCCGCCGAGGCCCACCGTCAGCTGATCAGCCGCAACTTCTACGACTGCGGCTACGACATCCACCGCGGCCTGGCCCAGATGTACCTGGCCGACCCGCGCTTCACGAGGTACTACGAGCAGCGCGCGGAGGGGCTGGCGCGCTACGTGAGCGAGGCGATCATCGCCAACGCCGACGAGCGCGCGCCGCAGGGCTGACGCGCAACCGAGCGACACGCAAGCAGGGGCGCCCCGCGCGAAGAGGCGCCCCTGCGGCTGTCGACCGGCTGATCGCTCGGCCGGTCGCTCGGCTCACCTTCCTGCTAGTCGACCGGGATGATCAGCGCCTCCAGCCCGCGCGGGTAGTAGGTCATCAGCTCGATGCCGCTGTCCGTCACCATCACCGTGTCGGAGTGCCGGAAGCCGCCCAGTCCCGGCACGTAGATGCCGGGCTCGATCGAGAACACCATGCCGGGCTGCAGCAGCGTCTCGTCGCCGATGTCGAGGAACGGGCTCTCGTGGATGCGCTGCCCCAGGCTGTGGCCCACGTGATGACGCCAGCCGTCCCACAGGCCCTCGCGCTCGTAGTAGGCGCGCACCGCGCGGTCCACCTCGGCGCACGGCACGCCCGGCGCCATGGCCTCGAAGGCGATCTCCTGCAGGTTCAGCATGTGGTCGAAGTAGCGCCGCTGCTCGGGCGAAGGCTCGCCGATGAACATGGTGCGCTCGAGCTCGCTCAGGTAGCCGAACACGTCGGCGCCGGCGCCCGTCACGAGCGTGTGGCCCACCTCGAACACGGCGTCGTTGGTGAGCGCGTGGGGCAGGGCGCTGTGGGGCCCGATCTGGCCGCGGTAGATGGCCAGGGCGCCGCTGATCCAGCGGTTCACCTGGCGGTACTGCCCGCCGCGCGCGGCGCGCATCAGCTCGGTGGCCTCGCGGCAGGCGCGGCCGACGACCTCGCTCTCGCTGAGGCCCGGGCGGGTGTAGCGCTGCAGCAGCTCGTGCGCCACGTCGCCCCAGTAGATGCTCTCGCGGATCAGCGCCAGCTCATGCTCGCTCTTCAGCGCCAGCTGCAGGTCGATCTGCGGCGACACCAGCTCCACCGGCAGCTCGCGGCTGAGGGGGAAGGGCTGGTAGCCGGCCACCACCGGGTAGCCGTCGTGGTCGACGCCCACGCGCTTCACGCCCAGCGCGCGCAGGTGGTCGGCCAGCAGCAGCATGGGGTGGCGCTCGCCCGGGTACTCGGGGTAGCTCAGCACCGCGTCGGCCACCGAGGCCTGCTCGGCGTGCTCGAGCTCGAGGCGCGGCACGAACAGGGTGCGCTCGCCGCCGCGCAGGATCACCAGCCCGATGGGGCGCTCGGTGGAGGAGTAGACGAAGCCCGTGTAGTACTGCACGTACTGCTCGTCGAACAGCACCAGGGCGTCGACGCCGCCCGGCACGAAGTCGAAGGCGCGCGCCGCGCGCACTGCGCGCTCCTCGGCGGTGATCGGCGCGGCCGGCGCGAGGCTCTCCCGAGCCGGCCGCCAGCTGGCGTGGCTCACGCCGTCGCCGTCTCGCCGGCAGCGGCCGCGGGCACGTGACGCTCGAGGAACGCCGCCACCGTGGCGAGCCACAGCTCGCGCTCCTCGTTCTGGGGGCCGTGGCCGCTGTGCTCGAAGATCGCCAGCTCGGCGCGCGGGATGCCGCGCGCGATCTCCTCGGAGGCCTCGAGCGGCGTGATCCAGTCGTGGCGCCCCACCGTCACCAGCACCGGGATGGTGATCTCGCCCAGCCGCGCGCTGATGTCGTAGCTCGGCTGGTTCTGGCTGAAGGCGAAGTTGTGGGTGGCGTGGTGCAGCTGCATGGCGGCCACCTTGGCGGCGTCGCCCTCCGGGTCGGGCGTCACCGTGTAGAGGGGCATGATCATCCGGATCAGCTCGCGGAAGTCGTCGTCGCTCTCGGTGCGGCCCTCGAAGAGGCGCTTGAGTCCCTCCTCGTCCATGGGGTAGCCGCTGGCCATGGCGCGGCCCAGGGAGTCGCCGCGGAAGCGGTTGCTGGCGCTGGTGTCGCGCAGCACCAGCGCGTGCACGTGCTCCTGATGGCGCAGCACGTACTCCTGCGCGATCATGCCGCCGTAGGAGCCGCCCGTGAGGACGATCTTGCCCAGGCCCAGCTCCTGGCGGATGGCCTCCAGGTCGGCGCAGAACTGCTCGTGGGTGAAGGGCGGCGTGTCGGAGCTGGCGCCGCTGCCGCGCTGGTCGTACGACACGATGCGGTAGCGGTCCTTCAGGTTGGTCCACACCGCCCAGTCGTTGGCGCGGCTGCCCATGCCGGGGGCGCCGTGCAGCGTCACGACCGCCACCTTGCTCGCGTCGCCGGTGTCGTCGTAGGCCAGGCGCGCGCCGTTGATCTCGAGGAAGCCGCTCACGCCCACACCTCCTCGAGCACGCGCATGGTGTTGCCGCCGATGACCTTGACGATCTCGTCGTCGCTGTAGCCGTGCTTCACGAGCCACCTGACGATGTTGGGGAACGCCTCGGTGGGGTTCTCGATGCCGTCCACCCACTCCACCTTCGGGTAGGGCGTGGTGCCCTTGGAGGCCGACAGGGAGAGCGCCTCGCGCAGCGCGTCGTGCAGGCCCACGTGGTCGCCGTAGAGGGTGTCGGGACCGAACGACACGTGGTCGATGCCCACCAGGTCCACGCAGTACTCGAAGTGCTCCATGAAGGAGTCGATGTCGTGCCGCAGGCGCTGCTTGGTGATGGTGGTGTGCGGCGCGGCCTCGATGCCGATGACGCCGCCGCGCTCGGCGCACGCCTTGATGATCTCGTCGGGCTTGAGGCGGGGCGTGTCCCACAGGGCGCGGGCGCCGGCGTGGGTGATGAACACCGGGTGCTTGCTGGCCTCGATGGTGTCCATGGAGGTCTGGTCGCCCGAGTGCGAGATGTCGATGGCCATGCCGAGCTTGTTCATGCGCTCCACGGCCTTGCGGCCGAAGACGGTGAGGCCGCCGTCGCGCGGCTCCTTGAGGCCCGCGCCCAGCGCGTTGCCCTCGCTGTAGGCGATGCCGAGGCAGCGCACGCCCAGGCCGTAGAGCACGTCGATGCGGTCGAGCTCGTTCTCGATCATGGCCGCGCCCTCGATGGAGACCACGAAGGCGATCTGGCCGTTCTTCTTGGCGTCGCGGATGTGCTGGGTGCGGGTGGCGAGCACCACCATGTCCTGGTGCGCGATGTCCGACAGGCGCATGCCCAGGTCGAAGATCACGTCGTCCCACTTCCAGCCGGCGCGCGAGGTGATCATGGCGGTGCCGTCCATCATGTTGTCGAACACGCAGTCCATGCCGCTCTGCGCCAGGCCCTCGTAGCCGGTGAAGTCGCGCCCCCAGCGGCGGAACTCCAGGAACTGCGAAAGGTCCTTGGGCGCCACGAAGCAGTGGTCGTGGAGCGAGATGACGAGGTTCTCGGTCATGAGCCTAGCGGCGCGCTGCTCCTGCTCGGCGCTGACCTCGACCTTGCGGCTCGGCACGCGGTCCAGCTGCTCGACGAGCTCGTACTCCTTGTAGTCGACGCCCGCCTCCAGGTACTGGTAGGCCTTGTAGCCGTCGTAGCGTTTCGGGTTCACTTGGTCTCCTTCGGGGGTCAGCCGCGCGGGTCCAGCACGTCGCGCAGCGAGTTGCCTAGTAGGTTGAAGAGCAGCACGGTCACGGCGATGAACACGCCGGGGTAGATCGCGAGCATGGGGTTGAGCCACAGGTAGGCCTGGGCGTTCTGGAGCATGTTGCCCCACGACGCGAGGGGCGGCTGGATGCCCAGCCCCAGGTAGCTGAGGCCGGCCTCGGAGAGGATGGCCCAGCCCACGCCCAGCGTGGCCAGCACGATGGCCTGCGGCAGCACCTGCGGGAAGATGTGCTTGAGCATCACGCGCAGGTGGCCGCCGCCCAGAGCCTGCGACGCCTCCACGAACTCGCTCTGCCGGAACTTCTTGAACTCCGCGTACACCGGCCGCGCCATCTGCGGCCAGAACGAGAAGCCCACGGTGAGGATCACCATGAGGGGGTGGTTGCCGAAGCTGGTGACGATCACCAGGATGAGGAAGAACGCTGGGATGGCCATGAACACGTCCACCAGCCGCATGATCACGCTCTCGGTGAGGCCGCCGAAGTAGCCGGCAGCGGCGCCCGCCAGGCTGCCGATCAGCAGCCCCACCAGCATCGACACGAGGCCCACCGCCAACGACACGCGGCCGCCGGCCAGGATGCGCGCGAACACGTCGCGGCCCAGCTCGTCGGTGCCCAGCCAGTGCTCGGTGGTGGGCGGCTTCAGCGTGTGCAGGGGCGCGGTGCGCGACGGCGAGTGCGGGTAGAGCTCGGGGCCTACGGTCACCATCAGCGCCAGCAGCACGATGCCCACCAGCGCGGCGATGCCTAGCGGCTGGCGGCGCACCTTGCGCCAGAAGCGCGAGCGGCGCCGGCGCGCCACGGGGGCGGTGACGGGCGGCGTGGCGGCGAGGTCAGCCATAGCGGATCCTCGGGTCTGCCACGGCGTAGAGCAGGTCCACCAGCAGGTTGACGAGCACGGTGAGGGCGCCCACCAGCACGGTCACGCCCAGGATGACGGGGTAGTCGCGGCCGCTAGCGGCGTCGATGGCCAGGCGGCCCAGGCCGGCCCAGCCGAACACGCTCTCGATGACCACCGAGCCCGACAGCAGCACGGTGGTGACGAGGCCCAGGATGGAGATCACGGGTACCAGCGCGTTCTTGAAGGTGTGCTTCCAGACGATGCCGCGCTGCCTCAGGCCCTTGGCACGCGCGGTGCGCACGAAGTCGGACGCCAGCACCTCGAGGAGCGCCGAGCGTGTGACGCGGACCACGTTGGGCATGAGACTGAACGCCAGCACACCGGCGGGCAGCACCGCGTGGCGCAGTCGGTCGAGCAGGTCGAAGCCGCGCCCTACCGTCCCGCTGCCCGCCGCCGGCAGCCAGCCGAGGGTGACGGCGAAGAGGATGATGGCCACGATGCCCAGCCAGAAGTTGGGCACCGACATGCCGATGGTGGAGAGGATGCTGACGGCGTGATCGGGCCAGCGGTTGTGGTGCATGGCCGCCACCACCCCCAGCACCACCCCGAACAGGGTGGTGAGGAGCAGGGCGTAGGTGGCCAGCTGCAGCGTCACGCCCATGCGTTGCGCCAGCAGGCGCGCCACCGGCAGGCCCTGGTTGATGGAGGTGCCCAGGTCGCCGCGCACGGCGCCCAGCAGCCAGCTCACGTACCGCACCGGCGCCGGTCGGTCGAGGCCGTACTGCTTGAGGCGCGCCTCGCGCTCGGCGGCGGTGCTCTCCATGTTGACGAGCGACGAGGGGCCGCCCGGGGCGAGGTCGATGAGGAAGAAGGTGACGAGCGAGATGAGGAAGAGGACCAGCACCCCCTGCAGCAAGCGGTTGACGGTGTAGGAGGCCATCTACCGGTCGTCCGTTAGGTAGTTCATCGTTCAGCCTGTGTCTCCGGGGCCGGGCGCCACGCGGGGTGCGGCGTGGCGCCCGGGAAGGAACCCGAGGCGGTGAGCGTCGCTCAGCGGGCGAGCCCGCTCAACGCGCTACGTACCACTCCTCGGAGTGCTGGAACGCCGTGGCGGCGTTGATCTCGGGCATGCCCTGCAGCGTGTTGCGCTTCACGCTGATGATGTCGGGGTGCCACAGGTAGAGGTAGGGCAGCTCGACGGCCAGGAGCTCCTGCAGCGCGTAGTAGGCGTCCTGCTGCTCCTCGGCGGTGAGGGCGCGGCGGCCGGCGGCGAGCAGCTCGTCGAGCTCCTCGTTGCAGTAGTTGGGGATGTTGTTGCCGGTGTGCGCGGCGCTGCACGACACGTACGGGGTCACGTCGGGGGTGGGCGGCATGCTCCACCAGGCCACCGAGGCCTCGTAGTCGCGCTCCAGGATCACCTGCTGGATGTAAGCGTTCCACTCGATGGTGGTCAGCTCGGCCTTCACGCCCACGTCGGCCCAGAACTGCTGGATGAGCAGCGAGGCGGGGGTCAGCTCGGCGTAGGAGGCGGTGGGCATGTCGATCACGAACGGCTGGCCGTCCTTCTGCAGCACGCCGTCCGCGCCCGGCGTCCAGCCCGCCTCGGCGAGCAGCGCCTTGGCCCGCTCGGGGTCGTAGGCGTGCTGCTCGACGTCGGGGTTGTGCAGCGCAGCCAGCAGCGGCGCGATGGGGCCGGTGGCCACCTGGCCGTAGCCCTGCACGAGGGCGTCGATCAGCGCCTGCCGGTCGATGGCCGTGAGGAGCGCCTGGCGCACGCGCACGTCCTGGAAGCGCTCGTCGTCCATGTTGAGCGCCACGAAGTAGAAGATGTTCTGGCTCTGGCGCATGACGTCGAGAGCGGGGTTGCGCTCCACGCCAGCGAGGGCGGTGGGGTTGAGGCGCCCCACCAGGTCGAGCTGGCCAGCCAGCAGCTGCGCCACCTGCGTGTTGGTGTCGGGGATGATGCGGAACACGATGCCGGCGAGCTTGGGCGCGCTACCGTAGTAGTTCTCGTTGGGCACCATGCGCACGTGCGAGCCCGACACGTACTCGGCGACCTTGTAGGGGCCGGTGGAGACGGGCTGCTGCTTGTTGAACGACGCCACCGTCAGCGGGTTCTCGGCGTCGCTCAGCACGTGCGCGGGCAGGATGCCGGCGTACGACGCCAGGTAGTACGGCAGGGCCGAGAAGGGCGTGTTCAGCACGAAGCGCACCGTGTACTGGTCGACGACCTCCACGCGCTCCACGGCCGCGAACTGGTTGGCGCTCTGCGCCCCCAGCTCCGGGTTCTTCACCACGTCGTTGAAGGTGAAGGCCACGTCGTCGGCGTCGAACGGGTCGCCGTCCGACCACAGCACGTCGTCGCGCAGGTAGAAGGTCCACGCCAGCGCGTCCTCCGACGCCTCCCAGCGCTCGGCCAGGGCCGGAGAGGGGGAGAGGTCGGTGGGGGAGTAGCGCGTGAGTTGCTCGAAGAGGATGGTGTTGATGAGGTTGGACTCGATCACCGCGCCCGGCGCCCACGGGTTCATGGTGGGGTCGGCGTTGGTGGCTAGGTTGATGACGGCGTTGGGGTCGTGGTCCTGCGCGGAGGCGGCGGCGAAGAGCGCCAGTGCCGCTGCCAGGAGCAGGGTGAGGAACGGCCGGGGGAACCTGTGCTTGCTCACTTCTACCTCCAGGATGTGTGTCATCCCGCCTGCGCGAAGCGCCGCGTGATGGCGGCTGCCTTCTCGACGACGAGTGCGCCCAGGGCGCTCAAGGTCTCCCGTCCCACTCGGAAGGAAGGACCTCCGACACTGATGCCAGCGACGACCACCCCTCGGTCGTCGAAGATCGGCGCCCCCACGCCGCGCGCCGAGGCGTCGTAGTCCTCGTCGCTGATGGAGTACCCGCGCGCGCGGGTCTCGGCCAGTTCCCGCCTCAGGGCGGCGGCGTCGAGCACCGTGCGCTCCGTGTAGGCGGGCAGGCGGTCGAGGTCGGCCAGGATGCGCTCCTGGTCGGCCTCGGGAAGGAAAGCGAGCATGGCTTTGGGCACGGCGCCGGCGTGCAGCGGCACCGTCACGCCCAGGACCGAGGCGAGCCGCACGAGCTGCGGCGAGTCGCGTCGGTCGACGCACACGGCGTGATCGCCGGCGCGCACGAAGAGGTTGACCGACTCCCCCGACTGCGCTGCCAGCTCGTCGAGGAACGGGCCGGCGAGCTCGGGCAGCGAGCGCTGCTTGGGCTGGGCGCTGGCGCTGCTGAGCTGATGCAGCAGCGGCGTGAGCTCGAAGCGACCGTCGTCGGCCAACACCAGGTAACCGGCTGCCTCGAGGGTCTTGACCGAGCGGTAGAGCTGGTTCTTCTCGAGGCCCGTGACGTCCGCCAGCTCCGCCAGCGAGAAACGGAACGGCCGCTGCGCGAACGCCTTCAGGAGCTCGAGCGTTCGCAGGGCGGAACCTATGACGTACCTACCCCGCCCGGTGGCGTCGGGGTGGTCCGGCGGGATATCGAGGAAGACGATCGCGCTCTCCTTACCTGGTGATATGAGTGTGCAATGTAAACCGGTTATCGGTGGATGTCAATGGTGTGGCATGGACTAGCCGGGCGGCGGTCGGCACGGGCTGCGGCCCGCCTGGCGGCGCGCGCCCTGCTGGGCATCGCGAGACAAGCGCCGTCGCCCTGAGTTCGTACGGGGCGACGGCGGAGACGGCGGTGTCGGATGGGGGACGGGGCGCTGGCGCCCCGCCGGTCACCTACCCACCATGCGCGGGTCGAGCAGGTCGCGCACCCGGTCGCCCAGCAGGTTCAGCGCCAGCACCACCAGGAAGATCATCGCGCCCGGCACCAGCGACACCCAGGGGGCTACGCGCAGGTACTGCCGGCCGTTGGAGAGCATCACGCCCCACTCGGCCAGGGGCGGCTGCGCGCCCAGCCCCAGGAAGCTCATGCCGGCCGCGGCCATGATCATGAAGCCCACGTCGAGGGTGGCGGCCACCAGGATGGGGCTCAGCGAGTTGCTCAGCACGTGCTTCACCAGGATCCAGCCGGTGGAGGCGCCGGCCGCCTCGGCGGCCTCGACGAACTCCCGCTCGCGCAGCGCCAGCGCGCTGGCGCGCGCGATCCTCACGTAGTAGGGGATGCCGGCGATGGCGATGGCCAGCATGGTGTTGAGCAGGCCCGGCCCCAGGATGGCCACGACCATCAGGGCCAGCAGGATGTAGGGGAAGGCCAGCAGCAGGTCGATGAAGCGTTGCGCCCAGAAGTCGAAGCGCCCGCCGAGGTAGCCGCTCACGAGGCCCAGGGCCACGCCCGCGGCGGCCGCGATGGCCACCGCCAGGAAGCCCACGCCGAGCGACACGCGCGCGCCCCACACCACCCGCGACAGCAGGTCGCGGCCGAACTCGTCGGTGCCCAGCGGGTAGCCGGGCGTGAGCGGCGGCTTGAGGCGGTCGACGAGCGAACCGCGCGTGGGGTCGGGCAGCCCCAGCCAGGGCGCCAGCAGGGCGGCCAGCACGATGAGCGCCAGCACGCCGAAGGCCACGGCCGCTACCGGCTCGCGCAGGAACACGCGCCAGAACGAGCGCCGCTTGCCGGCGGGCGTCTCCGCCGGCGACCCGGGTGGCGCGCTGGCCGGCTGCGTGGCGCCCGGCGCGGCGCGGGGGATGCCGCGCGTCGTCACCGGTACGTGATCCTGGGGTCGGAGAGGCTGTAGGCCACGTCGGTGAGCAGGTTCGTGAACACGTAGGTCACGGCCACCAGCAGCGTCACCCCCTGCACCAGCGGGAAGTCGCGCGCCAGGATGGCGTTGACCGCCAGGGTGCCGATGCCGGGCCAGGCGAACACCTGCTCGACCAGCACGGCGCCGCCCAGCACGTAGCCCATCTGCAGGCCGATGATGGTGAGGATGGGGATGAGGGCGTTGCGGAAGGCGTGGCGCAGCGTCACCGCGCCGGGCCTGACGCCCTTGGCGCGCGCCGTGCGCACGTAGTCCTGCGAGAGCACCTCGAGCATGGTGGAGCGCGTCATGCGCGCCAGCAGCGCGCCGATGCCCGCCGCCAGCGTCACGGCCGGCAGCACCAGGTGGAGCAGCAGGTCGGGCAGGTCGCTGCCGCCGGGCCGGTACATGCCGGTGACCGGGAACCAGCCGAGGCGCAGGCCGAACACCACCTGCAGCACGATGCCGAGGAAGAAGGGCGGCAGCGAGTAGCCCACCAGGCTGGTGGCGATGGCCGAGCGGTCGGTGAGGCCGCCGGCCCGCACCGCCGACACGATGCCGAGCGCCACGCCGGTGCCCACCGCGATCAGCATGGCCGCCGCCGCCAGGATCAGGGTGGCCTTGAGCCGCTCCCACACCAGCGGCAGCACGCCGGCCTTGAGCTGGATGCTGCGGCCCCAGTCGCCCGACGCCACGCCCGCCATCCAGCGGGCGTACTGCACGTGGATGGGCTGGTCGAGGCCGAGCTCGCTGCGCAGCGCGGCGAGCGAGGTGGCGGTGGCCTTGGGGCCGAGGATCACCTGGGCCGGGTCGCCGGGGGTGAGGTGCAGGCTCAGGAACACCAGCACGCTCACCCCCAGCAACGTCGGCAGCGTCCCGAGGAGTCTACGGAGCAGGTAGGACGCCATGCGGGGTTAGGGGTTCGTCACCTCGACCTTCTCGAAGCGGAACACGCCGGTGGGGTGCGGCACGAAGCCCTGGATGCTGCTGCGCATCACCACCGTCTGGGTCTCGTGGTCCACGGGCATCACGGGCAGGTCGGCCATGATGAGCCGCTGCGCCTCCTCGTAGAGCGCCAGGCGCTCGGCCTCGTCGAGGCTGGTGCGCGCCCTCCGTAGCAGCTCGTCGACCTCGTCGTCGTCGTAGTAGCCGAGGTTGAAGCCGTTGTTCGGGAACTGGTCGCCCGACAGCAGGATGTAGAGGAAGTTGTCGGGGTCGCCGTTGTCGCCGATCCACGACATCTCGAACATGGCCGGCACCGAGGCGGCGTTCTCCACCGGCACGATCACGCGGTCGAGGTAGGTGCCCCACTCGAACTGCTGGATGGTGACGCGGATGCCCACGCGGCTCAGGAAGTCCTGGATCACGGTGCCCATCGCCACCGGCTGCTGCATGCCGGAGCCCGACTCGGGCACCCAGAACTCCACCTCGAAGCCGTTCGGGTAGCCGGCCTCGGCCAGCAGCTCGCGAGCGCGCTCGGGGTCGTAGGGGTACTCGGTGACGTCCTCGGTGTAGCCCCACACCACGGGCGGCAGGAAGTTCTTGGCCAGCACGCCGGTGCCGCCCAGGATGGCCTGCACGATGGCGTCGCGGTCCACCGCGTGGGCCACGGCCTGGCGCACGCGCGCGTCGTCGAACGGCTCCTTGGTGACGTTGAAGACCACGTACCAGGTGTGCATGCCGGCCTGCTCGGCGAAGGTGAAGCGGGCGTCGTCACGCAGGCGCGGCAGGTCGTCGGGCGGGAGGTTGACGGCCAGGTCGATCTCGCCGGCCTCCAGCGCCGCCAGGCGCGCCTGGTCCTCGATGATGGGGCGGAAGATGAGCCGCTCGACCTGCGGCGCGCCGCGCCAGTAGTCGGGGTTGCGCTCCAGCACCACCTCCACGCCGCGGCGCCACGACACGAAGCGGTACGGGCCGGCGCCCACGGGGTTCTCGGAGAAGTCGCGGCCGTGCTCCATGACGGCGGTGGGGCTCACGATGGCGGCGGCGTGCATGGCCAGGTTGGCCAGGAACGGCGCGAACGTCTCGCCGAGCGTGATGCGCACCGTCATGTCGTCGACCACCTCGATGGTCTCGATGTTGCCGAGGGTGAACTCGGCGTAGGGGAACTCGCCGGTGTCGTGGTAGGGGTGCTCGGGGTCGATCTGGCGCAGGAACGAGAACTCCACCGCCTCGGCGTTCACGGGCGTGCCGTCGTGGAACGTGACGCCCTCGCGCAGGTGGAAGGTGTAGGTCAGGCCGTCGTCCGACACCTCCCACGACTCGGCCAGGCCGGGCTCGATGTCGGTGGAGCCGTCGGCGAAGCGCACCAGCCCCTCGTACATGCCCATGGCCGTGCGCGACGAGTTGTAGTCGGACAGCTGCGCCACGTCGAGCGTGGTGGGCTCGGCCTGCAGGCCGATGACGATCTGCGAGCCCGGCTGGGCCAGCGCCCAACCGAGGGCCAGCAGCCCGAGCGTCGCGATTCCCTTGGTGAAGCCTCTCATGCTAGTCGCCTCCTAGGTTCTTCTGGATGTGCTCCCAGGCCACCGGGTCGATGCGGGGGCCGCGGTGCCAACGCTCCTCGAGGTTCTCCACCCCGAAGAGCGCCTCCAGGGCGTTCTGGGTCGCGTCGTCCCAGGCGCCGGTGGGCGCCCGGTCGAGGTAGCCGTGGCGCTGCAGGATGGCCTGCAGGCTCAGGACGTCGTCATCGGACAGCTCCCGCGGAGGTCGCGAGGGCTTGTCGAGGAACAGCCGGTGGAGCGCCAGTATGCGCTTCAGCTCCTCCACCGGGGCGTGATGGTCGTCGACCCGCAGGTCGATCCAGCGGTCGGTGAGGCCGGCGTAGCCCTTGGCCTCACCCACCACCAGCAAGGACGCCGACTGCCGGCCGCGCCGGTCGCCGCCCGCCTCCTCGGCGGCGGCCAGGGCGGCTACCAGGCGCTCGGGGAAGGGAAGGGTGTCGTCGGCCATGACGCTCACCAGGGCGTCGACCACCTCGGGGCCCGTCAGGATGTTGCCCTGCGCGGCGAAGTTCGGGCCCGTGACGCCGCCCGCCCAGGCGTGGCAGGCGCTGCCGGTGTGGCTGGCGCTGGCGCCGTTGGCGGCCACGATGCCGACCTGGCGCACGTCGAAGCTCTCGTCGCCTTCGCGGAAGGCGGCCACGCAATCGTCGGGCGTGGCGCCGCGCTCCATCAGCTCGAGCGCCCGCTGCCCGTAGGTGGTGTTCACGTGGGCCTGGGTCGCCACCGCGCCCACCCCGGCCCTGGCCGCGGGCACGTAGGCGCCGACCGCCAGGAACTTGCTGGCCACGGCCACGCCCAGGTCGTTGGTGGCGGGGTCGCGCGCCACGATCGAGTAGGTGGCCACGAGGGGTCCTAGGTGAGCGGATGGGTGTGGCGCCATGCCTTGGTCCTTCCTGCCGGCTAGCGGTCTAGGGGTAGCGTGCGGCCCGCCCACGCAGCGGGGGGCTGCGGCGCGTGCGGCTCGGGGGAGCGACTGTGGCCTACGGAGGTGCGTTTCCGACGATGTTGCCGAGGAGTCTATACCGGCGGCTCGCGCGGTGGCAAGACGCCCATCGGCGTGGTCCTAGCGTGCTGGCGGCTGGCGTGGCGGCCGGCTAGGCGCCTTCCCCACGCGCGCGGAGGCGGTACTAAGCGCGCCCTAAGGGAGGGTTGCCACCCGTTATCGGAGGAACAACGGATGTAACCGTCTGGTTATGGCGTTCGTCCTTGTTCTCACGGAAATGTAATGTACCATGGCCCCCGAGCTTGTAGTCAGGTGAAGAGGCGTGCAGTGCGAGCCGATGGTTCGTGGAGGCGGCGCCCATAGAACGGCGGCCCGGAGGCGTTATGGAACGTACCGCAACGCGCAACCTTGTCGAGTCTTGGGCGGCGTGGCCCCGATACTCGGACGCAGAGGTCGAGGCGGCTACGCGTGTCCTGCGCTCGGGGCGCGTGAACCAATGGACCGGTTCCGAGATCCGTGAGTTCGAGCGCGAGTACGCCGCCAGCCTCGGCCGGCGGCACGCGGTGGCGCTGATGAACGGCACCGTCGCGCTCGAGCTGGCGCTCGCGGCGCTCCAGGTCGGCCCCGGCGACGAGGTCGTGACCAGCCCGCGCACCTTCATCGCCTCGGCGAGCGCCGCCGTCATGCGCGGCGCCACCCCGGTGCTGGCCGACGTCGACCGCGACAGCGGGAACATCGGCGCCGCCCAGGTCGAGCGCGTCCTCACCCCGCGCACCAAGGCGATCATCGTCGTCCACCTCGGCGGCTGGCCCGCCGACATGACGTCGATCATGGAGCTCGCCAGCAGCCGCGGCGTCGCGGTGATCGAGGACTGCGCCCAAGCCCACGGTGCGAGGCACCGCGGGGAGCAGGTCGGCACGTTCGGCGACGTCGCGGCCTTCTCCTTCTGCCAGGACAAGATCATCACCACCGGCGGCGAGGGTGGCCTCATCGCCCTCGACGACGAGGCCACCTTCAAGGCGGCCTGGAGCTACAAGGACCACGGCAAGGGGTACGACAGCGTCCACTCCAAGGCCCATCCGCCCGGCTTCCGCTGGCTGCACGAGACGTTCGGCACCAACTGGCGCATGACCGAGTTCCAGGCCGCCATCGGCCGCGTGCAGCTGGCGCGGCTGGAGCACGACCTCGCGCTACGTCAGCGCAACGCCGCGCTCTGGACCGAGCGCCTGAACGGCCTCCCGGCGTTGCGCACGCCGCAGCCCGACGAGGCCGACCGCCACGCCTACTACCGCTTCTACACCTACGTGCGTCCCGAGGCGCTCGCCAGCGGCTGGAGCCGTGACCGCATCCGCGAGGAGCTCCGCGACGCCGGCCTGAACGTCACCTCCGGCAGCTGCGGCGAGATCTACCGCGAGGAGGCGTTCGTGACCGCCGGCCTCGGCCCGCGCGAGCCGCTGCCGGTCGCGCGCGAGCTCGCCGAGACCTCGCTCGCCTTCCTGACGCACCCCACGCTCACCCCCGAGGCGATCGAGGAGGCGGCCGACATGGTGGCCGCCGTCATCCGCGTGGCCACGCGGTAACGGATGGCCAACCTCGCCGTCATCCCCGCCCGGGGTGGCTCCAAGCGCCTGCCGGGGAAGAACGTCAGGCTCCTGGCCGGCGAGCCGCTGATCGCCTACTCCATCCGCGCCGCCCTCGAGAGCGGCGTCTTCGACCTGGTGGTCGTCAGCACCGACGACCCCGCCATCGCGGCCGTGGCGGTGGAGCACGGCGCCTCGGTGCCGTTCCTGCGCGACGCCTCCCTGGCCGACGACCACACCCCCGTCTCGGCCGCCACCCTGGACGCCGTGCGGCGGCTCGCGGCCGACGGCCTGCGGTTCGAGGCCGTGGCGCAGCTGATGGCCAACTGCCCGCTGCGCGACGCCGTCGCCGTGATCGAGAGCCTGCACGCCTTCGAGGCCTCCCCGTTCGCCGCCCAGGTGTCGGTGACCAGCTACGGCTGGCTCAACCCGTGGTGGGCGCTGAAGCGCGCGCCCGACGGGGCGGCCGAGCCGCTCTTCGAGGCGGAGCTCGCGCAGCGCAGCCAGGACCTGCCGCCCCTGTACTGCCCCACCGGCGCCGTCTGGTGGGCCGAGGTCGCGGCGCTCGAGCGCGAGGGCACGTTCCACATGCCGCGGCGGGCGCTCTTCGAGCTGCCGTGGTCCAAGGCCGTCGACATCGACGACGAGGCCGACTTCGAGCTGGCGGAGTTCCTGATGGCCTACCAGCGGGCGCGCGCCGCCGGAGCGAGCGTGAACTGAGCCGAGGCCGCGCGGCCTCGGCGCGCCCCGACCCGGGCGCCCGACGCGCCCGCCCGCTACCCCGCGCCGCTACCGCTGCTCGAACACGCTCGCGTACTCGCGGTTCGCCCGCTCGTAGTCGGCCTTGCGCCCCACGTCCTGCCAGTACTCGTGGATCGGGTACGACGAGACCGGGCGGCCGTCGGCCAGCAGGCGCTCGAGCAGCGTGGTCATGTCGAAGTACTCCCCGTCGGGGAGGTAGTCGAGGCAGGCGCGGTTCAGCACGTAGATGCCCGCGTTGACGAAGTAGCGGTACACCGGCTTCTCGACGATGGCGTTCACGCGGTTGTCGGTGAGCGTCACCACGCCGTAGGGGATCTGGACGTCGTGGTACGTGACGCCCATGGTGGCGGTGCAGGCGTTGTCCTGGTGGAAGCTCAGGAGGCGGCGGAAGTCGATGGTGGTGAGCACGTCGCCGTTCACCACGATCAGGGGGTCGGCGACGTCGGGCGGGAGCAGCTGGAGCGCCCCCGCCGTGCCGAGGCGCTTGTCCTCGTGCAGGTAGCTGATGCGCGCGCCGAAGCGGGCGCCGTCGCCGAAGTGGGCCATGATCATGTCGGCCCGGTAGTTGACGGCGATGGCGATGCGCGCGAACCCCTGGCTCACGAAGCGCTCCACGATGGTCTCGAGCATCGGCTTCGCGCCCACCGGCAGGAGCGGCTTGGGGCAGTCCTTGGTCAGCTCCTCCAGGCGCGTGCCCAGCCCGCCCGCCATGATCACCACCAGGTTCGAGGCGGCCGCGGGGCCGAGCTCGGAGCGCGGCACGGCCAGGCCCACCAGCACGCGCTCGGCGTCGGTCACGGGGATGCGCCGCAGCCCGCTGCGCGCCATCAGCGCCTCGAGCGCGACCTCCGAGGCGTCGGTGCCGGCCACCACCGGCTGCGGGTTCATGACGGTGAGCGCGGCGTCGTCGAGCTGCATGCCGCGCAGCAGGGCGCGCCGCACGTCGCCGTCGGTGATGGTGCCCAGCAGGTGGCGACCCTCGTCCACCACCAGCGCCACCTGCAGCTCGGCGCGGTCGATCACCTCGATGACCTCGCGCATGCTCTGCTCCGGTCTCACGACCAGGCGGTCTATGCCGTCGATGAACACGGGCTCCCCCTCGCCGAGGTAACGCCTGCCTGTCTAGGTGCCCATGATTGAAGCACGGCGTCACCAGGGGCACGCCGGCACGCGTCACGCCGCGGCGCGGCGCGGCCCGCGTCAGGGCGGACGGGTCGGGGTCAGCCCAGGTCGCTCCACTCGAGCTCGTGGTCGGCCTCGAGGTCCGTCAGCAGGCGCCGACCGACCACGGCGGGGTAGCGGTCGGGGTCGATGCCGTTGCCGGGGCGCTTGAAGTCGAGGTCGTCGAGGCGCAGCACGTGGCCCGCGGGCAGGTCGTGGCGCAGCACGATGCGGCGCCGGAACTTGGCGCGCTTGCCCAGCTCGGCCTCGCTGACGCGCCGCACGGGGCTGCCCAGGCCGCGGAAGACGAGCTCGGCCTCGCGCACCAGCGCCGCCAGCTCGGCGGGGTCGGCGGAGATGGCGTGGTCCCACCCCTCCATGTCCTTGTCCAGGGTGAAGTGCTTCTCGATGATGCAGGCGCCCAGCGCCACGGAGGCGAGCGGCACGGCCACGCCGATGGTGTGGTCCGAGAAGCCCACCGGCACGTCGAAGGCGCGCTCCAGCGTGGGGATGTTCAGCAGGTTCACGTCGTCGGGGTCGGGCGGGTAGATGGAGACGCAGTGCAGCAGCGCCACGGGGCCGCTGCCGGCGCCGCGCAGCACCTCGAGCGCGGCCTCCACCTCACCCAAGGTGGCCATCCCCGTGGAGAGGATCACCGGCTTGCCGGTCCGGGCCACCGCCTCCAGCAGCACGGGGTGGTTGATGTCCATGGACGCCACCTTGTACGCCTCGACGCCCAGGCTCTCCAGCAGCTCCACCTCCTCCGGCGAGAAGGGGCTCGACATGAACGCCACGCCCCGCTCGGCGCAGCGCGCCGCGGCCAGGCGGTGCATCTCCGGGGTGAACTGGTAGGCCGCCACCATCTCCTGCAGCGAGCCGAAGTGCTTCTTGGTGTCGCTGTAGCTCGTGTTGCGCGCGTACTCGGCCTTGGACACCAGGGAGGTGGTCGACCACGACTGGAACTTGACGGCGTCGGCGCCGCAACGCGCCGCCTCGTCGATGAGCCGGTAGCAGAGGTCGAGGTCGCCGTTGTGGTTGGACCCGATCTCGGCGATGACGAACGGGCGCCGCCCGCGCCCCACCTCACGCCCAGCGATGGTGAACGAACTCATCCGGTGCTCCACCCTTCCCGGGCTCGCCCGTCGTGACGGGGAGCCGCGACACCTACGGCTGTGCTGACAGCGTCAGTCTAGCGGTAGTGCGGGGGCGAGAAGCCGCCGTCGTCGCACGGCTCGGCCGCCACGTGCTCCCACCAGAGCCAGACCGGGCGCGCCACGCTCGCGAGCCGGGCGGCGTACTCGGCGGCGCGCTCGCCCTCGGCACCACCCTCCAGCCACTCGCGGAAGCCCTCGGACAGGCGGCGGGCGCGCACGAACGGCGCCACGTCGCGCACCGTGGCGTGGGGGTGGTCGAGCAGCAGGGCGTGGTGGCGGGCCACGCGCCGGGCGTCGCGCGCCACGCGCGCCGCGCTGAACGGGGGGAGCACGGCGGCGGTGTTGTCGGGGTACTGGCGGTAGAGCATGCGTGGCTCGCGGTCGAAGGCGAAGCTCGCGCCGGCGAGGTAGGCGCGGCTGGCCACCAGCCAGTCGACCAGCACCGCCTCGGCCGGCACGGGCAGGCAGGCGGCCAGCACCGCCGAGCGGTAGGCGCTGTTGCCGAACCCGAAGGCGTTGACGCGCGCGAGCCACGCCGCGTCGGCTAGGTCAGGGGCGGCGGCGCCCGGCAGCGCCGCCGCCTGCTCCGGGGCGAGGGTGAAGACGGCCCCCGGCAGCGGCTGGCCGCTGAAGTCGGTGATGTGGAGCGCGCAGGCGTGCACGTCGGCCGTCTCCAGGCCCCTGGCGGCGGCGGCCAGGTGGCCCGGCAGCGGCAGGTCGTCGGCGTCGATCAGCACCACGCCGGCGTAGGCGCGCGTGAGGCGCGCCAGGGCGTCCGAGCGCAGCGAGGCCGGCGTGGCGCCCGGCGCCGCCGGCAGGTAGCGCACCCGCGGGTGGTCGCCCACCACGGCGCGCACCTGCGCCTCGCACACGTCGTCGAGGCTGAAGTACGCCTCGAAGCCCGGCCCTAGCTGGGTGCGGAGGCTGTCCCAGTACTCCGGCAGGTGCTGGAGCGCGTCGGGGTAGAGGACGGTGTAGACGGCCAGCGCGGCGTCCTCGCCGGCGCGCACCGGGTCGGCGGCGCCGCTCACGCCTCGCGGGCCGGCACGCCCACCACGGTGGCGCCGTCGGGCACGTCCTTCGTCACCACGGCGCCCGCGCCCACCCTGCACCAGCGGCCCACGCGCCGCCCCGGCAGGACGGTGGCGCCGGAGCCGATCAGGCTGCCCTCGCCCACGGTCACGCCGCCCGCCAGCACCGCCCCGGGCGCCACGTGCGCGAACGCCCCCACCCGGCAGTCGTGGTCCACCACGCAGGAGCTGTTGAGGATGGCGTGCGCGCCGATCGACGCGCCCGGCTGCACGTTGGCGAGCGCGAACACCACCGCGCCCTCGCCCACCTCGACCCCCTCGGCCACCGACGCCCGCGGGTGCACCACGGAGGTCCACGCCGCGGCGGTCAGCTGGCCCGCCACCTGGTGGCGGACGGCGTTGTCGCCGATGGCGACCACCGCCCGCGCGCCTTCCCGGAGCGCGGCGACGGTGCCGACGACCGGCGCGCCCAGCACGTGGCTGCCGTGGCGCTCGGGGCGCTCGTCGAACAGGCCGGCGACCAGCAGCCCGGCCGCGCGCGCCGTGGCGACGATCACCTTGGCGTGCCCGCCCGAGCCCACGACCCACAGCTCCGCGGGCGTGGCTTCGCTCATCGGCCGTCCCGCGCTTCCAGCAGGCCCGCGGCGCTCAGGGCGCGGGCGGCGTCCTGGACCGCCTCGAACGGCAGGCGGCTGCGCGCGGCGATCGCCAGCAGGTCGTGGTGCCCGTCCGCCAGGTTCAGCGTCCAGAAGAGCGCGTCGGCGGCGCCGACGTTGCGCGCGGCCACCGTCGCGGTCGGGTAGAGGCCGCGCCGGCCCA
Source organism: Deinococcales bacterium (assembly GCA_012515535.1). Lineage (GTDB taxonomy): Bacteria > Deinococcota > Deinococci > Deinococcales > Trueperaceae > JAAYYF01. The sequence continues at coordinate 26,075 of JAAYYF010000077.1, forward strand.
GTTGAGGTTCTCCGTACGGCACCCGGCTACTGTAGACGACGTTGCCGTCGAGCACGCGGCAGATGCGGTAGTAGGCGTCGAGGGTGCGCTGCACCGCCGCCAGGTCCACGAACGCCTTGTCGTCGCGCGAGGTGTGGTACTCGGGGTAGGTGCCGTACATCGTGCGCACGAGGCTGCCGACGGGCAGCCGGAAGCCGGGTGAGTTGTACTGCCGCTCGTCGCTCCCGGTGGGCGCGAAGTCGATCACGCGCGGCGGGCAGGGCTCGCCTTCGAGGTGGGCCAGCACGTGCTCCGCGGCGCGGTCGGCCAGCGAGTCGCCGGCGAAGGAGCGCTTGTAGGTCAGGCCCGCCGGCCCGCCGGTGCAGGTCACGACGTAGCCGGCCACCACCCGGTCGCGCAGCGCGGCGCCGCGCAGGTGCAGGTAGGCGATGGCGCCGATGGTCTCGGGCGCGAAGACGAAACGGTAGCTCAGCCGGCGCTCGGGGAGGCGCGCCAGGCGGGCGTAGAGGAACGCGGCCACCAACGGGCCCGACAGCTCGTTGTTCGCCATCGACGGGTGGCAGGTGTAGGTCGAGACCAGCACCTCCTGCTCGCTGGCGCCGGGCAGGAGGCACTCCGAGAGCGTGAGCGAGCCCGGCTCCAGGCGGCTGTCGATCACCACCTCGTACTCGCCGTCGGGCAGGGCCAGGCGCTGCTCGTGCGTCAGGCAGAAGCCCCAGCGCGGGCTGTAGTAGCTGGTCACGTAGGGGATGGCGTCGGGCTGCTCCGGCAGGCTGTACAGGTGCGGCTCGAGCTCGGCGCGCGAGAGGCGGCCACGGAACGGCACGGAGTAGCCCACCAGGTGCAGCGGCTCGGCGGCGTAGTCGAGCAGACGCCGGCCGTCGGGCGCCACCAGGTAGGCCTGGTCGACGTTCCACTCCAGCGGCACCTCCCAGTCGAACACCTGGGTGCCCGAGGGGACCTCGAGGCGCTCGAGCGGGAGCAGCTCCGCCAGCACGTCGTGGGTGCGGCGCACGCCGTCGCCGGTGATGCTCCGCGGCAGCGGCTGGAGGCGGTCGAACAGCCGTTCCAGCGCCGCGAGCTCTGCAGCCCTGTCTGGCATGGCGCCATCTTATGATGTGGCGCACAGCGCCCTGAGGTGGAGGTTCCCGTGACGGCCCGTCGGCGGCCGTCGTGGCGGGCGCGGCTCCGGGAGGCGGCTGCATGGCCAACGAACTGCACGTGGTGCACTGCATCGACACCGAGGGGCCGCTCCACGAGTCGCTCGAGGCCACCTTCGAGCGCGTGGAGGCCATCGCCGGCGTGCGCCTCGCGCCCAGCCGCGCGACCCTCGCCAAGCTGCAGCGCGCCGAGCTCGACCTGGGCGGCAAGGAAGAGGTGGTGCGCACCGTCGTCGCCGAGCGGCTGCTGGCCTACAACGACACCTGGGACAAGGTGGACGCCATGCTCGACGACATGATGAGCCCGGCGTACCGCCAGCGCTACGCCGACCCCGAGGGCCGCCCCTGGACCTACAACTGGTTCTGCGTGGACCACGTGGGGTACGACGTGAACCCGCGGCGCCGCGACATCGGCTACCACAACGTCTTCGACCGTTACGCCGCGCGCCTGCGCGACGGCCACGCGCCCGACGAGCTCCACTGGCACGCGCACCCCATGCCCACCTACCGCGAGGCGCACCGCAACGCCACCTCCTACCTGCGCTCGCCGCACGTGCTGGAGACCCTGGCCCGGCGCGTCATCGACCGGCGCTGGTTCCCGGTGGCGTTCCGCCCCGGCTTCCACGTGGAGCGCCCCGACAGCCACTGGCTCCTCGAGCAGTTCGTGCCGTTCGACTTCGGCAACCAGGCCATGCCGGGCGACGCCGCCGTCGAGGCGCAGGACGACGTGGCCAACGGCCGCTTCGGCGACTGGCGGCGCGCCGTCGACGACTGGTCGCACTACCACCCGCACCACGACGACTACCAGGCGCCCGGCGCGTGCCGCCGCGTGATCTTCCGCTGCCTCAACGTCGGCACGCGCTTCCGGCTCCTCGACGAGCACGAGGTGCGGCGCGCGTTCCGGCGCGCGGCGGCGGGCCACACCACGGTCCTCGCCTTCACGGACCACGACTTCCGCGACATGCGCCCCGACGTGCACGAGGTGCACACGCTCGTGACGCAGGTCGCCCGCGAGTTCCCGGAGGTGCGCTGGCGCAACTCGGGGGCGCTGGTGGCGGCGCGGGCGGCGCTCGGGCGCGAGCCCGGCGCGCCGCTCGAGCTGCGCGTCCGCGCCGAGCGCCGCGCCGGCTCGCTGCGCATCGAGGTCAGCGCCGACCGCGACATCTTCGGCCCGCAGCCGTTCCTGGCGGTCAAGAGCCACGACCAGCGCTACCTGCACGACAACCTCGACATCCAGGAGCCGTTCAGGCGCTGGAGCTACGTGTTCGACGAGCAGTCGTTCCGCCCCGAGGCCATCGAGGCGTTCGGCCTGGCGGCGGCGGACGCAGCCGGCCAGGTGGCGGTGAGGCTGTTCGGGCCCGACGGCGCCCCGCTGTGAGGCCGGGCGCGACGTGGCGGCGCGCTCGGTAGCGGGGCCCCCTGTAGCGGCGCCCGGCGGCTAGCCCTCGCGCGACTCGGGCGCCGAGGTGCCCAGGAACTCGGGCATCGTCAGGTCGGCGGTGGCGTTCACGTCGGCGGCCCGCAGCACCTTCCAGGCGGTCGCCGCCAGGATCTTGGCGTCCAGCGCGAACGACAGCCGGTCGACGTAGTCGAGGTCGTAGGCGAACTTCTCGTCCCAGGAGATGGCGTTGCGGCCGTTGACCTGCGCCAGCCCCGTGATGCCCGGGCGCACGTCGTGCCGGCGCGCCTGCTCCCGCGAGTAGCGGGGCAGGTACTCCATCATCAACGGCCGCGGCCCCACCAGGCTCATCTCGCCCTTGAGGACGTTGAGCAGCTCGGGCAGCTCGTCGAGGCTGCTCCGCCGCAGGAAGGCGCCCACCCGCGTGGTGCGCAGGTGGTCGTCGAGCGGCTCGCCGCGCTCGTCGAACGCCTCGCGCATGGTGCGGAACTTGAGCAGGGTGAAGGGCGCGCCCTTCAGCCCGGGGCGCTGCTGCCGGAACAGCACCGGCGAGCCGTGCGCCAGGTAGGTGGCCAGCGCCACCGCCAGCAGCAGGGGCGCGAGCACCACCAGCAGCAGGGCGGAGACGCAGACGTCCAGAACCCTCTTGCCCCAACGCCTGTAGAACACGGTGATGCCCCTCCCGGCGAGCCGCGCTCGGGTCGCCCCTACCCAGGAGCGCCCGGACCGGCGCCGCTTCCTTCGCTTAGGACCGTCAGGGGCATCTTAATGCCGCTCCGCCGCCGCGGCCGGTGTAGCGCTCTCAGGCGCCGGCGCGGGGGCGAGGAGCAGGCCGAGGTAGCGCTGCGCCACGGCGTCGACCTCGTGGCGCCCGAGCGCCGCCTCGAGGTCCGCGGCGGGCGGCCGGTCGCCGGCCAGCACCGCCAGGATGGCGCCGGCCATGGCGGCGTCGTCGCCGACGGGCACGAGCTTGCCGAGCCGGCCGTGGTCGAGCAGCTCGCGCGGGCTGCCCGGGCAGTCGGTGGCCACCACCGGCGTGCCGAGCGCCATCGCCTCCAGCAGCACGTTGGGCATCCCCTCGGAGCGCGAGGACAACGCCACCACGTCGGCGCGGGCGAGCCACGGGTACGGGTTCGGCCGGAAGCCGGCGAACAGCACGCGCTCCGTGATGCCCAGCGCGGTCGCCAGCGCCTCGAGCTCGGCGCGCTCCGGGCCGTCGCCCAGCACCGCCAGGCGCACCGGCGCGCGCTCGGCGGCCCGGGCCACCGCACGCAGCAGCGTGGGGTAGTCCTTCACCGGGTGGAGGCGCCCTGCCGCCACCACCAGCGGCCCGGAGCCCGCGGCCAGCCAGGGGTCGTCCAGCGGCTCGGCGGCGAGCCGCGCGACGCGCGCGTGCGGCACGGGGTTGGCCACCACGCTGACGCGCTCCGGGGCCAGGCGCCGACGCGCGATCATGTTGCCCCTTACGTACTCCGACATGACGACCACGTGATCGGCGCGCCGGTAGCTCGCGCCCAGCAGCCGCCGGATCGCGAAGCCGGCCAGCGAGGGGCGCTCGGCGCGGTCGGGGTCCGACGCCTGCCTGACGACCAGGCGCGTGGGCGCCCGCGCCAGGGCGCGGCTCCAGGCCGCCACCAGGTTGGCGTGGTCCAGGGTCGAGAGCAGCGCGGCCGGCCGCCGGCGCCGCAGGTACGCGACCAGCGCGGGCAGCGCGGCCAGCACGCCGCGGCCGCCGAGCTCGCGCACCGGCACCGCCGGGTCGAGCTCGGCCAGCCGTGGCCCGAACGCGCGCGCCAGCAGCACCTCGACCCGGAGGCCGCGCGCGTGGAAGGCGTTGGCCAGCTGGACCATCACGTTCTCGGCGCCGCCCCCCTCGAGCGCCGGCAGGAACAAGGCGACGTGCGGCGCACCCTCGGCGCCGGCGCCCGTCTCGCCCTCAGGCCGCATCGGCAGCGCTCCGCGCGCGGACGGGCCGCGTGAGCCGCAGGTAGACCGCGTGGTCGAGGGTGGCGGCCACCAGCACGAACCAGGTGACGCGCTGGTAGTGCCAGGTGGCGGGCAGCTGCGCCAGCAGCAGCATCAGCAGCAGCACGGTGTGCAGGGCGGCGTAGCGGCGCGCCTCCGGGGGCGCCCGGCCGCTGAGCAGCGTGGCGTACGGCCAGAAGGCCACGACGAAGAGCAGCAGGAACAGCGCCGGCCCGAGCGGCCCCAGCTCGACCAGCAGCGCGAGGAACGAGTTGTGCGCCGACCGCGCGCTGCCCAGGGTGGGCACCACGGCCCGGTTGAAGTTGCCCGCGCCGGCGCCGAGGGCGGGGTCCAGCAGCCACGCCTCGACGCCCGCCCCCCAGATCCAGCCGCGGCCGCTGAAGTCGCCCCCCTCGACCTCCGTGAGCGTGCCCGCCAGGCGCCGCAGCGTGCGTTCGGGCAGCGTGGTGGCGAACGCCGCCACCACGGCCACCAGCACGGTCAGGATCACGACCTTCACGACCGGCTTGGCGCGCACGATCAGCACGATGCAGCCGATCACCACGAGCACGGTGCTGAGGGCGGCGCTACGGGAGGCGGTCAGCGAGATGGCGTAGAGGCTCGCCGGGACCAGCAGGAGCGCCGGCAGCCGCGCCCAGCCGCGGGCGTGCACCGCGGCGTCGAAGGCCATGGGGATGGCCAGCACCATGTTCAGCGCGGTGTAGTTGGCGTTGGTGTCGAACGCCGTGAAGCGCGACGGGTCCACGGTGGGGTTCTGGTTGAGGTAGTTCCACACCACCGTGCCGATCGTGAACCAGGTGCCCAGCATGTACGCCCAGCGCAGGCCGCCCGCGCGGGCGGACGTGTCGACGAAGCTCCAGATCAGCCATGCCAGCACCAGCAGCTGGACGAAGGTGAACGCCTGCATCGCGCTGGCGACGCGGTCGATCCCCCACAGCACGCTCATCGCGCTCCAGGCCACGAACAGCGTGGCGCAGAGCAGGAACAGGCTGGGCCGCCGCAGGCGGACGGTGTCGCCCGACAGGACGGTGAGCACCCCGAAGGCCGCCACCGCCAGGCCCACCGCCCGGCTCAGGCTCCCGACGCCCGGCAGCGTGAAGGCCTGGTCGAAGGGGATCGTGAACACGAACAGCCCGAGCAGCCACCGCGTGAGCCGTGGCATCACGTGCGCGCCCCCGCCCCCAGGCGCCTGACGCCGCTCGCCGCCAGCCGCGACAGCGCCCCGACCGCCGCGCCGGGGCGGTCGCGCACCATCTGCACGAGGATCAGGGAGGCGTCCGCGAAGCGGCGGTTGGCGAGGCTGTCGGCGAGGGCGCGGTGCCCCAGCCGCGCCGCCATGCGGCGCCGCCAGGCGCGCAGCCGCTCGGGCTCGATGGCGCCGCAGCGCGCCGCGTGCTGCGCCGGCAGGTCGGCGGCCAGGAAGTTGGCGCGCCGCGTCGCCGGGTCGCTGATCCAGGTGGCGTTGCTGCCGTGGCTGCGCCACGCGCCCACCACCCGGTCGATGAAGCCGACGCGGCGCCCGGGCAGCAGGAGCAGCAGCGAGACCGCGTCGGAGCTGAGCACGTCGTGCTCGTAGAACCCCAGCTCCACCGCCAGGTCGCGGCGGTAGAGCGCCGTGAGGTGCGGGATCTGCACGTCGCCGTCGGGGTAGCGCAGGAACAGGTCGGTGCCGTCGCACACCGGCGGCAGCCCGACGTTGGCGTCCTTGTCGACCAGCGTGTCGCTCTCCTGGAAGTAGGTCGAGGAGCGCGCGAAGACCAGCGCCAGGTCCGGGTGCTGCGCCACCAGCGCCATGGCGTCCGCGACGTAGCTCCCGTCGCGCAGCCAGTCGTCGCCGTCGAGGTTGAGCACGAAGTCGCCGCGCGCCTCCTCGACCAGCGTGGCGCGGTAGTTGCCGGTGCGGCCCAGGTTGCGCTCGCGGCGCACGTAGCGCAGGCGCGGGTCGTGGGCGTAGCGCGCCACCGTGTCGGGGGTGGCGTCGGGCGAGGCGTCGTCGGCCACCACCACCTCGAGGTGCGGGTAGCTCTGGGCCAGGGCGCTCTCGATGGCGCGGGGCAGGAGGTGCGCCTGCCCGTAGGTGGGGATCATGATCGTGACGAGCGGCGGGCGGCCAGCCGGGGCGCCCGCGCCCGTGGCCGGCGCCCAGCCCCCCTCCCGCTCCACCGCGTCGGCCGCGCGGGCCGCCGCGCCGGCCACCACCCCGAAGACGGCCTCGGCCAGGGGCGTGGCGCGCTCCACCGCCGCCCGCGCCGCCTGCGGGTCGGTGGCGAGCCGGCTCACCAGGGCCACGAGCTCCGCCTCGCTGGAGGCCGCCGCCAGCCCGCGTTCGGCCCACCCGAGCTCGAAGAGCTCCGGCAGCAGCTGGACCGCGGGCACGCCCAGGGCGACGGCCTCGACCAGGAGCGTGCTCTGGGTGCCCACGACCACGTCGGCGGCGCGCACCGCCGCGTACGGGTCGGGCCCGCGCTCGAGCTGGTGCGGCTGCAGGAGGCCGCGCTCGATCAGCGCGCGGTAGCGCGCCGCGGGCTCGGCGGGGTGGGGGCGGAACGCCACCTCGAAGGCGCCCGCGCCGCTCAGCGCGCGCGCCGCCAGCTCCAGGGCCCGCTCCTCGCGGGCGGGGTCGCCGTGCGTGCCGAGCACCAGCACGCGCCGCCCGGCGCCGCGGTCGGCGTGGGGCGGGGGCTGGGAGGCGCGGAGCCGCTCGAGCTTGGGGTTGCCGGTGACGAGCGTGCGCGGCAGGGGCCCCGGGAAGCGCTCGAGCTCGGCGGCCGCGTCGTCGGCCCACAGCAGCACCAGGTCGGCGCCGTGGAAGTCGTGGCTGGGCATCGTGCGGCTGATGGCACCGTGCTGCACGAGGACGGTGCGGACGGGGGCGCCCGCCTCGCGGCGCGCGCGGATCGCCCCGCGGGCGCCGCCGTCGAGCATGAAGTGCAGGCCGAACACGACCCGCGCGCCCGTGAGCGTAAGCGCGGTGGCGAACAGCTCGCGCTGCCAGCAGTACGCCTGCAGGACGATGCTGGCGTAGGCGCGCTGGTCGTCGCTCAGCCGGTGGCGCGCGGCGAACCCCAGCAAGGGCTCACGCAGCTGCGCGTACGCCGCCCGCGCGCGCGCGTACGCCGCGGGGTCGGCGAGGTCCTGCAGCGCGAAGGCGGGCGTCGGGCCGTACTCCACCCGCGCGGCCGCCTGCGCGCTCGGCAGCGCCACCGCCACGGAGCGCCCCCGCGCCCGCAGCTCGGCGGCCACCGGCGCCAGGAAGGGGGCGTAGTCGGGGCGCCCCGGGAGGTGCGTCACCAGCACCTCCGCGCGGGGCACCGCGGGGCGCCTGAGCTGCCCGCGCAGCGCCAGCTTCTCCAGCGCCAGCGGGGCGAGTCGCAGGCTCGAGCCGCGCGAGAGGCCGAGGGGGGCCTTGCCGTCGAGGACGCGCTTGAGCGGGTAGGCGCAGTCAGCGAAGGCGTCGGGGAACCCGCTGTGGAGCTCCGCGAGCAGCTCGTGGAATGGGTGACCGCTCGTTCTCATGCGAGTACCTCGTTCGGACGTCAGGTAGCGGGCTTCGCAGAGAGTGTACAAGGCCACTTCCCTTACCGTGCCGGTTACCGACCTGATTCGGGGCGGGGTGCCTATACTGTCTGGACATATCACGCAACGCGCGAGGCAGCCGGCTGAGGCGCGCTCGGGCCCGTCCGGTTCCCTGCGGCTCTGTCCCATGGGCGGTGCGTTACCTCCGCGGGCCGCCTGCCGGGTCCGTGACCCGCGTGACGGCGCACGCTGTGAGGACCTCTAAGGGGGAGACGCCGGTGAGTCAATCGCTGATGACGAGGATGGAGTTCTTGGAGCTCGAGCCGTCGGACGCTAGGTGGTCGGAGGTGCTGGCGAGCACTCCGCACGACATCTATCATCATCCAGCCTACGTCGCGCTCGAAGCCAAGCGTACCGGCTCCCGCCCGATGGCCGGCTACGTCCGCTGGGACTCCGGGGCGCTGCTGGTGCCCCTCCTCGCCCGCGGCCCCGAGGACGGCTCCGGGGTCCTCGACGCCGTCTCGCCCTACGGCTACGCCGGCGCCTTGTTCGCCGGCGAGTCGGACGGCGCCACGCGACGCGCCGCGGTCCAGGAGCTCTGGCAGGCGCTGCGGCAGCTCGGCTACTGCAGCGTCTTCCTGAGGCTGCATCCGATACTGGACGGTGCCAACGACGCCTTCGAGTCGACGTTGCATCACACCGGCGACACCGTGGTGGTAGACCTCCAGCAGGACGAAGTGGCGCTCTGGATGGGGATGGAGAAGAACACCAGAAGCGTGGTCCGACGATCGCACAGGCTAGGGCTGGTCGTGGAACGGCTGGAGCCGTTGGGCGAGCACCTGGAAGAGCTGGCTTCGATCTACACCGAGACGATGGAGCGGGTGGGCGCTGCGCCCGCCTACTTCACCTTCGACCTCGCCTACTTCAGGGAGCTGCACGCCGGCCTCGACCGGCTCCTGAGCCTCGTGGGCGTCAAGGCGGAAGGCGACACGGTCTGCGTCTCGCTGAACAGCACGTCGCACGGCATCGTGCAGAGCATGCTGGGCGGGTCGCGTACGGCCGCCCGGCCACTGCAGCCCACCGTGCTCGAGACCTACGAGTCCATGCTGCTCTACCGCGAAGCGGGCGCACGCTACCTCCACCTGGGCGGCGGCGTAGGGGGCCAGCGCGACTCCCTGTTCCGGTTCAAGCGCTCGTTCTCGAACGACATCCGCCCGTACTACTCGGTGCGGGCCGTGCTCGACGAACCACGTTACTCGCAGCTCGTGAGCGAGCGCGCTCGCTCGCTCGGCGTGAGCGTAGCTCAGCTGCTGGGCAGCGGGTTCTTCCCCGCGTACCGCGCGCCGCTCTGAACCAGCACCTCCTCGAACCTGGCTGCCAGGGCGTCGCGGGCGAACTCGGCCTCCGCGAGCCGGCGAGCGTTGCTGCCAGCCGTCTCGGCCCACCCGGGGGTGCGTAGCGCCGTCACGATGTCCGCCGCCGCCGCTGCCGTGTCCCTCGCGTCGAGCACGAGACCCGCCTGCCACTCGCGCAGCAGGTCGGCCTGCCACCCCTCGTGGTTGACCGCGAACGCGGTGCCCGACGCCAGGCCGTCGAAGAACTTGTTCGCCGAGTTGTTCCAAAGGGCCGGGACGTCGACCACCACCGAGGTGGCGAGGTCCGCCGCTGCCAGCACCTTGGCGACCTCCGTCTTGGGCTTCGGGCCCATCACGAAGACGGAACGGTCGAGGAGGCCCAGCTGGGCGGCGCGCGACCTCACCGCCTCGAACTCCCGCCCCTCGCCCATCAGCAGGAACCGCACCTCGGGGTCGAGCTCCGCGACGCGCGCCGCCACCTCGACCAGGTAGCCCACGCCGTTCACGGCACCGAAGGTGCCGACGTAGACGACCAACGGCCGGTCGCCGAGCCAGGCGAGCTCAGAGCGCACCGCCGCCGCGGCCGCCGGGTCGGGGCCGAAGAGGTCCAGGTCGCAGCCGTTGGGGATCACGTGGACGTGCTCGGCCGGCACGCCGGCGCGCACCACCCCGTCGGCCATGCCCCGCGACAGGGCGATCACCTGCGCGGCGTTGCGGTACGCGAACCGCTCCAGCCACCGCGCCGCCCCGATCGCGAGCGGGTGGCGCAGCACCCCCATGGCGATCGGGGCGTCGGGCCACAGGTCGCGCACCTCGAAGACCATGGGCGCGCGCGTGCGCCACGCCGCGTAGACGGCGGGCAGGCAGATGGTGAGGGGCGTGCTGGTGGCGAACACGACGTCGCCGCCGAGCTCCGCGGCCTTGCGGGCGCTGCCCAGCGCGAACGCCGCGAAGGAGCGCAGGCGCCGGGCGTAGCTCATGTCGTTGTCGTAGGGCACGGGCAGCCAATGGACGCGGACGCCGTCGTCGTCGGTGACGCGCCAGCCGCGCCGCCACGACGCCTCGGGCCGGTTGTCGGAGGTGATCAGGTCGACGGTGTGGCCGTTCGCTACGAGCCGCCTTGCGAACTCGTAGGAGCGCGTGCCCCCCACGGTGTTGTCGCTCGGGGTGCGGTAGTACTGGTGCAGGTAGACGACGTGCATGCTGCTCCCCCCCGCTGGCCGCCCGTTCAGGTCGTGGGCGCCGCCGGGCGCTCGACCACGACGGCTTCGGTTCCCGTGCTCCGGCGAGCTGCGGCGGCGCGCCAGCGCTCGAGGTAGGCGTCGGTGGTGCGACGCACGTCGAAGTGTTCGGTGACGTACCTTCGCGCGTTCTGCCTCAGCGTCCGGGCACGGTCCGGGTCCCGTAGGAGGTCCACGACGGCGCGAGCGGCGGCGTCGACGTCGCCCTGGGCCACCACCACCCCGTGGTCCGGGCCCGGGATGAGCTCGTCGAGGCCCACGCTCTCGGCCGAGACGCATACCGCCCCGCACGCCATGGCCTCCTTCACCACGTTCGGTAGCCGCTCGCTCGGGCTCCGGCTCATGAACAGGAACACCTCGGCGCGCGCCAGCGCGGCGAACAGCTCGCGCTGGCCCTGGTGGCCGCGGAAGGTGACGCTATCGGTCATGCCGAGGCCGTGCACCAGCTTCTCGAGGTGCCCGCGCTCCGGCCCGTCACCGAAGACCTCGAGGGTGGCGTGCGGCACCTGGGCGCGGACCTCCCCGAAGGCGCGCAGCACGTCGTCGACAGCCTTCTTGGCGACCAGCCGGCCCGCGGTGACGACGCGGCCCGGTACGCGCGGGCCCGGCTCGAGCGTGGCCGGCGCCAGGTCGAGGTCGATGCCGTTGAACACGACCGCGACCCGCTCTTCGGCGACCCCGACACGCTCGACCAGCTCGGCCACGTTGGCGTGCCCATGGGTGCGCACGAACTCGGCGCGCTGGGCCACGACCGTCGAGAGGGGGTACTCGGCCACGAGGTCGTAGGCGCCCAACGAGATGCTCACCACGGTGCTCGGCAGGTGCTCCTGGACGAGCGCGCCTACGAGCGACGGGTAATGGCCCCAGTACACGTGCACGACGTCGGGTCGGTCGCGGCGCAGGCGCTGCAGGACCTCGAAGGCGCGTGGCAGCAGCACCAACGACTTGAGGAGCTCGCGGGGCCGGGCGGCCATCAGCCGCACGAGCCGCCACAGGTAGCGCGCGCTCAGGCCGGGCTCGGCGAGCATCGACCCGAGCCCGCGGGCGCTAGCCGCCCAACCGTTGTAGGTGCGCTCGACGCCCTCGAGGCCGCGCTCGCGCGCCAGCCGCTCGACGTCGCCGTTGGGCGGTCGCAACGAGTGGACCGCCACCTCGAGCCCCTTGCGCCCCAGCTCGCGCACGTCGAGGCACGCGAAGGTCTCGCTGCCGGCCGGGAAGAGCATGGTGACGTAGGCCACGCGGAGGGGAGCGGCTCGATGCTCGCCGTTACGCTCGCTCACGGGGCTCGCCCTCCGCTCGCCTGCGTCCGCCTTGGGCCGCACCCTGGGCGGCGCCCAAGGCGGCACCCTGGGACGGCGCGCCGACGGAACGTACCAGCGCCATGGAGCTGATCCGAGACCTGGTTGTGTGGTTCACCGGGTCACAGTATAGGTGCCGAAGCACGCGGTACCGGGTACGGAGCACGCGCCGCACGCGCGCGTCCCTCACATCCGGCCGATCAGGTCCTTGATGACCATGGCGGCGGGGATGGCGATGCGGTCCGGGCGCTCGGGGTCGCGGCGCTCGATGCGCTGGTAGACCTGCTCGTTGACCTCGGCGATGGTGTCGCTACGGTTGAAGCTCGCTAGCTCGCCGATGGGAGAGATCGCCCAGTTGGCGTCGGGGGTGCGCGGCGTGTCGTCCGGTACGTCGAGGCCGGCCAGCGCTTCGCTGCCCCCCAGCGTGGGAGCGAAGTCGGTGCTGCCGTTGTCGATGACCTTGGTGGCGATGGTGTTGGCTAGCGGCACGAGCGTGGTCTCGGGGGTGAACGGTGGGAACGGCTCCAGCGAGAGGTCGAAGAGGATCTGCGTGCTGTAGGCGGCGTACGACAGCGGCGGCAGGTAATCGACGCTCGGGTTCTCGCGGGTGATGCCGTGGGCGAAGACGAGCCCAGGGCCGTAGGGCGTGTCGAAGCTCCTGAACTCGTGGTCGTTGAGGGCCTCGGCGAGGCGCGTGGCTTCCCGTAGGTAGGCCTCGTCGTCCGTGAGGCGGTAGCTGTACCAGAGGTAGCGGACGAGGCTCAGGTAGGGGTGCGTGAGGTTCTTGTAGATGAACGGGAAGCCCGTGGGCGTGCGGTTGCGCTCGCGCCACTTGGCCTCCCACTCCTGGAGGTAGTCGCTCCAGAAGTCGGCGCGTTCCTCGTAGTCGACGCCGCTCGGGCTCGTCTGGTCCTGGTTCTGGCGGAAGGTCCAGGCGACCTGCGCGACCATGCCGTGCGTCATGATCTCGTCCATGACGTGCTGGTCGTCGCCGTACCAGGTCCGGTCGCGGCGGTCGTGGAGCCAGCGCCAGTTGAGGTAGCCGTCGCCGTTGGTGTCGCGCAGCTCCTGGCGGGCGACCTGCATGGTCTCGTCGACCTTGTCGAGCAGGCGCAGGTCGCCGGTGAGGCGGAAGACGGTGAGGATGGTGGTGACGTCGGTGGCGACGGTGCGGCCGAGCTGGTAGAGGTCGCCGCGGCTGGCGGCGCGGCGCACGTTGGGGTAGCGCTCGGAGCTATCCAGGGCGTAGAGGAAGCGGCGGTACCACACCTGCGTCTCGGCCGGCAGCGAGCTCATGTCGAAGGCGGAGTCGCCCACCAGCGGGTAGGTCTCCGCGGTCGCGGAGGAGCGCGCGCACGAGACCAGCAGGCTGAGCAGCGCGACGAAGGCGAGCAGCCCGGACCGTGAACCGGTCCGAAGCTGCTCGCCTCGCCGCTCGCGGGCAGACGCGCTGCGCCGCGGGGCTCTCGAAGGTCTCCGCCGTTCGCCTGCGAGCAGGCGGCCGAGCGTTGGAGGGAACATGGTGCATTCTAGAGGAACTCGCGCCTCGAGTGCAGTGTTTCGCCTCCAGGAGTGACTTTCTTGGCCTTACCGTCTCCTCAGTTGCCCAGGAGGCCGGCGATCACCATCGCGGCGGGGATGCCCGCGCGGGTGGGGCGTTCGGACGAACGTTCGAGCTTGTCGTAGACCTGCTGGTTGATGGAGCGGATCGTGCCGCTCTCGTCGAAGGCCGCGTACTCGCCGATCGGCCAGATCGCCCACTGCTCGACGGTGGCGCGGCTGCCGCTCGAGAGCCCGTAGCCGCCGATGGCCTTGCTGCCGCCGATGGTGGGGGCGAAGTCGCGGCTACCGTTGTCGATCACCTTGGTGGCGATGGTGTTGGCCAGCGGCACCAGGGTCGCTTCGCGGCTGAACTCCTCGAACGGCTCGAAGGCCAGGTCCATCAGCACCTGGGTGCTGTAGCCGGCGTAGTTCAGGGGGGCCAGGTAGTCGTGGGAGGAGTACTTCACGACGCCGTGGGGGAAGACGTAGCCCGTGCCGTTGGGGGTGGAGATGGCGCTGAACTGGCTGTCGTTCATCTCGGCGGCCATGCGGCGGGCTTCCTTGAGGTAGCCGTCGTTGCCGGTGAGGCGGTAGCTGTACCAGTGGAAGCGGAGCAGGTTGAGGTGGGGGTGGGTCAGGTGCTTGCTGATGAACGGGAAGCCGCTGGACTTGCGGTTACGGGCGCGCCACTTGGACTCCCAGTCGCGCAGGTAGTCGCTCCAGAAGTCGGCGCGCTCGCGGTAGTCGACGCCGTTGGGGCTCTTCAGGTCCCGGTTCTGCTCGAACGCCCACGCCACCTGCGCGACCAGACCGTGGGTCATGATCTCGTCCATGACGTGCTTGTCGTCGCCGTACCAGGCCGTCTCGCTGCTGCTGTGCAGCCAGCGCCAGTTGAGGTAGCCGTCGCCGTTGGTGTCGCGCAGCTCGGCGCGGGCCGCCTGCATCACCTCGTCGACGTGGTCGAGAAGCTGCAGGTCACCGGTGAGGCGGAACACGTTCAGGGTGGTGGTGACGTCGACGTTGACGGTGCGGCCGATCTTGTAGATGTCGCCACTGCGGGCCGCGCTCATGACGTTGGGGTACTGGCTGCTGTTGTTCAGGGCGGCCAGGAAGCGGTCGTACCAGACACGGGTCTCCGACGGCAGCGAGCTCGCCTTGAAGGAGGGGTCGCCGACCATCTCGAGGTCGCCGCGGACCGGCGGGACGGGGTCGGTCGGCTCGGGGTCGGTGGGTTCCGGGTCGCTGGGCTTGGGGTCGGTGGGCTTGGGATCGGTCGGTTCCGGGTCGGTCGGTTCCGGCTCGGTGGGCTCGGGGTCGCTCGGTTCGGGGTCGGTGGGGGTGCCGGGCTCGACGGGCTCGGGCTCCACGACGACCGTGAGGGCGTCGGTGCTGGTGAGGTCACCGTCGGTGGCGCTGAGCTCCAGGACGTAGGTGCCGCTGGTCGAGAAGTCGGCGGTGGTGGTGCCCTCGTTGGCGTCGGCGAACGTGACGCTGCCGGGGCCGCTCACGACGGACCAGGTGAGGTCCAGGCGGCCGGTGGGCAGGCCGTCGTCGGAGGCCACGCCGCTCAGCTTCGCGCTGTTCGGGAGCGTGACCAGCAGGTCGCGGCCCGCGTCCACGGTCGGGGCGGCGTTCTGTGCCGGCGGCGCGGTGACGGTCACGCGCACGGTGTCGGACGCGGACTTCTGACCGTCGCTGGCGGTGAGGCGCAGGACGTAGCGGCCGGCGACCGGGAAGCTGACGAGGGTCTGCGCCTGGTCGGCGTCGCGGAACGACGCTTCGGCCGGGCCGCGCTCGGTGGTCCAGCGGACCTCCAGGCGGCCGTCCCTCGGGCGGCCGTCGTCGGAGACCGAGCCCCTGATCTTCAGGTCGGTGCCGACGGTGGTGCTCTGGTTGGGGCCGGCCCGGACGCGCGGCGCCTTGTTGGCGGTGCGGTCGCCGTTGCGGACCTTGAAGCCCACCTTGACGAGCTGGGTCTCGGTGCCGCGCTTGCCGCGGAAGGTCACCTTGAAGACGACGGTGTGCGAGCCGTCCTCGAGGGTGGTGGTGTCGATCGACCAGCGGAACGGGGAGACGCTGGCCTGCGTGAGGGGCTCGGCGCCCTCCGCGGTCGGCAGGTCGTCGACGTAGATCTCCACGTCGATCACGTCGTCGCGTTCCGGCATCTGGATCTCGACGACGCCGGACACGGTCTGCGCCTGGAGCGCGACCTGGTCGCCGCTCTCGGAGAGCAGCCGCACTTCCGTGGGGTCGATGCGCGCCACGTCCTGGGGGGCCTGTACCGCTTGGTTACAGGCGGTGAGGACGAGCGCGATCAGGGCCGCGGCCGCGAGGTACACGTGCCGCCCGATGCGCCCGCGCAGGTTGGGGGATCGCCCATCGTGGTTCAACTTCCCTATCCTCCTTGGCGTGCCGCCGTTGTCGCGACACGCGTGGCCGCGATGTTCGGCGTTGTCCAAGGAAGACGAGGGGAAGGCGAGGAGAAACAACGCTCCGTCGGCCGGTTGCGCTACTGGCTCCGAACACCCCAAGCGCCCAAATACAGGGTGAACCTCAACGCCTCTGAACGGTGCGTGGATCTTGGTCCGTACCGGGAAGCTGTCTCGCCTCCCTGCACCGACAACAACCGTACGGCCTAGAGGGTGCACATGGCATTAAGACGCCATGAGTAAGATGAGCATCAGGTGTAAGTTGGGTGTGTGGCTTAGGAACTCAGTGAGGGCGCACGCGCGACCGGGAGCTTACCGGTACCACCTCGGGCGGGACCTCCACGCGGTACTCCTGCGCCGGCGCGGGCCGGCCCCTGAGGCCCGTGGTCACGGCGGCCACCAGCGGTACCCGCAACTGCCGTAGGCGCGCCAGGGCGGCGTCGAGGCGTCTGCGGCTGGCGCCGAGCGGGTCGATCGCCAGGATCACGGCGTCGGAGCCCTCGCTGAGCAGCAGGCCGTCGCCGGCGCTCGCCAGCGGCGCGGCACGCACCACGATCGTGTGGTACTCCGCCTTCCAGCGCTCGAGGCAGGCGGGAAGGCCGTTGAGCAGCGCGACGACGTCCTCGGCCGACCCCCGTTCGTCGTGCAGCAGCGCCAGGCGCGTGCGGCGGTCGAGGTGGACCCACAGCGGCCGCCGCCCGCCCTGGTGGCCGAGGGCGCAGGCGGTCAGCGGCAGGTGGTTCTGGGCCGGCACGCGGTAGCGACGCGCGATGGCGGGGCGCCGGATGTCGGCGTCCACGAGCAGCGTGCTGTGGCCCAGGCGCGCGAAGCTCTCCGCCACGGCCATGGCCGCGGCCGCCGTGTCGTCGCGCGCGCTCACGCCGGAGACCAGGATGGTCGAGGGGAGCGCCGCGTCGGTGACGCGGCGCAGGTTCGCCTGCAGCACCACCGCCACCTCGGGGCCGATGGCACCGCCGCGCACGCCGCGGGGCAGCTCGGCGACGACCGGCAGGCCGGTGGCGCGCTCCACGCCCTCCGAGGTGTACGGGCGTCCCTGGAACAGCTCGAGCACGAACATCAGCCCGTAGACGAGCAGCGCGCCGAGGAGCAGGCCCAGCAGCGCGAACATCGTGGGTGGCCTGCCCAGGCTCGTGGTGGGCGGCGTGGCGGCGCGCAGCACCTTGAGGCTGCTGGTGGCGTTGCTGGACAGCGCCAGGAGGCTGTCGAGCTGGTCGCGATGCCCGGTGAGCGTCTGCTGGATCGCTGCCACCTGAGCCGAGGCCGGTTGCTGCTCCTCGAGGTCCTGGAGGAGCAGCTGCTGCACCGCGATGCGTTGGGTGAGGAGCTGCGTCATCCGCTGCAGCTCGGACGTCAGGCGCCCCTGGTCCCAGGCCTGCAGCTGGGCTGCCACGGCGTTGGCCAGGTCGGCGGCGCGCTCGGGCGTGGTCTCGGTGACGTAGATGTAGAGGAGCTGTGGCACGGGCAGCACGTCGACCCTGATGCCCCCGGCACGCAGGGCGTTGACGGCGGAGTCGGTCGCCGGCAGCCCGACGCTCTCGAGCGCGGCCGCCAGGACCGAGGAGTTCATCACCGCCACGCTGTAGGCGTCGACGTGCAGCGGCGAGAAGCTGACCTCCGGCAGGTCGAGGGTCCTGAGGTCCACTTGGGGGCTCTGCGCCACGAGGGCCACCTGAGCCTGGTAGACGGGCTCGGCCCCGCTCGCCCAACGGTAGAGGGCGCCCGCCAGCAGCAGGGAGGCGATCAACGCGAAGGGGAGCCCCCGACGTAGGAAGCCGAGCAGCTGACCGTGCGTCAGCTCGATGTCGTACGACGAACCTACCGTATCGCGCATGTTCCCCTCAGGTAGTCGGTAGGGGTAGTGACCTCCGCTCGTGGCGCCGCAGGTCCGAGGACGTCATCGCGTTGCCGGCATCACGAGTCAGGCTCGAGTTCGTTGACTACTCGCCGAAGCATGACACATCCGCGCCCGGTTCGGCGCGCAGATACCGTGTTTCGCCCGCGGCCGGATGCTTTAAGCTTCGAGGAGTGATACCGCAGTCAAGGACGTGGGGGGCGCCGCCGGAGGCCCTGCCGCGACGGAACGGGGCGCAGCGTGCTCGGTAGGCTCTACGGCCTGCTCACGCGCGAGGAGCGCATCGCCCTCCTGCGGTTGCTGCCGTGGGTGGTCGGCGCCGCGCTCTTCGAGGTGGTGGGGGTCGCGGCCGTGATCCCGTTCCTGTCGCTGCTGGCCGACCCGGAGTCGCTCGGTCGGGTCCCGTTGATCGGGCCATGGTTGGCGGGGCTGGAGGTCGAACCGCTGACGCTGCTTCGGTGGCTGGGCCTGGGCGTGGCGGTGGCCGTAGCGCTGGTGAACCTGATGATGATCCTGACCAACTGGCGCCTGCTGCGCTTCTCCTGGCGCCTGCATCACGCCATCTCCACCCGGCTGCTGCGGCACTACCTGGCTCAGCGGTACGACTTCCTGCTGCACCGCAACTCTGCCGACCTCGCCAACAAGGTCACCCAGGAGGTCACCCGCATCACGCAGGACGGCTTCGGTGCCGGGGTGGAGCTGATCGCCAAGTCGGTGGTAGCGCTCACGATCGTTACCTTCCTGGTGGCGCTCGACCCGGTGCTGGCTTTCTACGCCCTGGTGTCGCTGGTGGGAGCGTTCGCGCTGATCTACCTGGTGTCGAAGGGCTACCTCAGGCGCATCGGCCGCGAGGCCACCGAGCTGAACGCCAGGCGCCTCCGCATCATCAACGAGGCCATCGGCGGCTTCAAGGAGCTGAAGGTGACGGGGCGCGAGTCGGCGGTCATGGACCGCTACGAGCCGCCGTCGGTGCGCTACGCCGACATCCGCGCCATCAGCAACGCCGTGTCGTTGCTGCCGCGCTTCGGGCTGGAGGCCATCGCGGTCGGCGGCATGGTCTTCATCGCCTCGCTCATGGCGGGCCGCTCCGGCACCTTCTCCAGCACCCTGCCGCTGCTCGGGGCCTACGCCTTCGCGGGGCTGCGGCTGATGCCGGCGCTGCAGAGCATCTTCGCCTCGCTCTCCCGCTTCCGCTTCGCCCTCGGCGCCATCGAGGCGGTGGAGGAGGACTTCGCCAACGCCGCGGAGCTCCGGGCGGAGCTCGGCGTCGCCGACGGACCGCGCCTGAGCTTCACGCGCAGCATCGAGCTGCGCTCGGTGAGCTACCGCTACCCGGGCGCCACGCGGCCAGCGCTCCAGGACGTGAGCCTGAGCATCCCCAAGCGCGGCAACGTGGCGCTGGTGGGGCGCACCGGCTCGGGCAAGACCACGCTGGCCGACGTGATCCTCGGGCTGCTGCCGCTCGACGACGGGCGCATCGAGGTCGACGGCGTGAGCATCGGCCCCGAGAACCTCCTCGCCTACCGGCGGCTGTTCGGCTACGTGCCGCAGAGCATCTTCCTGACCGACGGCAGCGTGAAGCAGAACGTGGCGTTCGGGGTGGCCGACGACGCGATCGACGACGACGCCGTGCGGCGCGCCTGCGAGGCCGCGCAGCTCGACGCGTTCATCCGGGAGGAGCTGCCCGAGGGGTACGACACCGTGGTGGGCGAGCGCGGCATCCGGCTGTCGGGCGGGCAGCGGCAACGCATCGGCATCGCCCGCGCCCTGTACTACGACCCGCCCGTGCTGATCTTCGACGAGGCCACCAGCGCCCTCGACGTCCACACCGAGAAGGCCGTCTACGAGGCCCTGGGCGCCATCGCCGAGACCCGCACCGTGATCACCATCGCTCACCGGCTCGAGACGCTGGCCGACGCCCATCAGGTGGTCGTGATGGAGAACGGCCGGGTGCAGGACCTGGGCCCGGCCGCGGAGGTGCTGGCGCGCTACCGCCAACGAGGCGCCGGCCGCACCATAGACGCGACCAGCTGACCGCCGTACCTTTCACGGTACAGCGGTGGTGGTACCATCCACCGCAACCAACCAGACTACCGATTTCGTTGCCCTTAGCGAATCGTTGCCGTGCAGTGCGTGTCGGGGGGCCCGAAGCGGAACGGAGACCTGATGAACTTCCGTAGGGTGGACGCAAGCCAGTTCGATTGGGAGGGGATGTGGAGGCTACGCGGCTGGGCGTTCGCGCATACGCGCGGCTGGCTCGAGTTCGCGAGCGGCGCCAGCAACGGCGAGCCGGTGTACGCGGTGCTCGAAGCGGAGGGCAGGGTGCTGGGCTACTTCATCGGCTCGATCGTCCGGCGCTTCGGCCTTCGGCTCCTGGCCAGCCCCGGCCTCGGCTGGACCACGCCCTACGTGGGGTTGGTGCTGGCCCCCGGCTGCTCGCGGGTGCAGGCGCTGAACGCTCTCGTGGACTTCGCCTTCGGCACGTGCGACTGCGTCCACATCGAGGTCGTCGACCCGGCCTTCACCGCCGAGGACGGCGCGCGCTCGGGCTTCGAGGTGTCGCCCGAGCTCCACCACGTGACCGACCTCTCCGGGACGCCGCAGGACCTGGAACGGCGCCTCTCCAAGAGCGTGCGGCGTTACGGGCGCCACGCGCTCCGCTACGGGCTCTGGGTCGAGGAGGGACGCCCCGAAGGGTTCCCAGAGGAGTTCAGCCAGCAGGCGGAAGAGGTGTTCACGCGACAAGGGCTGCGCCCGCCGCCCACCTACTCGCGCGACAACGTGCGACGGCTCATCGACACCTGCTACGCCAGCGGCGACCTGCTGCTCCTGCGCGTCAGGGGGCCGGACGGCGCCTGCCTGGCGACCGCCGCCTCCATCGGCGCGAACCACCTCGCGTACGGCTGGGGCACCGCCAGCCGCACCGACGCGTGGCACCTGCGCCCGAACGAGCTGCTGTTCACCCACGAGCTCAAGGCGTGGCAGGCGCGTGGCGCCAAGGAGTTCGACTGGGGGCCGGTGTGGAGCTACAAGGTCAAGTACGGCGCGGAAGAGGTGCCCCGCTGGCGGTTGCATCGCTCACGGGCCCACTGGTTGCGGATCGGGCGTGAGCTGGCGCGCACGGCCCGCGACATGCGCCTAGAGCGCCTGTTCGGGGTCGGGGCCCAGGGCCCCGCGGCGCCATGGCGGCCGCCCTCCGGTGGCGAGGGCCGCGGCCCAGAGCGCGAGGCGGGAGCCTAACCGGCGCCCGGGCGCGAGCTCGGCTGCCCCTCCGTCTGCAGCAGCTCCAGCAGGTAGCGGCCGTAATCGTTCGACCTCAGCGGGGCGGCCAGCCGTTCGAGCGCGGCGGCGTCGATCCAGCCCTGGCGGTAGGCGATCTCCTCCGGGCAGGCGATCTTCAGCCCCTGCCGCGCCTCGAGCGTCTCCACGAAGTTGGACGCCTGCAGCAGGCTCTCGTGCGTGCCGGTGTCGAGCCAGGCCATGCCGCGGCCCAGCAGCTCGACGTTCAGGCGACCCTCGCGGAGGTAGGCGAGGTTCAGGTCGGTGATCTCGAGCTCGCCGCGCGCCGACGGCACCAGCTGCTTGGCCTGCTCGCTGACGTCGGCCGGGTAGAAGTAGAGGCCGGTGACGGCGTAGCGGCTCTTGGGCCTGGCCGGCTTCTCCTCGATGCCGGTGACGCTGCCGTCGGCGTCGAAGCTGACCACGCCGTAGCGCTCGGGGTCCTTGACCTGGAAGCCGAACACGGTGGCGGTGCCGCGGCGCGCGTTGGCGCGCTGCAGCTGGGCCGTGAGGCCGTAGCCGTGGAAGATGTTGTCGCCGAGCACCAGGGCGGCCTCGGCGCCGTCCAAGAAGCGCTCGCCGATCAGGAACGCCTGGGCGATGCCCTCGGGCTCGGGCTGCTCGGCGTACTCGAAGCGCATGCCCCAGCGCGCGCCGTCGCCGAGGAGCTCCTCGAACGCGGGCAGGTCGCGGGGGGTGGAGACGACGAGCGCCTCGCGGATGCCGGCCAGCATCAGCACCGAGAGCGGGTAGTAGACCATCGGCTTGTCGTAGATCGGCAGGAGCTGCTTGCTGATCGCCAGCGTGGCGGGGTAGAGGCGCGTGCCGCGGCCGCCGGCGAGCACGATGCCGCGGCGGCTCGGCACCGCGCCGCCCGCCCCGGGCGCGCCCGTGCCTGGCGTGCTCACGGCCGCGCCTCGCCGCCGCCGACCGTGCCTAGCCGGCCCAGGTCGTAGCGCGCGTCCTTGATCGCCGCCACCCAGCCCTGGTTGGCCAGGTACCACTCCACCGTGCTGCGCAGCCCCTCCTCGATCGGCACCTGGCGGCGCCAGCCCAGCTCGCGCTCGGCCGCGCTCGAGTCGACGGCGTAGCGGTGGTCGTGCCCCGGGCGGTCGGGCACGTAGGTGATCAGCTCGCGGTAGTCGTAGCCGGCGGGCGCCAGCTCGTTGAGCAGCCCCAGGAGCGCCTCCAGCACCGCGCGGTTGGTGAGCTCGGTGGCGCCGCCCATCAGGTACGTCCGGCCGGGCGTGCCCCGCCGCATGGCCAGCTCCAGCCCGCGGGCGTGGTCGTCGACGTGCAGCCAGTCGCGCACGTTGCTGCCGTCGCCGTACAGCGGCACGCTCTCGCCGGCGAGCGCCCGGGCCAGCGCCAGCGGCAGCAGCTTCTCGGGGAACTGGTAGGGGCCGTAGTTGTTCGTCGAGTGGGTCGTGATCGTCGGCAGCCCGTAGGTGTGGAAGTAGGCGTTCGCGAAGTGGTCGGCGCCGGCCTTGCTGGCGCTGTAGGGGGAGCGGGGCGCGTAGGGGGTGGCCTCGGTGAAGACGCCGCTGGCGCCGAGGCTGCCGTAGACCTCGTCGGTGCTGACGTTGACCAGGCGGAAGGCGGCGCGCTCCGCCTCGTCCAGCCCGCTCCAGTAGCGGCGCGTGGCCTCCAGCAGCCGGAGCGTGCCCAGGGTGTTGCTGAGCGCGAACGCCTCGGGCCCGTCGATGGAGCGGTCGACGTGCGTCTCGGCCGCGAGGTGGAAGACGCCGTCGGGGCGCTCCTCGTGCAGCAGTGCCTCGATGGCCGCCTGGTCGTTCACGTCCAGGCGTTCGAAGCGGTGGCGCGGGTCGTCGGCGACCCGCTCGAGGCGCGCGACGTCGCCGGCGTACGTCAGGCTGTCGACCGTGACGACGCGCGCGTCCACCTGCGTGACCAGGTAGCGCACGAGGGCGGAGCCGATGAAGCCGGCGCCGCCGGTGACCACGTACCTCAGCTGTCTATCCCCTTCGGCACCACGAAGCATGCGTTCGAGGCCTCCCTCCGTGCCACTGGCTCGGGCCGCGCCCGAGGGCTCCCGCCGACTGTTGGAACGTTGCGACCGAATCATAGACGACGCCCGCGCGCCTCCGGGGCCCACAGGCCCCCTGGGGCCTAGGCGTACCCGAAGTCGAACTCGGCCGCCTCCAGGCGCGGCAGCGCGGCGTCCTTGGGCGAGAGCGTGGGCTCGAGGCCCGGCGCCGCGTCCAGCCCCCAGTCGATGGCCAACGTCGGGTCGTCCCACCGCACCCCGCGCTCGGCGGCCGGCGCGTACGGCTGGTCGACCTTGTAGAGCACGTCGGCCACGTCGGAGAGCACCAGGAAGCCGTGCGCGAAGCCGGGCGGTACCCAGAGCTGGTGCAGGTTCTCGTCGTCGAGCACGGCCTTGACGTGCTGCCCGAAGGTGGGCGAGCCGCGGCGCAGGTCGACGGCCACGTCGAGCACGCGCCCGCGCGTCACGCCGACCAGCTTCCCCTGGGCGTGCGCCGCCAGCTGGTAGTGCAGGCCGCGCAGGGTGCCGCGCCCGGAGCGCGAGTGGTTGTCCTGCGCCCAGCGCGAGGGCAGCCCGGCGACCGCCGAGGCGTCGGCGCGCCAACGTTCCAGGAAGAAGCCCCGCGCGTCGCGGTGCACCTTCGGCACCAGCAGCTTGACGTCGGGGATGCTCTGCGGCACGAGCTCCATCTAGCTACCTCGCTCCCCCGGGGCGGGCGGGCGGTCGTCGGCCGCTACCCCGTCGTCCTCGTGCGCGGCTGCGGCGCCCCCGCTCCACGCCTCGCGCAGCCGCCGCCAGCGGCTCACGTCGAGCGACACGTCGTCCGGCAGCGCCACCCCCGCCTCGCGCTTGCTGGCGCGCTGCACGTCGGGCGCGCGGCGCCGCGCCAGCTCGAGGACGCTCTTGCGCTCGGTGGCCACGTGCAGGGTGTCGTAGGGGACCGCGCCGGCCGCGAAGCGCTCGATCACCTCGGCGAGCAGCGGCGCGATCACGTCCACGTAGTCCTGCGACGTGAACAGGTCGTCGAACGCCTTCGGGTACGGCCACTCGCGGGGCCGGAAGCTGGTGCGCACGACCAGCGCACGGTCGTAGCCCCGCGCCGCCTCCTCGGCCACGAGCTTCGTGAGGGCGTAGTAGTTGCGCGTCGGGCCGGGGGTGTCGTCCTCGCGGTAGCCGCCGCGGTCGCCGTAGAACACGTAGTCGGTCGAGACGTGCAGGAAGCGCGCGCCCGCCACGCGCGCGGCCGCCACCAGCCGGCGCGTGCCCTCCACGTTGACGCGCCAGCAGGCCTCGCGCTCGCGCTCGGCGCCGGCCACGTCGGTGTAGGCCGCGCAGTGCACCACCAGCCGCGGCCGCAGGCGGGCGAAGCCGCGCGCGACGCTCGCGTCGTCGGTGACGTCCAGCTCGGCGCGGGTGGGGGCGACCAGGTGGGGGAGGAGCAGGCGCAGCTCGCGCCCGAGGCGGCCGCCGCCGCCCGTGAGGAGCGCCGCCCCGGGCGCCGGCCCGCTCTGGCTCAACGCTCGTCCGCCAGGCGCCCGTCGATGCGGTCGCTGGTGCGGCGCGGGTTGCCGCTCACCTGGTCGATCTCCAGCTCGCGCCCGTGCGGCCCGGGCCCCAGGTCGGGGTCGGGCGCGCGCACCGCGGCGCGCAGGAACACCACCAGCGTGGCCAGCAGGCCCGCCACCAGGGCCGCGGCCAGGGTGAGCGTGAGGCGGCTGCGCGCCTCGGGCTGGATGGGTGGCGTGGCGGGCACCACCACCTTGGCGGCGGTGCCGATCATCCCCTGCTGCAGGCGGATCAGGGGCGTCAGCGCGGACACGCTCTCGTAGGCGCGCAGCGCCGTGCGCCGCGCCAGCTCGAGCTGCTCGAAGCGCTGGTTCATCTCGGTGAGCTGCGTGCGCAGCGCGGCGTACTCGCCGTTGGAGCCGTTGAGGGTCACCCGCAGCTGCTCGCGCTCGGCCAGGTAGCCGGCCAGCTGGCTGGTGAGGGTCTCGACCTGGGTACGCGTCACGAGGGTGAGCAGGTCCTGCCCACCGGTGGTGGCGCCCGGCGGCAGCTGCGCCAGGGCGCGCTCGAGCTGCGCGGCGGTGCCCTCGTCGAGCGCCCCCGAGCCGACCATGGCGCGCAGCTGCGCCTCCAGGGAGCCGCTGCCCGTGCCCGACCGCGCCTCGAGGGCGGACTGGAGCAGGTCGCGCTGGGCCCGGCTCGAGGCGATCAGGTTGTCGAGCTCTGCCAGGCGCATCATGGCGTCGCGCTGCAGCTGCAGGTGCACCGCGATCTGGGCGCCGACGGCGTTGCGGTCGTCCTGCTCGGCGAACTCGGTGAGCTGCTGGCGCACCGCGTTCAGCTCGGCCTCGCGCTGGGCGAGCTCGCGCGCCGAGGCGTCGGCGTTGGCGTTGACCGACTGCGACAGCGCGGCGGTGGTGGCCTCCACGGTGGCTTGCGCCCAGGCGTTGGCGCGCTGGGCGGCCTCCTGGGGGTCGGGGGCCGTGACCAGGTGCGCGACCGCGAGCTGGCCGCGCGCCTGCTGCGAGGTGTCGATGGGGTTGAGCTCGAGCGAGCCGGCCAGCTCGCGCAGCCGCGCCACGTCGCTCTGGTTCACGCCGAAGGCGGCCGCCAGCACGTCGGAGCGGTGGGCGATGGCCGCGTAGCTGCTGAAGCCGATGCCGGCGGGCGGCAGCAGCCAGGCGGCCTCCTCGCTGGTGGTGCTGGGGGCCGGCACGTTGACCTGCACGGTGGCGCCGGCCACGTAGCGGTCGGGGCGCGACCCCAGGTAGAGGTAGGCGGCGGCGCCCGCCACCAGCGCGGCCAGCACGATGGCCAGGAGGCCGGAGCGGAAGATCAGGTAGAGCTCGCGCAGCGAGATCTCGTCACGAGGTTCGTACACTAGGTGCCTCCACGACTGCCACAGGATACGTCACGGCGGCGGTGGGGCTTCGGCCCTGCGGTGGGCGGGTCAGGCGTGACCGAGGCCCGCCCGGCCGGCGGACGCGGCACGCGGACCGGCCCCGCGCCTCATCGCCGGACGCGGCGTAGCATCCCCTCGGCTTGGAAGAGCTCGAGCCACGGCTTCAGCTGGCCGAGCTCGAGCCCGAGGCGCGTGGCGCAGCGCTGCAGCGTGTCGCCGCTGCCCAGCGCCTCCAGGACGCGCTGGCCGTCGCGGCCGTGCTCGGCGCGCAGGCTCATGCTCAGCTCGGTCATGGGGTCGAGGGCGTCGCGGCCGCGCAGCGTGAGCTGGAAGCGTTGGTCCTCCCAGCCCGGCGGCTCGCTGGGCAGCGCGATCTCGGGCGCCCTGGCGACGCTCTCCTCGGCCAGCGCGTAGCGCCGCTGCGGGCCGCTCGTCTCGCCGGGCACCAGCAGGAACGGCTGGCCGGCCTTCCAGTAGCGGTAGCCCGCCGGCGTGACCTCCAGTCCCGAGAAGGCCGGGGCGTCGGGGGGCACGGTGCGCTCGAGCGCCAGCGCGGTGACGGGCGTCATCAGCGCCGGGTCGAGGGGCTCGAGCTCCAGCGTGCCGCCGGCCTGCGGCTGGCCGGCGCGCTGCAGCGCCCGCAGCGCCTCGGCGTGGCTGTGGAGGTCGCCGTCGGTCTCG
The DNA here is from genome assembly GCA_012515535.1 of Deinococcales bacterium. Classification (GTDB taxonomy): domain Bacteria; phylum Deinococcota; class Deinococci; order Deinococcales; family Trueperaceae; genus JAAYYF01. Next base: position 52,750 of record JAAYYF010000077.1, read on the forward strand.
TGTACCGCGGCGCGGATGCTGCCCTTGAGCAGCAGCGCCAGCGCGGCGCCGTCGCGCTCGCGGTAGGCGATGGCGCCGTCGAACTCCGACGCCGCCAGGCCGTCTAGGAGCCGGGGTAGCTCGACGGCGCCCGGGCGCAGGCGCTCGGGCGGCGCCAGGCGCGGCAGGGCGCGCGGCAGGACCGAGGCGCTCAGCGGGTCGCGGGCGGGCAGGCGCGGCAGGTCGGTGGGCTCGTGCGGGTTGAGGTGGAAGCGCTGGCCGGGCTCGCCGAGGCCGTCGTAGCCGCCGAGGCGGAAGCTGGCCTCGACCTGGCCCTTGGCCAGCAGCAGGATCAGCGCCCCGGTGGGGTCCGAGAGGGCCAGCGTGCCGGTGAAGCGCAGGCCGCGCAGGCTCTCGAGCAGCGCTTCGGCCGGCAGGTCGCCGGTGTCGCCGAGCAGGGCGTGGCCGGCGCTGGTGGCGCGGCGTGCGGCGGGCTCGACGGTCACCCGTCGTCCTCGGGGTACGGCTCGCCGCTCTCGCGGACGGGCGTGGTGCCGTCGGGCTGCTGGGGGTCGCGTACCGCCCCCGCCTCGCCGGCCGCGGCCAGGACCTGGCTGAGCAGCGCGCGGTCGTTCTCGTGGGTCAGGCGCCGGAGCGCCTCGGCGGGCGGCAGGAAGGCGCCGTCGGGGAAGGTGGCCTCGGTGAGGGTGGGCGCCTCGGCGTCGGTGAGGCAGGCGAACCAGGTGATCTCGCGCTCCTCGCCGCGCGGGTTGCGGTAGCTGGTGGTCCAGGAGCGCTCGGGCTCGGGGCAGGTGGCGCGCACGCCGGCCTCCTCCTCGACCTCGCGCAGGGCGGCCTCGAGGAGCGTCTCGCCCGGCTCGGGGTGGCCCTTGGGGAAGACCCAGGCGCCGTCCTGGTGGTGCAGCACCAGCACGCGCCCGTGGCGGTCGAACACCACCCCGCCGGCGCCGGGCACGCGCTCGGCGCCGCCCCGCGGCGGCTCGTTCGCTCCCAGGCGGTCGTCGGCAGGCGTCATCGTGGCGCAATGCTACCACTGGCGCCGGGCGGCCCGGAGGCGCGCTGCGTCACGCGGGCGCGGGCGGCCGCGGTGGCGGGCCGGGCTGGGGTCGGGGAGGGCGGTCGCGGGCGGGCGCTGCTCGTCGCGCGGGGGTCAGCGCTGCGCGGTGATGCCGCCGTTGCGCAGGAACTCCAGCACCCCATCGGCGAGCGCCCGCGCCAGCGTCTGCTGGTACGCCTCGGTGGCGAGCTTGCGGCCCTCTTCGGGGTTGCTCACGAAGCCCAGCTCCACCAGGATGGCCGGGATGCGCGCGTTGCGGATCACGTAGAAGAGGTTGGAGCGCACGCCGCGGTCGGCGGCGCCGGTGGCCGACACCAGGTGGCGCTGCACCGACTCGGCCAGGCTGCGCGAGAAGTTGAGCTGCGCCTCGCGCAGGATGTCGCCGGCCAGGTCGGTGGCGACGCGGCGCGCCTCGGCGGTGAGGGCCTCGCCCTCGGCGCCGCCGCCGTTCTCGCGGATGGCGCGCTCGATCATGCCGGGCTCGAGCGGCTCGCCGAACACGAAGGTCTCGATGCCGTGGGCGCTGGCGCTGTGCGCGGCGTTGGCGTGGATCGACACGAACACGTTGCGGTCGGAGCTCGAGAACAGCGAGCGCTGCTGCAGCGTCAGGAAGGTGTCGTCGCCGCGCGTGAGGATGACCTCGATGCCCTCGCGCTCCAGCAGCGCCTTGAGCTTCAGCGCCACCGACAGCACCACCCACTTCTCGGTGGCGTAGCGCGAGGAGGCGCCCGGGTCGTGGCCGCCGTGGCCGGCGTCGATCACGACCACCTGGCGCTGCTCGGGCACGGTGGTGAGGGCCACGGGGGCCTCGACGACCGGGGCGGCGGGCGCGTCGCCGGTGGCCAGCGCCATGACGGCGGCGCCCACCAGGCCGGGCGCGAAGTCGACGTACACGGTGCGCACGTCGCCCTTGTCGACCTCGCCCACGCGGAAGCCGCGCCCCGCGGGGTCGAGCTCGTGGCGGGTGCGCACCGCCAGGCTCACGGTGCCGTTGCCGTTGCCCACGCTGAGGGTTGTGAGGTTGGCGTCGTCGATGGTGAGGCTCACGTCCTCGGAGCGCGCCCCGGGGAAGACCAGCAGCAGCGTGGAGCCGTCGGCGGCCACCTGGTAGCCGGCGCTGGCGGGGATGTCGACCGCCACGCGCGACACGCCGTCGGTGATGCCGGTGCGCGGGCGGGGGATGGCGTAGCCGAAGCGCGTGGCCGTGTCGACGGTGACCAGGCGCCGGTCGCCGACCCAGCCGCTCTCGCCCTCGAACGCCCGAGCCAGCGGGGCGATGGGCACGTACGACACGCCGTCGACGAGGATGGCCATGGGGCTCGCGAGCGTGGACTCGCCCTCCACGGGCGGGTCGACGCTGACCACGCCGGGCGCCTTGACGAGGCCGGCCGCGACGTCGGAGGTGGCGCGGAAGCGCGCGGTGCGGAAGCCGTCGGTGAAGCGCAGGACGCGCTGGTCGGCCAGGTACTCGACCTTCAGGCCCATCGCCTCGGCCAGCGGCGCGGCGCGGGCGAAGGCGTTGGCGCTGTCGCCGTGCTCGATGAAGTAGTAGGGGCCGGCCGCGTCGACGAGGTCGCCGTCCACCGCCAGGTAGTTGTGGCGCTGCTGCGCGCTCGCGCAGGCCAGGGTCAGGAGCAGGATCAGAGCCAGGAAGATGCGCGCCACGTCAGGGCGAAGTGTAACATCGCCCCCCGCGCCCTTTGCATGAGGGAGTTCGCTTCAGGAGCGGTTCATCGCGTGGTGAACGGGCCTCAGCGCGAGCCGGTGGTCCGACCAGTGTCGTCGCCGTCCTCGAGCTGCCGCAGCCGCCGCTGCACCGCCTCCTCGGTGGTGAGCGCGGCCGCCCCCTGCTCGAGGTGCTGGTAGAGCTGCTCGACGTCGTTGCGCAGGCGCGTGATCAGCTCGGCCGACTCCTGGAAGTGGTGGGCCACCTCGCCCTGGAAGCGGTCGAGCGCCGCCTGCATGCGTCGCAGGCGCACCTCGTTGGGGCGCCGCCGCCCGAGCCACCACACCACGCCGGCGCCCAGCAGCGCGCCGGCCACGAAAGCGATGGAGAGCCAAGCCCAGAGGGTCATCTGGCAGGAGTCTAGCCCGTGGCGGTGCCCTACACTCGTGGCGTGTCCCACCAGCACGGTCGTCCCAGCCACGGTCTCACCGGCGTCTACCTGCGGCCGCTGCCCGACGAGCTGGTGCCGGCGCGCCACTCCGCGGGCGCGCGCATGCGGGCGCGGCAGCTCCAGGCGTTCCTGCGGCCGCTGCACGCCGTGGCGGCGCCGGTGCTGGAGCCCAGCGGCGAGCTGACGCTGGTGGTGGCCGGGCAGGGCGACTGGCGCCGCCTGTGCAGCTACGCCTACGGCCTGCCGTTCACCCGCAACGGCCCCGGCGAGCGCGCCGCCATCATGGCCGCCGCCGACTACCAGCCCCGCTTCCTGCGGCGCTTCGACGAGCTGATGCTGGAGGCGGGCCGCGCGGGGGTGCGGGCGCCGGCGCAGGTGGAGGAGTTCGTCGACCTGATGGTGGGCCACGAGTGGGGCCACGCGATCGGCAACCTCTCGGGCCTCCGCACGCGCGTCAAGTGGCTCGACGAGCTGATCGCCAGCTACCTGTTCGTGGCCGCGCTGCACGCCGCCGGCCAGGAGGCGCTGCTGGCGCGGCTCGGTGCGTGGGTGGAGCTGCAGCTGGCCGGCGGCGCGCCGGCGGCGGGCGACCTGGCCGACTTCGAGTACCCGCGCACCCGGGCGGGCTGGACGAAGCTGCTGTGGTACCAGGGGGTGTTCACGGAGCGCGCGCTGGAGCTGGCGCCGCGGCGGGGGTGGTCGTTCCCCCTGGAGCTGCGGGAGGCGTTGCCCGCGGCCGACCGCGGCGAGCTGGCCCGCGCCCTGGTGGCGGTGGAGCCGAGCTTCAAGCCGTGGTTCGCGGTGTTCGGGCGCCCGAAGGGGTGACGGGCGCGAAGCGTGCGCGCCGCGAGGCCGGCGTCCGCTCGGCGGGCGGCGTACGTAGGGTCGCTCCACGGCAGGGTTCCGAACCGCGACATCCTAGCCTCGGGCGTGGCGCGTTCCGTAACGCGACATCGTAGGTACGAGCCTCGTGCCCGACGCGAAACGGGTCGGCGGCGACGTGGGCGCGCTAGGCAGCCACCTCGACGGCTGGGCGCGCGAAGGATCGTGGCCCCGGACGGCTCGTAGCCGATGAACGCGTCCTGGACGGCACCGGCGTGCGTTCGCCCGCGGGCGCCGCGCTAGCGTCGAGCGTTACGTAACGCTCGACGCTAGGCCTTCCAGTTGCGCGGGCCGGAACCCTGCCGTGGAGCGACCCGACCCCCTCGGCCCCGCCTGCCCGCGAGCGGGACACCCCTGACCGTCCGCGAACGCCGTCGCCCGCACGGACCGCGCTCGCGCCGCGCGCCCGCGCCCCACCACGGGTCAGACCAGCGCCACGACCTCCTCGCGCAGCTGCGCGAGGACCTGCTGCAGGGTGGCGGCCACCTCCTCGGCGCACGCCGCCACCAGCCGATCGGCTTGCGCCAGCGCCGCGTGCGCCTCGTCCATCTGCTCCATGCTGAGCGCCGCCTGCGCGTAGGCCAGCGCCCCCTCGGCCAGCGTCTCGGGCGGCAGCGCCAGGTCGAGCAGCTTGCGGTAGAGGCGCATGGCGGCCTGCGGCTCGGCGCGCGCCGCGGCCAGGTCGGCGGCCGCCAGGTAGTGCGCGTAGGCGGCGTCGGGGGAGCCGCCCAGCTCGAACTGCGTGGCCGTGAGCTCGGAGAACGCCAGCGGCGCGTGCTGCTCCAGCCAGGTGGCGATGCGCAGGTGCAGGAGCGGGCGGTCGGCGTACGGCACCATGGTGAGGATCGCCTGGCGCACGAGCTCGCTCTGGAAGCGGTACTCCACCTCGTCGGGGATGGCCGACGACGCCTGCGCCACCAGCAGGTTCTCGCGCGTCAGCACCCGGATGTCCTCGCTCACGCTGGGGCCGCCGAGCTCGCGAAGCAGGCCCTCCCAGGTGACCTCGCCCACCAGCGCGGCGTGCGCCAGCAGCCGCCGCGGCGCCGCCCCCAGCAGGTCGATGCGCGCCTGCAGCAGCGAGGCGAGCGAGCCCGAGAAGGCGTCCTCCTGCGTGACCGACAGCGCGCGCCCCAGCTCCAGCACGTGCGCCGGCACGCCGCCCACCTGCTCGACCAGCGGGGCGGCCATGGCGCGCACCTGCGGGCTGGTGAGCGCCTCGAGCAGCTGCAGGCTGTCGTCGCGGCCCAGCGGCGGCAGCTCGAGGGCGTTCGGCGGCTGCCCCTCCAAGCGGCCGCGGCTCGTGCGCAGCACCAGCACCGGCGCCTCCGCCTGCAGCAGCAGCGAGAGGAACTCGAGCAGGGTGGCGTCGCGCGGCTCGTTCTCCACCAGCAGCACCAGCGCCTCCGGGCCGCCGGGGCGACCGGGGATGGCGGTCAGCAGGTCGCGCCACGCCAGCGCCGTGCGGTCGACGCTGCGGCGCTCGAGACGCGTCCAGGTCTTGATGGGCGCCAGCTCCAGGCTGCCGAGCACCAGGCGGTGCCAGCGGGGCTGGTCGGGCAGCAGCTCGTCGAGCACGCGCTGCACGCGCGCCACCGCGCTGCGCTCCTCCTCGCCCAGGCGCAGGCCGAACAGCTGCCGCGCCAGCGGGTCCCAGGTGAACTCCTCGTTCGGTCGCTCCCGGAACCAGAAGGTGGCGCCGCGGCGCCCCAGGCGCCGGGTGAACTCGCGCAGCAGCCGCGTCTTGCCGCAGCCCGCCTCGCCCACCAGCCACAGCTCGCGGGCGGTGCGGCCATGGGCTACCTCGGCGAACGCCTGCTCCAGCGTCGCCAGCTCCTGGTCGCGACCCACGAACGGCAGGTGCCCGTAGGGGTCGGAGTGGCGCCGCAGCGGCGCGCGCACCAGCCGGTGGACGGAGGTGACGTTCGGGAAGCCGCGCAGCTCGATGGGGCCGGTGCTCTCGTACAGCAGCCGGTAGCGGGTGGCGGCGTACGTCTCGGGGCCCACCCACACCTCGCCCGGCTCGGCGGCCTCCTCGAGGCGCGAGGCCAGGTTCACGGCGCTGCCCATGACGGTGTAGCTGCGCACCCGCCCGGAGCCGACGGCGCCCGCGATCACCACCCCCGTGTTCACGCCGGCGCGGCCCTTGAGCGGCAGCCCGCGGGCGGCGCCCACCTCCTCGATGGCGTTGAGGCTGGCGGCGGCGGCGAGCACGGCGCGCTGCGGGTCGTCGGGGTGCGAGTGCGGGGCGCCGAACAGGGCGATGAGGCCGTCGCCGCGCAGCGAGTCGACGTAGCCGTCGTACGACTCGATGACGCCCGCCACCACGGTGAGCACCTCGTCGGCCAGGTCGCGCATCTCCTCGGGGTCGAGGTCGCGCGTGAGGGTGCTGAAGCCCGCCATGTCGATGAACACGCTGGTGACGCGACGGCGCTCGCGCGCCGAGACGTCGCGCGTAAGCTCGGTGCCGCACATGCCGCAGAAGCGCATGCCGGCCGGGTTGGCGGTGCCGCAGGCGGAGCAGATCACGGACGCACCCCCCTCACCAGCCCAGCAGCGGGGCCGGGTCGATGAACGGGCTGTTGCCGCTCAGGCCGCGGCGCGCGTAGAACTGCAGGACGTCGTTGCGCGTCAAGGTTCCCCCTCCGAGGTAGCCGAGCACCGTGCCCTGCGGCACGGCCTGCAGCGGCTCGACGACCGGCTCACGGAGGTTGATGTAGACGGTGACGAGGTCGTCGTCGTGCTGTAGCGCCAACATGTAACCCAGGTTGGCGCCCATGTAGGTAACCGCGGCCACGCGGCCGTTCTGCACGGCGCGCACGGCGGCGTTGGGCACCGGTGCGCGGATGGCGATGTACGAGTTGTTCCCCTCGCCGAAGCGGGTCAGCAGCTCGGCGTTCTCGAAGGGGCGGATGAAGCCGCCGGGGTTGGCGACCAGCGGCGTGGCGAGCGCGTCGGCGCGGGCGCGCGCCAGGTCGGCCTGGCGCTGCAGCTCCTGCTGGCGGGCGCGGTCGGCGGCGAAGCGCGCGGCCTCCTCGCGGGCGCGGCGCTCCTCCTCGCGCAGGCGCGCGATCTCGGCCTCGAGCGCGTTGGTGACGTCGCCCAGGCTGCGCTCCAGGCGCGTCTGCTCCTCGAGCAGCGCCTCCTGCTGGATCATCTGCCCGGCCTGGGTGGCGTTGAGCTCCTCGATGATCTCCGCCAGGCGCGCCTGCGAGCTCCGCAGCTCGGCCTCGGCCTGGGCCAGCTCGGCCTCGGCCTGCTCCAGCTGGGCGATCTGCTGCGCCAGCCGCTCGCGCTCGGCGTCGAGCTCGGTGAGCACCCCGTCCATCTCGCGGATCACGGCGGCGTCCTGCTCGGCGAGCAGCCCCAGGTAGTGGTTGCGCACGCGCAGGTCGTGGAACGACCGGCTCTGGGCCAGGCCGGCGGCGGTGCGGCGTCCGCGCTGCTTGTAGAGGCTGACCAGCAGGTCCTGCACGCGCACCTCCAGTTCGCTCATGCGTGCGTTCAGCTCGGCGATCCGCGCCTCGGTGTCGGTGCGCTCGGCCGTGAGCGCCTCGATCTGGGCCAGTACCTCGTCGCGCTCGCGGCGCTTCTGGGCCAGCTGCGCGCTGACCTCGTCGCGCTCCGTCAGGCGCCGGCGGAGCTGCGCCGCCGTCTCGCCGAGCGCCGCCTCGATGCCGCGCAGCTGAGCGGCGCGCTCCTCGAGGAGCTGCTGGTAGCGCCGTTGGTCCTGCTCGAGGGCCTGACGCTCGGGGCTGCTCAGCTCGACCTGGGCCAACGCCAGGCCCGACGTCAGCACCGAGATGAGCAGCAAGACGCGCAGCACGCGGTCAGTCTAGCAACGGCAGGAGAGCGCTTGATGGGAGCCAGGTAAGACGCGCTGTGAGTGGCGTCACGCCGACCGGCGTCGGCGCCGGGTCGACGGAGGCGCGTTCAGTCCTCTTCGCGCAGGTGCTGCGCCACCGCGATGGCGCTGCCGCCCAGCCCCACCAGCAGCGCCAGCAGCGTGAGCAGCAGCGTGATCTGCGCCAGCAGCACGTTGTCGCGCACGAACGGCACGAACGAGAACTGCTCGGAGAGGCGCATGACGGCGAACTGGTAGCCGGGGATCGAGAGGCCCAGCGTCAGCACGGCGCTGATGAGGCCGAGCAGGAACCCCTCGATGAGGAACGGCGCGCGGATGAACGAGTGCGAGGCGCCCACCAGGCGCATCACGTCGATCTCCTCGCGGCGCGCGGTGATGGCAGCGCGGATCGAGTTGACGATGGCGAACAGCGCCGCGCCCAGCAGGATCACCACCAGGATGGAGCCGCCCACGCGGAGCACGTCGTTGATGGCGAGGAACGTCTCGACGGCCTCGCTGGAGTCGTCGACCTCGGTGACGCCCGGCAGCTGCTCGAGGCGCAGCCGCACCACGCTGGTGTGCGCCGGGTCGTGCAGGTGCACGTGGAAGGTGTCGGGCAGCGGGTTCTCGACCAGCCCCGCCGCCCGGCCCAGCGAGGGCAGGTCGGCGATCATGCCGGCCAGCGCCTCGCTCTTGGAGACGAACTGCACCCGCTCCACCTCGGGCCAGGCGCGGATGGTGCTGGTGAGCTGCGCCACGTCGGAGCCGTCGGCCAGGTAGGCGGCCATCTCGAGCTCGCCCTGCAGCGTCTGGAGCGCCTGGTTGAGGTTCACGCTCAGCAGGCTGAAGCCCACCAGGATGGTGAGCGACAGCGTCATGGTGGTGAGCGTCGAGACGCTCGCCACCCAGTTCGAGCGGATGGCACGCATGGCCTGCGCTAGGGCGTACATCAGCCCTCCCGCCTACAGGTGAACGTCTCGCGATGCGCCCGCGGGGTCACGCGCTGAATCTACCTCACAGAGCCGCGATGACCGCGTCGGTGAACGTCTCCGTGGTGGCCTCGCCGCCCAGGTCGGGGGTGAGCGGACCGCGCTCGAGCACGGCGTCCACGGCCGCTTCGACGCGCCGGGCGGTCTCCTGCTCGTCGAGGTGGTCGAGCAGCATCGCCACGGTGAGGAAGGTGGCGGTGGGGTTGGCGACGCCGCGCCCGGCGATGTCGGGGGCGCTGCCGTGCACCGGCTCGAAGATGGCGTACTTCTCGCCGACGTTGGCGCTCGGGGCGATGCCGAGACCGCCGGTGAGGCCGGCCATCAGGTCGGAGAGGATGTCGCCGAACAGGTTGGTGGCCACCAGCACGTCGAACGCCTCGGGGTCGCGCACCAGCTTCATGGCGGCGGCGTCGACGATGATGTCGTAGGTCTCGACGTCGGGGTACTCCTTGGCCACCTCCAGCACCGTCTCGAGGAACAGGCCCGAGGTGAGGGGCAGCACGTTGGCCTTGTGCACCACCGCCAGGCGCTTGCGGCGGCGGCGCGCCTGCTCCAGCGCCACGCGCGCGATGCGCTCGGAGGCCCGCTTGGTGACGACGGCGTCGGCGATGGCGATGTCGCCGTAGCGGCGCTCCTGCTCGACGTAGAGGCCCTCGGTGTTCTCGCGCACCATGAGCATGTCGAGGCCCGGCACGGTGCCCGGCACGGGGTGCGACACCGAGGGGCGCAGGTTCGCGTAGAGGTCGAGCTTCTTGCGCATGAAGCGGATGGCGCCGTTGTGGCCCGGCACCTTGCGCGACGGGCTGGTGAAGGCGCCCGCCAGGGTGGCGTCGGCGGCCTTTACGGCCTCCAGGGTGGCGTCGGGAACGCTGGTGCCGTGGCGTTCGAAGGTGGCCCAGCCGGCCTCCGCCTCCGTGAAGGCGAGGTCCAGGCCGGTGGCTTCGAGCAGTCGACGGGCGGCGGGGATGACCTCCCGGCCGATGCCGTCGCCCGGGATCAGGCAGATGGTACGCATGGTCTTCTCCTCGTCGTGCCGGGGCCCCGTCGGCGGTCGGGGGCCGAGGCGCCGGGCGGAGCGGCCGGGCGCGCTCCGGCGAAGCGGGTCCAAGGTACCACGGGGTCACGGCTCGGTCGCACCTGAAGGAGCGCGCGGGACGGCAACTGGTAGGATGCGGCACGAGCAACGTGAAACGGGCGCGGGGGAGGGTCGCCGATGGTGAGCTTCGTACCGGGAGGAGCCGTGTGACGGCGCTGCAGGGCCGCATCGAGCCAGGGACCGTGGCCAACGTGCTGCAGTACCTGGCGCTGGGGCGCGCCAGCGGGCGCCTAACGCTGGTGCACGAGGCGGCGCTGCAGGGCCACGTCTGGTTCGACGCCGGCCGCGTGGTGTGCGTGGAGGCGCGGCCGTTCCGCGACGCCTCCGCCCTGGGGGCGCTGCTGGCCTGGGACGAGGGGCGCTTCGCCTTCCGCGACGGCGAGGCGCCGCCGCTGCGGAGCATGGACGACGAGGTCGAGGTGCTCCTCCTGAAGGCCGCCAGGCGCCCCGAGCGGCTGCGGCCCGCGCTCGCCGCGGCGCAGCTGGGCCCCGACGCCGTGCTGGCCGCCGCCCGCAGCGACGGCAACGTCACCGTCGTCGAAGCGTCCACCCACGCCCCGCCGGGCGAGGTGCTGCTGTCGCTGGCGGCCCTCCACCTGTGGCGCCGCCTCGACGGCGCCAGCAGCCTGCGCCAGCTGGCGGAGGCGGGCGGCCGCGGCGTGGACGAGCTGGTGGCCGCCGCCGGCGAGCTCATGGACCACGGCCTGGCGGAGTTCGCCTGGCTGGTGGTGGCCGACCCGCGCTTCGCCGAGGAGCTGGCGCGCGAGGCCGTCGACCTCGTGGGCCCGGTGGGGGCGGTGATCGTCGAGGACGCCTTCCACGCCCTGGGCTTGCAGCCGCACGCCCTGCCGGTCGAGGCGGTAGACGAGCTGCTGGCCGAGCTCGGGCGCTCGTTCCCGGGCGTGGCGGTCTCGGAGTTCATGTGGCGCGCCGAGGCGCTGCGCGACCTCTTCGCCCTAGAGCCCGCGCCGCTGGAGCGCGCGAGGTGAACGTGCGTTACGTGGTGATCGTCCGCGAGCCCCTCCCCGACGACCTGACGGGCGCCGCCCGCCGCCTGGCGCAGCGCTTCGGCCTGCCGCTGGAGCGTGCTGAGCGCCTGCTGGGAAGGGCGCCGGGCCCGCTCACGCGGCCGGTGCCCGAGCGCGAGGCGCGCCACGTGGCGGCGGTGCTGCGCAGCGCCGGGCTGAACGTGGAGGTGCGCGAGGGCGACGCGAACGGCCGCGTGATGGAGTGGTTGCTGCCCGAGCTGGACGGCCCGGGGGCGGCGGGGACGCCGCCCTTCGCCACGGGTCGAGGGGCAGCGGAGCCGCCGCGCCGCGGGGCCGAGGCGCCCGCCGCTGGCGCGGGACCCGGCCGGCGCGGGCGGGACGCCCCGCGAGCCGGCGCCGAGCCGGCTCG
>JAAYYF010000003.1 GCA_012515535.1 Deinococcales bacterium
CACGCCGTCGGGCAGGCCGGGGAGCAGCTCGGGGTCGACGCCCAGGTAGGCCAGCGGCCCCGAGGGCGTCATGCCCGACGCCGGCAGCCCCAGCCCCAGCAGCTCCGGGCCCTCGGTGGCGCCCGGGCTCACGCGCTCGACCACCACCAGGTGCGGCACGCCGGTGCCGGCGCTGTACTGGGCCGCCTCGACCTCTTCGGGCGCCAGGTCCAGCCGCTCGGCCACCAGCCCGATGAACGAGCTGCGGTAGCCCTCGCGCACCTCCTCCGGCTCCTCGCGCCAGGTGTCGGGCCACAGCGGCATGTCGCGCACCCACACGCGGGCGCCGGTGGCGTCCTCGCTCAGCTGCCAGGCGCTGAGGCGCTCGACGCCGCCCCCCGCCGTCAGCACCAGGTAGTCGGCGGGCGCCAGCGGCGTGCGCTGCTGCGCACGCACCACCAGTTCGCCGCCCACGCGCAGTAGCCGCACGTCGAGGCCCGCCATGGGCTCCTCGAGCAGCAGCCGCGGGGCCAGGGGCGTGATGCCGGGCGGGATCGCCTCGGCCAATGCCGGCACCGGCTGGCCGCCGGCCACCTGCGGCATCGCCTCGGCGTAGCGCAGCGCCGCCAGACGGTTGGCGAACGCGCCCACGCGCACGCGGAACACGTCGCCCTGCGCCGAGGTGGAGCGCACCACGTACGCGGGGAAGCCTTGGCGAAGCAGGTCGCCGACCACGTTGAGGGCGGCGTCGCGGTCGGAGAGGGCCACCACCTGCACGGTGTAGGGGATCTGCTGCGCCGCCGCGAGCGACGCCAGGCCCCAGGCCGCCACCAGCAGGACGACCGCCAGCGGTGCCGGCAGGCGCAGCCTGAACGCCGTGAGCCGCGGCTGCGGCGTCACGCTAGAAGTCCTTCCGCTCGAACAGCACCACCGCGAGCGCGGAGAAGAGCGCGCCGTAGAGCGCGATGAGGGCCATCACCCACAGCACCTCCGACGCGGGGGTGGCGTAGGCGTTCAGCTGGGTGGTGAGCAGGAACGGCTCGAGGCTGGGGAACACCACGAGCAGCTGCATGAAGATTAGCGTCGCGAGCGTGGCCAGCGCCCCGCCGGCGGCGTTCATGAACACCACGGTGAAGAGCAGCGACAGCATGCCGATGGGCACCAGCGCCAGCGCCGCCAGGGCGTAGCCGCGCGCGATCTCGGCCAGCGCCTGCCCGCTCGTGAGCATCCCCTGCCCCAGCAGGCCCGCCTCGCCGAGCCCCGTGCCGCCGAAGAAGGCGCCGAAGCCGAACGGCACCCCGGCCGCCAGCGAGGCCAGCAGGAAGAGCAGCAGCATCAGGAACGGGTAGAGGGCCACCACGATCAGCTTGGCGGCCAGCCAGTTGGGCCGCGTGACCGGGCGCAGCAGGATCGTCGGCAGCGTGCCGTGGGCCATCTCGGTGCCGAGCAGCTCGGCGGCGGTGATCGCCACCAGCAGCGGCAGCAGGAACTGCATCGAGGAGAGCAGGCTCAGGGCCGGCACCTGGAAGCCCGACACCAGGAAGAAGCCGTAGACCTCGAAGATGCCGGGGGCGTACGCCCACAGCCAGGGGAACACCAGCAGCAGCGCCAGGCCGAAGCGCACGCTCGTGAGGCGCCACAGCTTGGCTAGCTCCATGCGCAGCAGGGTGGGGATCACGCCGCGCCCCCGTGGCCCGTGCCGGTGGCGCGGCCGTCCTGCGTCGCGGTGAGCTGCCCGGTCCGGCGCGCCCGCTCGGCGCTGACGCGCTCGCGGTAGTAGGCGCGCAGGTCGAAGACGTCACGGTTCATCTCTAGTACGCCCACGCCCGCCTCCGCCAGGATGGTGCTCACGCGCCCGAGGTCGTCGGCGCTGCGCGGGATGAAGACCAGCTCGGTGCCGCGGATGGTGGCGTGGGTCACCGCCTCGGGCTGCGCCTCGAGGGCCCGCACGCCCGCCGCCAGGTCGGTGACGCGCGCGCGGAAGCGCTCACGCCGGTCGAACAGGTTCACCTCGTCGATGAGCGCCCCCTCCTCGAGGATCGCCACGCGCGTGCAGTACGCCACCACCTCGTCGAGGTGGTGGGTGGAGAGCAGCACGGCCGTGCCGTCCTCGGCGGCCTGGCGCAGCACGCTGTGCACCAGGTGGAGGCTCAGCGGGTCCATGCCGCTGGCGGGCTCGTCGAGGATCAGCACCTGCGGGCGCGTCAGGACGGCCGCCGCGACCCCGAGCCGCTGGCGCATGCCGAGGCTGTAGACGCCCACCTTGCGGTCGGCGGCGTCATCGAGCTCCATCAGCCGCAGCACCTCGTCGATGCGCCCGGGCTCGACGCCGCCGGCGAGGTCGGCGTGCAGGCGCAGGTTGGCGCGGCCGGTCAGGTAGGGGTAGAAGGCGGCGGGCGCCTCGACGACCGCGCCGAGCTCGCGCCGCACGGCGGGGTGCTGATGCGGGTCCTTGCCGAGGATGCGCACCTGCCCGCTGGTGGGGAACGCCAGGCCCGCCACCAGCCGGATGACGGTGGTCTTGCCGGCACCGTTGGGGCCCACCAGGGCGTAGACCTCGCCTGGGTTCACCCGGAACGTGAAGTCGCGCACCACCGAGCGGGTGCCGTAGGTCTTGGTCAGTGCATCGGTCGCGATCGCGGGGGTAGACATGCGCCTCCTCGCGGGAGTCTACGTGGCGCCCGGGGGCGGAGCGATAACATTCTTCATCCGCCCGCCGGCCGCCGTTCGGTAGGGGGGCCGTTGCCCGCGAGCTCGTTGCGCTCCTCCATCAGCCGGTCGAGGACGTGGTCGATGCAGCGCTCCACCGCCTTGTCGAAGTCGCTCGCCTCGATCACGCGCACGCCGTGGCGCTGCGCCTGCTCCAGCAGGTACTCCTGGATGATGCGGATCTCGGCGAAGTGGTCGAGGTAGTTCTGCTGCGCCCGCTGCTTGCCGGTCTGCCCCTCGCGCGCGGCGAAGTGCTTGAGGTGGTCCTCCTCGTCGTCGACGCTCAGCACGATGGGGATCACGGTGGCGCCCTCCACGTCGCGCGTGGGCGGCACCCCCGGCACCAGCTGCACCCCCTCCATCACGATCGAGGTCGCCTCGTAGACGTTGCGCTCCACGATGGCCGTGAGGGCGGGCTTGAGCTGGTTCACCTGCGCCAGGAAGCCGCGCAGCACCCGCATGCGCTCGGGCTGAGCCGACTGCAGTTCGGCCGGCAGCAGCTCGGCGCGCCACGCCTCGTAGGTGGAGGCGTGCAGGATGGGGCTCAGCTCAGGGCCGATCAGCGAGCGCAGCGCCTGGCGCACGCTGTCGGTCGACACCACGCGCGGGATGCCCAGGCGGTAGCCCACCTCGCTGGCGAGCGCCGACTTGCCGGCGCCCGGCGCGCCGCCGAACAGCACCACCAGCGGCTTCTCGCGCCGCCGCGCCTGGCGCATCATCAGGTAGCGCTGGGCGTACTCCTCCCCCGCCTCGCGCTCGAGCAGCCGCGCCACCTGCGCGCGCACCTCGTCGCGCGGCACCACGGCGGCGTCGGTGGCGTACAGCGCCGTCTCGACGCGCTTGGCGAGGTTGTGCGACAGCTCCGGCGACAGCCCGATCGCCATCAGCGACTGCGCCAGGATGCCGCGCGAGTACGGCAGCGTGGCGCCGCCGGGCTCGGTCACGCGCAGCTCGAACGACGACGAGGTGAGCATCTCGTAGCGCAGGCGCACGTCGCGGCCGAAGCGCCCCTCGAGGATCAGCGCGACGCGCCGCGCCAGCTCGTCGCGGTCGATGCGGTCGAGGCCGTCGCTGCGGATGCCCTGCTCGACCTGCAGCGCCACCACGTGCGCCTCCTTGAAGTCGAGGCCGACCTTCTCGAGGGACGACACCAGGCGCCGGCGCGTGAGCGGCTCGCCCTCCTCGCCCACCAGCAGCGGCACGAACGGCGGCGTCTGGCGGCGGAAGCGCTCGACGACCTCGGCGCTGACGCGCTTGGCGAGCGAGGCGGTGAGCAGCTCCATCAGCTCGTCGAGGCGCACCTCCCTGGCGGGCAGCTGCCGCAGGTGCTTCTCGACGTCGCGCGCCAGCGCCATGGCGTCGTCGGTGGGCACGCCGGCGCTCTGCAGCGCCTCCACCACCGAGCCGGCGCTGTAGGCGTAGCGCTCCGCGCCGCGGACGATGGTCAGCTCCTTGAGCTTCACGGCGTCGCCCCCGCGGGGCGGCCGCGCGCGGGTGCGGGCGGGCGTGCCGGGGGCCTCGTCCTCATCTGGGCTCGAACGGGTCGCTGGCGCCCGCCTCCCCGGCTTCGTCCGCGCCCGGCGCGGACGCCGCCTCCAGCAGGTCGCGCACCACGTTGCCGGTGAAGCCCCAGATGAGGTACTCGCCCCAGGGGTAGGAGTAGAGCAGCCGCCGGTAGCGCTTCAGCTCGGCCACGCGCGTGTCGGGCTCGATGGCGGCGAGCTCGGCCAGCGGCACGCTGAACACGGTGTCGACCTCGGCGGTGTTGAGCTCGAGCGGCTGCGGCCACGGCACGCGCGCCACGAACGGCGTGGCGACGTAGCCGGCCGGCGAGGGGTGGTCGGACAGCCGCCCCAGCACCTGCTCGGGGGTGACCACCAGCCCCACCTCCTCCTGCGTCTCGCGCAGCGCCGCTTCCAGGTGGCTCTCGCCGGGGTCGAGGCGCCCGCCGGGGAAGGCGATCTCGCCCGCGTGGCTCTTCAGCGCCGCGGCGCGCACGGTGAACAGCACCTCGACGCCCCCGGGGGCGTCGAGCAGCGGCACCAGCACGGCGGCGCGCCGGAACCCCTCGATCTCCATGCGCCGGGGCGCGTGGGCGGCGAGGCGGCGGGCGAGCTCGTCGAAGCGCGTGGCGGCCGAGCTCACCACCGCTCGGCGCCCCCGCGCCTTCGGTGACGTTGCGAGAGCGAGCGTGGCAGCATGCGCCCCATGGTACCAGGGGCGCACGCGGCGGCCCGACGTGCAAGACGCCGCGGGCGCCCGGCGCGCGCCGGGCGGACCGGGGTCAGGCGGGCCGCCGCGGGCTCACGAACGCCCAGTGCCGCCCGGTACGGCCGGCGTCGCGGCGGTAGCTGTAGAAGCGCTCGGGCTCGCAGTGGGTGCAGAGGCCCAGGTCGTGGACGTGCCCGGGCGCCACCCCCTCGCGCGCCAGGAGCCAGCGGTTGGCGGCCGCGATGTCGAGGCGGTAGCGGCCCGGCTCGGCGTCGGGCCAGGCCACCGCCGCCGGGAAGCCGGCGTCGGCGAAGCGCTCCACCACCTCCGGGCCGACCTGGTAGCAGGCGCCCGCCACGGCCGGGCCGAACGCCACGCGCAGCTCCTCGGGGCGGGCGCCGTAGCGCGCGCGCAGCTCGCCCACCACCCGGGCCGCCAGGCCCTTGACCGTGCCGCGCCAGCCGCAGTGGGCGGCACCCACCGCGCCGCTGGCGGGGTCGAGGAACAGCACCGGCAGGCAGTCGGCGACGCTCACCACCAGCAGGGTGTCGGGGTCGTCGGTGACGGCGGCGTCGGCCTCCTCCTCGAACCAGCTGGGCGCCCCGGCGAGCACGCGGTCGCCGTGGACCTGGTCGAAGGCGCACACCTGCGCGCGCGCGAAGCCGAGCTCGGCCAGCAGCAGGTCGCGGTTCTCCTCCACCTGCGCGCGCTCGTCGCCGGAGCTGAGCCCCAGGTTGAGGCTGGCGAACGGCCCGCCGCTGACGCCGCCCGCGCGGGTGGTGAAGCCGTGCACCACGGGCAGGCCCGCCGTGAGGTAGCGCGCGCTATCAGCCTGCGCGGTCCGCCCCGCCGGGTCGGCGCGGCTCACGCCCGGTCGGCCTCGTCGGGCAGGCGCTCGCCGGCGCGCACCGGCACCGCCAGGCGGTTCTGCGGCGGCGGGAACGGGCAGCTGTAGCCCTCGGCGTAAGCGCAGTACGGGTGGTAGGCGAAGTTGAAGTCGAGGAGCACGCGCCCGGGCGCCACCACCTGCGCGTCGAGGTAGCGGCCGGCGCCGTACGTCTCGGAGCCGGAGGTGGCATCGGCGAACGGCAGGAACAGGCGCGGGCCCTCCGGGGCGTCGGTGGGGGCGAACAGCGTGAGGCTCAGCGCCTGCCCCTCCAGCTCGAAGCGCGCCACGCCGTAGACCAGGTAGAGGCGCTCGTCGCCGGAGCTGGTGCCGAGCAGCACCGTCTCGGGCTCGGCGGGACGCTCCACGTCGACCTCGACGCGCAGCTCGGGCCGCTCGGGGTAGTAGGCGAGGCCCTCGAAGCCGGGCGTGCCGTAGAGCGGCGAGCCGCGGTTCTCCTTCAGGAAGCGGTCCTTCTCGGCGCGCCAGCGCGCCAGCTCGCTCGCGCGCGGCAGCTCCGCGGCCATCAGTAGTTCCTCGCCGTGACGCTCAGGTCGGTGGCCGCGAGCAGCCACTCGGTGACGGCGTGGACGCAGCCGCGCGTGGTGGGCGTGATCAGCGGGTCGCCGAACGACTCGAGGCGCACGATCACCTCGTCGGGGGTGCGCTGCTGCGCCAAAACCAGCAGCTGCTGGCGCAGGTCGGGCTCCTCCACGGTGGCGCGCACCAGCCAGCGGCCGGCGCCGTCCTCGCCGCCGAGCACGGCGGCCAGCTCGTGCAGGATCACGTGGCCTTCGGCGTAACGGTCCACGCGCTTGTCGAACGGCGCCTTGGCGGGCAGCGTGCCGCGCAGTAGGGCATGGGGCATGATGGTCGGCCTTTCCCAGGGGTCGATGGCAGGGGCCGGCACGGCGTTGCGGCGGAACACCACGTAGTGCAGCGGCTTGCCCTGCTCGCGCCACTTGAGCGCGTACTTGGTCTCGAACACGTCGGGCGGCGCCGGCGGTCGCAGCGTGTCGTACAGGCCCGAGGCCGCTCCCTCGGCGAGGGCGAACCCCAGGTAGTCGGGGTGGTCGGTGGCGAGGCGCAGCTCGCCGCCCTCCCTCAGCCGCGAGCCGGCCAGCTCGAAGAAGGAGCGCTGCAGCAGGCGGTGCTTGGCGTGGCGCTCCTTGGGCCAGGGGCAGGGGAAGTTCACCACCAGGGCGTCGACGCTGGCCGGCGCGAACAGCTGGCGCAGCGCCACGTGGGCGCCGGTCTTGGCGAGGCGCACGTTGCCGACGCCCTCGCGCTTCACGCGCCGGAGGGCGCGTTGCAGGCTGCCCGACGACACCTCGAGGCCCACGAAGCGGCTGCCGGGCTCGGCCTTGGCGCGCCGCACGGTGAAGCGGCCGTCGCCGAAGCCCACCTCCACCACCAGCGGGCCCGTCTGCTCGAAGACGGCGTCCCAGGGCGCGGGGAACGGCAGCGTGCGCCACGCCAGCAGCGGCGAGGCGTGGCTCGGGAGGGCGGCTTCGGGCGCCGGGGCGGCGTCGGGGTGGGTGCTGGCTCGGTCGCTCATGGTTCGGGGCGCCGGCGGGCCGGCTGCCCCCTAAGGTAACCCCGCCGCCCGCCGGGGCGCGTCAGGTGGGGTCGGTGACCGGGCGCACCAGCAGCGTCTCGTTGACGCGCAGGTCGGCGCGCACCAGGGCGTCGCGCGTGAGCTCGAGGTAGGGGCCGATCCCCTCCAGCGCCTTCACGGGGAAGAGCGTGACGCCGCCACCGCTGCGGCGGCAGGCCACCTCCACCACGCTCGCCCCCAGCGCCTTCTCCCAGGCGCTGAGGATGCCGGCGTCGACGCCCACGGTGCCGGGCGGCAGCCGGCGGTTCGCCAGGCGCGTGACCAGCCGCGCCGTGCGCGCGCGGCGATGCTGCAGCTTCAGGACGCCGGTGCGCACCAGGCGCTCGCACACCACGCGCAGCTCGTCGGGGTCGCGGCCCAGGTTGATGGCGATACGCGTGATGGTCCGCTGGCCGTCGACCTGGCTCATCAGCGCCAGCTCCTCGGCGTTGAGCGCGAACTCGCGCTGTTCGCCGGGCACCGCGTCGGGCACGGCCGGCACGGCGTCGCGCGACACCGTGAGGCCGCCGTAGGCCCCCTCCTGGCGCGGCGCGCGGCCGCGGTCGACCTCGTCGAGGCGGCGCATCGCCTCCAGCACCAGGTTCTCGGTGCCGACCTCGATGGTGTTCGCGGGGCTGGGCAGGCCGAGGCGGAACTCGAAGGCGCCGCGCTCGTCGGCGAACAGCGTGTAGACGGCGTCGGTGCCGGTGAGCTCGCCGAACTCCGCGTGGACCGCCTTGCCGCGGTCGAAGTAGATGCGCGCCCGGCCCACCGGGTGCTCGACCGTGAGGCGGCCGGTCCGCCGCGCGGCGGACAGGAGCTGGAACAGGTCCACGAGCGAGAAGAGTCCGAGCGTGCCCGTCACGGACGCCATCGTACCCCCTGCGGGCGCCGGATGGGAACGCGCCGCGCGCCGGAAGCGCCGGCCTGGACGCGCACGGGCCCGACCGGGCCGCGCGGCGGCCGGTATACTGCTCCGGTGCCGAAACGCCTCCCGCGCGCGCTCCTGAGAGAGACGGCCGGCCTCTACCCGCTGGGGGTGGCGGCAATCTGCCTGCTCCTCTCCGTCGACCTGTTGAGCGTGCTCGCCAGGTTCCTGGTCGAGCAGGGCGCCACGCTGGCGGACGTGCTCAGCCTCCTCCTCTACCGCCTCCCCTGGTTCCTGCACCTGGCGCTGCCGGTGGCGGTGGTGTTCGCCGTGCTGCTGGCCGCCGGGCGCATGGCCAAGGACAGCGAGCTGAAGGCGGCGTACGCGCTCGGCGTGCCGCCCGCCGCCATGCTCGCCCCGCTGGTGGGCTTCGGGCTGGTGGTCGGCGCCCTGTCGTTCGTCAACAACGGCTTCCTGGAGGCGCGCGGCGAGGCCGCCTACCAGCGGCGCATCGACGCCTTCATCTACGCGCGCCCGCCGGCCGAGCTGCAGCTGAACGCCGCCTACCGCATCGGCGAGAGCATCTTCTTCGCCTCGCGCGTGCGCTCGGTGGCCGACGACGCCCGCCTGGCGAACCTCGAGGGGGTGCTGGTGGTGGAGCCGGACGGCACCCTCCACGCCGCGCGCGACGGGCGCTGGGACGCCGCCGCCCGCGTGTGGGTGCTGAACGACGTCGAGTCGAGCCGGCCCGGCGAGGCGCCCACGCAGCGGGGGCAGCTGACGCTACCGTTCGAGCTCGAGGCCACCCCCGACGAGACGCTCACGCGCGCCGCCGAGCTGCCGCTCGACCAGCTGGTGCGGCGCCTGGAGGTGGTGGCGGCCGCCGGCGGCGACGTCGGCGAGCTGCGCTTCAGCCTCCACCGGCGCCTGGCCGACGCCTTCAGCGCCGCCATCTTCGCCGTCTTCGCGGGCGCCATCGCGCTGCGCGTGCGCGGGCGCGCCGCCGGCTTCGCCTGGACCATCGTGCTGCTGGTGGGCTTCTGGGCGGTGTGGGTGCTGTCCGGCAACCTGTTCGAGAGCGGCGCGGTGAGCGCCATCGCCGCCGCCTGGCTCACCCCCGGCCTCGCCGCCGCGGGCGCCGCCCTGCTGGCGTGGCGGACGCTGGCGTCATGACCCGCTGGGGGCGCTACCTGATCCGCGGCACGCTGCCGCTGCTAGCCGCCGGCCTCGTGTCGCTGGTGCTGCTGCTGCTCCTCTACTTCCTGCTCGACGTGCTGGCCGACGTGCTGGCGCGCGGCGCGCCCGTGGGCCTGGTGGCGCGCTACCTGCTCTTCAAGCTGCCCACGGCCGTCGGGCCCGGCCTGCCGCTGGCGCTGCTGTTCGCCTCGCTGCTCACCCTCACGCGCCTCGGCCAGGACGGCGAGATCAAGGCCGCGCTGCTGGCGGGCGTGGGCCCGAGCCGCTTCGTGCTGCCGTACCTCGCCCTCGGCCTGGCGGTGAGCGCCGTCGCCCTCCTCAACAACGAGCTCCTCGTACCGTGGGGCGAGCGACGCGCGGCGGAGGTCGAGAAGGACATCCTGCTGCTCTCGCCCGAGACCATCGTGCAGGAGGGATCGTTCTTCGAGGACGCCCTCGGGAGGAGCATCTTCATCGGCGAGGTGAACGCCCAGGGGGAGTTCCGCGACGTCACGGTGATCACGCCGGGCAGCGCCACCGGCCCCCGCGAGCTGCTGCGCGCCGGGGTGGGGCGCCCCGACCCGGGGGCGGGCGTGTGGCGCCTGGAGGACATCGGCTTCCGGGTGCTGCGCGACGGCCGCCTCACGCTCGACTTCCGCGCCGAGACCGCGGTGCTGCCGGTGCGCGGCCTCACGGCGCGCAGCCCGGCGGCGCCCGACCTGGCCTACCTGCCGCTGCGCGAGCTGCTGGCGCGCCTGCGGCTCGACCCCGGCAGCCCCAAGCCGGCCGAGTGGACGGCGCTGCACCGCAAGGCGGCCGAGCCGCTGGCGGCCACCGCCTTCGCGCTGTTCGCCGTGGCGGTGGGGTTGTTCACCTTCCGGCGCGGGGCGCAGCTGGGCTTCGTGGCGGTGCTGTTCCTGACGTTCGTCTACTACGCCACCTGGAGCGTGAGCAAGCTGCTCGGCGCCCAGGGCACGCTGCCCGCCTGGCTGGCGGCCTGGCTGCCGGTGGGCGTCTACCTGCTGGCGGCCGCGGCGCTACTCCTGGCCGCCCGGAGGCGCTAGCCGGTGAGGGGCGCCGCGGCCGTGTGGCGGGCCGTCGTGGCGCTGCTGGCGCTGGCCGCGACCACCGGCGCCCTCGCCGCCCGCATCGGCATCGACGCCAGCTCCGACCCCGAGAGCCGCCTCGAGATCCGCACCGTGCGCCTGCCGGGCGGCGAGGAGGTGCAGCTCTACGTCCTGCGCGGCGAGGGGCTGCGCATCACCATCGACGACGCCCTGCTCGAGGCCGACCACGTCGAGGTCGACCTCACCAACCGCCTGGTGCGGGTGATCGGCCCGGGGCGCTACAGCTCGGGCAGCGAGGTGGTGGCGGGCGACGACCTGATCATCGACCTGCGCGACGAGAGCTTCGCCGGCGACGACGTGCTGATCGTCACCGAGGCCATCGACGTGACCGGCGACCGCGCCAGCCGCGTGCCGGGCCTGATCCGCGTGGCCATGGGGCGCTTCAGCCCCTGCACGCGCTGCGGCCAGGACGTGGAGGACTACGGCTTCGCCGCCGACCGCCTGGAGATCTTCCCCGGCGACCGGCTGGTGGCCTACGACGTCACGGTGCTGATCCGCGGCGCGGCGATCATGACGCTGCCGATCATGGTGCTGCCGATCGGCCCCCAGGACCGCCAGCCGCGCTTCGAGCTCGTCACCGGCACCGTGACCGACCGCGCGCGCATCACCCTCGGCTGGCCGTACGTGGCCGGCCCGGACGCCTACGGCGACGTGGGCCTGCGCTACTACGCCGACGTGCAGCCGGGCGCCTCGCAGGTGGGCGACCTGCTGCTGGGCGGCGCGGTGCTGCGCAGCTACGTGGGCGGCTTCCTCGACCACCGCTTCTACACCGAGCGCGGCAAGGGCCGCTTCGCGGTCGACTACACCCCGGCGTTCCACACCCCGAGCGGGCCCACCGAGCGGCTGTTCGCGGTGCGCTTCGCCTACGCCGACGAGGAGGTGCTGGGCACGCCGCTCACCACGCTGCTGGTCGAGCGCGACGACGAGCGCCGGCTGCGCCTGTGGGAGGCGAGCCTCAGCCACCTCTCGGTGGCCTACGGGGTGCGCGGCGCCTTCACGAGCCAGGTCTTCCTCGACCTCGACCCCACCGACGACGTCGCCACCCCGAGCTACGCCAGCCGCAGCGTGCCGCTCATGACCATCGCCCGCCTGCAGCTCGAGCCGGAGGAGCTGCGCACCCTCGACCTGGGCGCCCTGCGCGTCGAGCGGCTCCTGCTCGACCTGGGCGTGTTCCAGGACCGCAGCAACTCCATCAACCGCTCGGCGGCGCTCACCCCCGAGGTCACCGCCGGCCGCGCGGTGGAGGCGCACACCCTGGCGCTGCGGCCGCTGCAGCTCTGGAGCGGCGCCACGCTGGAAGGGCGCACGGCGTTCACCGGCTACTACTACACGACCGCCGAGCGCCAGGTGGAGTGGCTCACCAGCCTCACGGCCCGGCAGCGCTTCTGGGACGTGGGCGGCCTGTCGCTCACCTTCACGCGCGACGTGCGCGAGGGCGAGACCCCCTTCCGCTTCGACCTGTTCCCCTACCGCAGCAGCACCGACGTGCGCGGCGACCTGCGCCTCGACCCCTGGCCGTGGCTGCGCTTCCAGCAGTCGGGCGGTTACGTGTTCTTCGACGACCGCAACCCCGGCGACGTGGGCTGGCTGCCGCTGGTGAGCACCGCCACGCTGTTCGGCGACCTCGACTGGCTGACGCTGACGCTGCGCAACGAGTACGACCTCGAGGACGGCGACCCCGGCTCGCTCGAGGCGACCTTGGAGCTGCGCTCGCGCGGCACGTTCTCGGGGAGCGTGAAGCTCACGCACGCCCAGGACCTGTCCGTGCGCCCCGACCGGCTGACCGGCGCGCCGCGCGACACCACCCAGACGGCGGTCGAGGCGTCGGCGGCCGTGACGGGCGTCGTGGAGCTGCGGGTGAGCACCGCCTACCGCTACGACCCCCCGCTGGCCGCCCCCGGCGAGCCGCCCGACCACTGGGACGACCTGAGCGTGCGCCTCACGCTCGGCACGCTGCGCCACGACGACGCCACCCCGGGCCTGGCCCTGACCTACGCCCGCGACCTGGACGCCGGCCAGGTGAGCGCCTTCGAGGTGGCGGCCGCCGCGACCCTCGGGCCCCTGGAGCTCGACGCCACGGAGCGACTGTCGCTCCCCACCGGGCGCCTGTCGCGCAGCCAGCTGCGCCTCGCCTGGCCCGGGGTGGCGGCGCTGCAGGCCGACGGCCTCGTGTGGCTGCCCACCGAGTGGCTGGGCCTCCCCCAGCCCGAGCCGTACGCGCGCAACCTGGCCTTCACCCTCGAGCAGGCGCCCGAGCGCGGCAGCGCCACCTGGCAGGTGCGCTACACCACCCGCGTCGACCCGGCGCTGGGCCCGCCCGACGGCTTCGGCTACCGCAACTCGACCCTCACCGGGCGCGTGCTGCTCGACGACCGCACCGTGGGCCCCGCGCGCTTCAGCGTCGACGGCTTCGCCGAGCTCCTGTGGCACGACGACGTGCAGCCCAGCACCTACCTGCGGCGCGCCAACCTGCGCTTCGGCGTCGACCTCTACGAGCGCGTGGGCCTGCAGGGCACCATCGGCTACAGCGGCCAGTACGACCTGGCCGCCGCGGAGGTGACGAGCGGGCGCCTGAGCCTGCAGGAGGTGGCGCTGGTGGTGCGGCCGCTCGACACGCTCTACCTGGGGGCGGTCGTCACCGACGTCTGGGACCTGACCGGTAACGATCCCAACCAGCCCGCCTTCAACCTGCAGCCCACCTTCGTGGTGGTGTGGAACCGCTGCTGCTGGGCGCTCTACGGCTCGTGGAACAGCGCCAACGGCGACCTCGCCATCACCCTCACCACGCCGGGAGCCGACCAGGGCGTCGGCAACGTGTTCGACACCGGCTGGATCATCCCCCGGAGGCAGCCATGAGGCGACCGCTCCCACCGCTCCTGCTCCTGCTGGCCGCGGCGTTCCTGGGCGCCTGCAGCGGCACCCAGGAGCCCAGCCTGCCCACCTTGCTGCTCGTGGGCGTCGAACGCGCCGGCCAGGCGCAGCTGGCCCTGCTGGAGGACCTGCGCGACACCGACGCCCCGCCGACGGCGCCGCGGCTGCAGCTCGTGGAGGGGAGCGCCCGCGACCTGCGGGCCCCGGCGGTCTCGCTCGACCTGACCGACCGCAACGTCTCCCGCGACACAGCCTGGGTGCTTACGCGCTCGGTGAGCGGCAGCGGCGCCGCGGCGCAGGTGACCTCGTACCTCTACCGCTTCGCCGTGAGCCAGATCGACCCGCGGGCGCCGAGCGCCTTCCGCCAGCTCGAGGAGGTGCTCCTCGTCGACGGCTCCGACCCGGGAGCCGGGGTCCTCGGGGCGGTGGGCCGCGAGGGCGGCGGCCTGATCTGCCCCCGCGAGGTGCGCTCCAGCCGCACCGGGGCGTACCTCCTGGTGCTGGACGACCCGCGGGCGTGCGTGCCCGACACCGCGGGCTTCGCGGCGGTGTGGCTGGTGCGCACCTCGGACTGGACGGCGCGCCAGCTGGAGCCCGGCAACGACGTGCTGGCCGTGCCGCCGCACACCGACCAGGCTCCCACCGCCGAGGCGGAGCGCGGCTACTTCCTGGTCGGGGCCGGGAGCGAGTCGCAGGTCTACGCCGTCGACTTCGAGGAGGAGCGCGCCGATCCGCTGACGGGGCCGCTGCTGCCCGCCGACCGCGACCTCGTCGTCGACCTGGCGGCGAACGGCTCGTTGCTCGTGGCGCTCACCGAGGACGGCCTGGCCTGGCTCGACCTGGCGGGCGTCGAGCAGACGGGCGCGCGCACGCGCTCGCTCGACGCGCCCCGGCGCGTCGTCGCGGACCAGTTCGGGGTGCTCCGGCAGCTGATCGTGTGGGACGACCTCCTGGTGGGCCTGCACGACGACGTGGAGGACGAGGTCGTGCCCGGCAGCGACCGCGACACCTACCGCTTCACGGCCGCGGCCGGCGTGATCGACGCCGAGCGCTCCTGGGGCTACCTGGTGGGGCAGGGCGAGGCGCTGATCGTCGACCTGCTGACGAGCCTGGGCGAGGCCGGCTCCTTGCGCGACAACGTGGCGCGCCTGTCGGTGCCGGAGCTGGAGCTGCCCAGCGCCGGCGGCCGCCTGCTGAGCGTGATCAGCTGGGTGCGCTCGGCCGAGCCGCCTCCAGCGCCGTGACCAGCCGCTCGAGCGCGCCGGCCCTCACCGCCTGGCGCGCGGTGCGCACCGCGCTCGCCACGGCGCGCGCGTCGGCGCTGCCGTGGCCGATGAAGGCGTAGCCGCCCACGCCCAGGAGCGGCTGGGCGCCGTACTCGGCGGGGTCCATGCGCGCGGCCACGCGCTTGAGCGCCGGCCGCACCAGCAGCCCGCCGAGGCTCGAGCGCAGGTCGCTCCTCAGCGCCTCGCGCACCCAGCCGAACAGGGCGCGTGCCTCCCCCTCCGCGAGCTTGAGGATCACGTTGCCGGTGAAGCCGTCGGTGACGACCACGTCGACGAGGTCGGAGAACAGGTCGCGGCCCTCGACGTTGCCGTGGAAGCGCAGGCCCGGCGTGGCGGCCAGCAGGCCGTGCGTCTCGCGCACGAGCTCGTTGCCCTTGTGCGCCTCCTCGCCGATCGACATCAGGCCCACCTTGGGCTGCGCCACGCCCCACACGCTCTCGACGTAGGCGCTGCCCATCAGCGCGAACTGCTGCAGCCACGCCGGCTTGCAGTCGGCGTTGGCGCCGGCGTCGAGGAGCGCCAGGAAGCCCGAGTCGCGCGGGATGTTCGCGAGGATGGCGGGCCGGTCGACGCCCGGCAGGCGCCCCAGCACGAGCAGCGCCGCGGCCATCGTGGCGCCCGAGTGGCCCATCGACACGCAGGCGTCGGCGCGCCCCTCCTTCACCAGGCGCATGCCGACCATGATGCTGGAGTCGCGGCGGCGCCGCACGTCGGCGGCGTGCTCCTCCATGGCGATGACGTCGGAGGCGTGCACCACCTCGAGCGGCACGCCGCCCAGGCGCTCGAGCTCGGGCCGGAGCACCGCCTCGTCGCCGACCAGCACCACGCGGTGGCCCGCCAGGTGCGCCTGGATGGCGCCCTCGACGGCGGCCTGCGGCATGGCGTCGCCGCCCATGGCGTCGAGGGCCACGACCGGCTCGTTGGCGGGCGGCTGGGCGGCGGTGACGACCTCGGGGGGTCGCTGCGGCTGGGGGTCGGCTCCGGGGGCGGTCGGCTCCATGTGCGCCGCAGTATAGCGCCGTGCGCCGCGCTCCCTCAGGGGCGCTAGACTGCCTGGGTGGAGTTCAGGACCTTCGACGCCCCCGCCGGGGAGCGGCTCGACGTCGCGATCGCCCTGGCGCTGGAGCTGTCCCGCACCTACGCCAAGGAGCTGGTGAACGAGGGGTACGTCACGGTCGACGGCCGCCCCGTCGGCAAGCCGTCGACGAAGCTCGCCGGCTCCGAGGTGGTCTCCGTGGTGCTGCCGCCGCCGCGGCCGATGCACGTGGAGCCCGAGGACCTCGAGCTGGACGTCATCTACCAGGACGACGACCTGGCGGCCATCAACAAGCCGCCGGGCATGGTGGCGCACCCCACCGCCACGCTGCGCACCGGCACCGTGGTCAACGCGCTGCTGGGCCGCATGCCGCTCTCCAAGGAGCGCCTGCAGGACCCGGCCGACGAGGCCTACCGCCCCGGCATCGTGCACCGCCTCGACAAGGACACCTCGGGGGTGATGGTGGTGGCGAAGAACGACGCCGCCCACCGCCACCTGTCGCTGTCGTTCAAGAAGCGCTTCACCGAGAAGGAGTACGTGGCCATCGTGGTGGGCGCCATCGAGGACGGCGTGGTGGTGGACGCCCCCATCGGCCGCCACCCCGTCAAGCGCCAGAGCATGACCGTGGGCGGCGAGAACCCCAAGAGCGCCACCACGCGCTTCCGGGTGATCGCCAGCCTGCCCGGCTACCAGCTGGTGAAGGCGCGCCCCCACTCGGGGCGCACCCACCAGATCCGCGTGCACCTGGCGCACCTGGGCGCCCCCATCCTCGGCGACGAGGTGTACGGTCGGCCCTCGGCGGCCATCGCGCGGCAGGCGCTGCACGCCTACCGCCTGACGGTGCCGCACCCGAGCGACAACCAGGCCACGACCTTCATCGCGCAGGTGCCGACCGACATGGTCGAGGCGTGGCTCCGGCTCGGCGGCAGCTGGCCGCCGGCGGGCGACGAGGAGCTGTAGGCGGCCGCCCTCTGGGCGGGCGGCCGCCCCCTGGGCGGGCCACGTATCGACTCGGTCCTGGTGCCGGTGTTAGCCTTCCGGCACCACAGAAAGGAACCGAGTGTGAACTACCGCGACCTGTTCGACCTCAGCGGCCGTCACGTGCTGGTGATCGGTGCCGGCTCCGGCATCGGCCGGGCCAGCGCGAAGGGCCTCGCCGACTTCGGCGCCATCGTCACGGCCGCCGACGCCAACCTGGAGGCGGCCCGCGCCACGGCCGCCGAGCTCGCGGAGCTGGGCTACGAGGCCAGCGCCGCCCGCGTCGACATCACCGACGAGGGGCAGGTGGCAGCGCTGGTGGACGGCATGCCGCGCCTCGACGCGCTCGTCTGCACCCCCTCGATCAACGTGCGCAAGCGCCTCACGGACGTCACCGCCGACGAGTTCACCCGCGTGATCGACGTGAACCTGCGCGGCAGCTTCAACGTGATGAAGGCGGCCGGCACGACGATGGCGGCGCAGGGCAAGGGCAGCATGGTGTTCTTCTCGAGCATCCGCTCGCAGGTGGTGGAGCCCGGCCAGGGGGTCTACGCCGCCACCAAGGCCGGCACGCTGCAGATGATCCGCGCGCTCGCCGCCGAGCTGGGCCCCAAGGGGGTGCGCGCCAACGCCATCGCGCCGGGCGTCGTCGAGACCCCGCTCACCGAGCAGATCAAGCAGCAGCCCGACTGGTACCGCGCCTACGCCGACAAGAGCGCGCTCGGGCGCTGGTCGCAGCCCAGCGAGCTGGTGGGCGCCGTGGTCTACCTGGTGTCGGACGCCGCCAGCTTCGTGACCGGTTCGCTGCTCTACGTCGACGGCGGCTGGACGGCGCAGGACGGCCGCTTCGTCCCGCCCCTCTGACCGTGCCGGAGGGTAGCGCCTTCCCGAGCGAGCTGGCCCGGCGCGCCGCCGCGGCCGTCGACCCCGCGCGCGTGACCGAGCTGGCGCAGGCGCTGGTGCGCATCCGCAGCGTCTACGACCCCGAGGCGGGCACCACCGAGCGGGCGGCGGCCGAGTACGTGGCGGCGCAGCTGCGCGGCCTGGGCCTCGACCCGGTGGTCGAGGAGGCGGCGCCCGGGCGGCCCAACGTGATCTGCGACTGGGCCGGCGGCGGCTTCGTGCCCGGCGAGCACCGCACCCTGATGTTCGAGGGCCACACCGACGTGGTCACGGAGGGCGACCCCGCCCGCTGGCGCGTGCCGCCGTTCGAGGGGCGCATCGAGGGCGACGTGCTCCACGGGCGCGGCAGCGCCGACATGAAGGCGGGGGTGGCGGCCAGCCTCGCGGCGCTCGAGGCCGTGATGCGCGTGGCGCCCGGCCTGCCGGGGCGCGTCCGCCTGGGCATCGTGGCCGACGAGGAGGGGATGATGCTCGGCATCAAGAGCTTCATCCAGCGCGGCTGGGCCGACGAGGTCGACGGCGCCATCGTGGCCGAGCCCGAGGAGAACGAGCTCTGCCTGTTCCAGAAGGGCGCCATGCGCGTGCACGTGCGCGTCAAGGGCGTGATGAGCCACGGCGCCATGCCGTACGCGGGCGTGAACCCGGTGCGCGGCCTCGCCGACCTGGTGGTGGCGCTGCGCGAGCTCGAGCGCCGCGAGCAGGAGCGCCTCGGCGAGCACGAGTACCTGGGTCTGCCCTGGATCACCCCCACCGTCACGCGCGCCCCCGCCAGCGGCGAGGCGCAGCTGAACGTGATGCCCGAGGAGGCGTACCTGGCGCTCGACATCCGCACCGTGCCGGGCCAGGACCATTCCGAGCTCGAGGCCGAGCTCAGGCGCATCGCCGCGGGGCTCGAGGCCCGCACCGAACGCCTGCGCTTCGAGCTCGAGGTGTTCGAGTCGCGCCCCTGGACGCGCACCGAGCCCGACGACCCGCTGGTGCGGGCCATGGAGGCCGTCTACCCGGGGGTGTTCGGCACCCCGCCGCGCTACGGCGGGGTGCCCGGCGCCACCGACGGCACCTTCCTGTGGGCGTGGAAAGGGATCCCGGTGGTCACGGTCGGGCCCGGCGACCGCACCATCCCCCACCAGGTCGACGAGTTCGTGCGGCTCTCCGACACGGTGGCAGCCGCTCGCCTCTACGCCGCGACTGCGGTAACGTACCTCTCGTCGGACAACTCTCGAGGGGGCTGACCCCCGCCTCCCGGCAGCGCCGGGCGGTGCTCCATAGGAGGACGTTGGATGCCAAGCCGTGTACACCCGTACCGTAGCTCGTTGCCGCTCGTGCTGGCGCTGGCCCTCACCATCGCCACCCTGCTCGGCAGCGCCGCCGCCCAGGACCCCGAGCCGGTCTACGGCGGCACCGTCACCGTCGCCATCACGGCCGACCCGCCGGGCTGGGACCCCACCGTCTCCACCTCGCAGGAGATCCCGCGCGTGATGTACCACAACGTCTACGAGGGCCTGGTGCGCTTCGACGCCACCGGCGCCATCGTGCCGGCGCTGGCCGAGAGCTGGGAGACCAGCGAGGACGGCCTCACCTGGACGTTCCACCTGCGCGAGGGCGTCAAGTTCCACGACGGCACCGACCTGACGGTCGACGACGTGATCGCCAAGTTCGAGCGCGCCATGGACCCCGAGTCGGGTCACACGAACCCCGGCTACTACGCGGCCATCGCCAGCGTGGAGGCGCCCGACGCGCGCACGGTGGTGTTCCGCCTGAGCCAGCCGAGCCGCGGTCTGCTCTACAACCTGGCGCGCCCCGACTCGATCGTCTACCCCGCCGCCAAGGCCGACACGCAGCGCTCGCAGCCGATCGGCACGGGCCCGTTCCGCTTCGTCTCGTACACCGAGGGCAGCGAGGTGGTGCTGGAACGCTTCGACGACTACTACCTCGAGGGCGTGCCGTACCTCGACCGCGCCGTGTTCCGCATCATCGGCGACCCCAACACGCGCTTCGCGGCGCTCCAGGCCGGCGACATCGACCTCATCGGCGTGGCGCTGCAGCCCGAGCAGTACCTGCAGCTCGCCGGCAACCCCGAGCTGAAGGGCTCCGAGGGCACGGCCACCACCGAGATCACGGTGGCCATGAACAACTCGCGCGCGCCGTTCGACGACCCGCGCGTGCGCCAGGCCATCACCATGGCCATCGACAAGCGCCAGATCGTCGAGGGCGCCATGTTCGGCCTCGGCACCATCATCGGCAGCCACATGAGCCCGGCCGAGCCGTACTACGTCGACCTGTCGGACACCTACCCCTACGACCCCGAGCGCGCCCGCGAGCTGCTCGCGGAGGCGGGCTACGCCGACGGCCTGACGTTCAGCTTCGAGCTGCCCGAGCCCTACAACATCGAGCGCCGCAGCGGCGAGGTCATCGCGCAGCAGCTGCGCGCGGTGGGCATCACCGCCGAGCTCAGCGTGGTCGAGTGGGGCACCTGGATCCAGCGCATCCTGCTGGGCGGCGACTACGACATGACGATCATCGGTCACTCGGAGCCGCGCGACATCAACGTCTACGCGAACCCCGACTACTACTACAAGTACGACAACCCGCGGATCGCGGAGCTGCTGGCCGAGGCGGAGGCTGCCCCCACCGCCGAGGCCGAGACGGCCGCCTACCAGGAGATCGCGCGCATCATCGCCGAGGACGCCGTCAACGTGTGGCTCTTCTCGCCGCCCTACCTGGTGGCCGCCCGCGCCGACGTCTACGGCTTCTGGCAGGACCAGCCCACCCCCGCCATCGACGTGACCGGGGTGTACCGCGCGCCGTGAGGCGCGAAGCGTAAGGCCGACCCGTCCTTCGGGCGCGCCGCCGCTGGCGGCGCGCCCGAAGGACGGGCTCACGCACGAGCTATCTCGCGAACCGATCCTGGAAGAGTGAACACCCGTTATCTGACGCACCACGAGGGGACGACCGCGTGCTCGGCTTCGTAGCCCGGCGCTTCGTCACGGCGCTGGTCAGCGTGCTGCTGGCGAGCGTGGTGGTCTTCTCCGCCCTGCTGGCCGTGCCGGGCGACCCCGCCGCGGTGATCCTGGGCATCAACGCCACCCCCGAGGCGCGCGCGGTGCTGAGCCGCAAGCTCGGCCTCGACGTGCCGCCCGTCGAGCGCTACGTGCGCTGGCTGGGCGGCGCGCTGCGCGGCGACCTCGGCGAGAGCATCAACTACCAGCGCCCGGTCAGCGCCCTCATCCGCGACCGCCTGCGCGTCAGCGTGCCGCTGGCGGTGGGGGCCGCGCTGCTGGCCTGCCTGCTGGCGGTGCCGCTGGGGGTCTTCGCGGCGCTGAAGCGCGGCACGCTCTGGGACCCGCTGCTGGTGGCGGCCTCGCAGCTGGGGGCGGCGGTGCCCAGCTTCTGGCTGGGGCTGATCTTCATCCTCTACTTCGCCGTGCAGCTCAAGTGGCTGCCGGCCGGCGGCTTCACCCCCTTCGAGCAGGACCCGGGCGCGTGGGCGCGCAGCCTGCTGCTGCCGGTGCTGGCGCTGGGGCTGGGGCAGGCGGCGGTGATGACGCGCATGACGCGCGCCGCGATGCTCGAGGTGCTGAGCCAGGACTTCGTGCGCACCGCGCGCGCCAAGGGCGTCGCCACGCGCGGTGTGGTGCTGAAGCACGCGCTGCGCAACGCCATGGTCACCATCGTGACGATCCTGGGGCTGTCGCTCACCAACGTGTTCATCGGCTCCATCGTCATCGAGCAGGTGTTCGCGCTGCCCGGCCTCGGGCGCCTGGCGATCACGGCGATCGGCACGCGCGACTTCCCGCTGCTGCAGGGCGAGGTGCTCGTCTACGCCAGCACCATCGTGGCCCTGGGCTTCCTCGTCGACGTCTCCTACGGGCTCCTCGACCCCCGCATCCGGTACGGCTGATGGTCGCGCACGCGGCTTCCCCGCGGGCGCTGCGGCGCCTGAACCTATACCTGGGCTCGTTCCTGGTGGGCGTGCTGCTGCTGGCGGCCCTGGTGAGCTTCGTGTGGCTGCCCCACGACCCGCAGGCGATGGACTTCGGCGTACAGCTCGCGCGCCCCAGCGCCTCCCACCCCTTCGGAGCGGACCACTTCGGCCGCGACCTGCTGTCGCGCGTGCTGGTGGGGGCGCGCTCCACCCTCTACGTCGGCTTCATCGCCGTGGGGCTGGCGTTCAGCGTCGGCAGCCTGCTGGGGGCGCTGGCCGGCTACGCCGGCGGGCTGCTCGACGAGGTGGTGATGCGCCTGGTCGACGTGGCCTACGCCTTCCCCGCCATCCTGATGGCGCTGCTGCTGGCGGCGGTGTACCAGCCCGGCACGCTGACCGCCATGGTGGCCATCGGCATCGCCACCGTGCCGATCTTCGCGCGCATCGCGCGTGCCGGCGTGCTGTCGCTCAAGGAGCGCGAGTTCGTGGAGGCGGGCCGCGCGCTCGGCATGCGCCACGGCCGCGTGCTGTTCCGCCACGTGCTGCCCAACGCGCTGGGGCCGCTGATCGTGCAGGCGAGCCTCAGCCTGGCGGTGGCGGTGCTGGCGGAGGCGGCCCTGAGCTTCCTGGGGCTGGGCACCCCGCCCGACGTGCCCAGCTGGGGCAACATGCTGAAGGAGGCGCAAGGCTTCATGACCCTGAGCCCCTACCCGGCGCTGGTGCCCGGCCTGGCCATCGTCTGGACGGTGCTGGGCTTCAGCCTGCTGGGCGACGCCCTGCGCGACCTGTGGGACCCGCGCGCCTGAGCGCGGCGCCGAGCCTCCTCCGCAGCCCAGCCCGACGCCGGTTCCTGCCGGCCCCGCCACGGCGCCCGCCCGGTCGCTGACCGGGCGGCCCGGAGGCGGCCGGAGCCGCCCGGCGCGCGCCACCGACGTCCCAGGAACGCCCTCAGCGACGCGAGAACGGCAACCGGGCCGCAACCCCGGCGTCCGCAAGATGGGTCACCCTCGGGAGAACCGCCCCGCAGGACGTCAGGAGGCCGTCGCATGACCAAGGAAACCGGCATCAAGATCATCACCGCCGACGACAGCTTCGCGACCCTCGTGAGGCCGGTCGTGGACCGGGTCGACACCAGCGCCGACCACTGGACCAACGGCAACTTCGCGCACGTGCTGCTGGACTTCCCCCTGACCTGGGCGATCAGCCAGCTCACCCTGATGAACAGCGTCGAGCGCGCCCGCACGGTGGTGGCCACCCAGGCGTCGCACCCCGCCTACCACGACATGCTGGCGAGCTTCCACGTCAGCTCGGTGG
This sequence comes from Deinococcales bacterium, assembly GCA_012515535.1. Lineage (GTDB taxonomy): Bacteria > Deinococcota > Deinococci > Deinococcales > Trueperaceae > JAAYYF01. Next base: position 22,867 of record JAAYYF010000003.1, read on the forward strand.
TCGGCCACGCCGACGCCAACGGCCTCATCACCGGCATCTACGCCGCCGCCTCGGCGCTGAAGACCTACCAGTGGCGCTCGGGCCTCACCTACATGGAGCTGCGCGTCACGCGCCTGCTGGTGCAGGGCTACGACACCGCCCGCGCCGCCGAGTCGCTGCGCGTGACGCAGAAGACCATCAACGCCCACGTGTCGAACATCCTCACCAAGCTCGGCTACGAGACGCGCGCGCAGTACGTGGCGGCGCTGATCGCGCACCACGCCGCCTGAGGCGGGCGAGGCGCCGGCGTCCGGGCGCGGGCGAGGACCGGGGCCGACGGCCGTAGGTGGCGCGCACGCGCCGACGGCCGTGGCGGGCGCGGGGTCGCGCCTAGGGGCGCCTGGGCGCGCGGCGCGCGGCCGCAGCGGCGGTCACATGCGGCGCAGCCGGCGGATGCGTTCCTCGATGGGCGGGTGGGTGGCCAGCATGCCGGTCGCGTTCAGGTTCAGCTCGGGGTTCACGAAGAACATCGACCGCACGGCCTCGCTCACCTCGAGCCTGGGGCCCGAGTAGGCGCGCAGCTTCTCGAGCGCGCGGGCCAGGCCCTCGGGGTTGCGGGTGATCCAGGCGGCGGCCGCGTCGGCGAGGTACTCGCGCTGCCGGCTCACCGCGAAGCGCACCAGCGCCGCCACGATGGGGCTCACCACCAGCAGCACCAGCAGCACCACCAGGGCGATGCCCTGGCCCTTGCCGTTCGAGTCGCGGCCGCCGCGGCGCCTCCCACCGCCACCGAAGTAGCCCCAGCGCAGGAACAGGTCGCGCAGCACCAGCAGCGCCCCCAAGGTGGCCACCAGCATCGACATGAAGCGCACGTCGTAGTTGCGGATGTGCGCCATCTCGTGGGCCACCACCCCCTCGAGCTCCTGGCGGTCCAGCAGCTCGATCAGCCCCGTGGTGACGGCGATGGCGGCGTGCTCGGGGTCGCGGCCGGTGGCGAAGGCGTTGGGCGCCGGCGAGTCGATGACGTACACCTTCGGCATGGGCACCCCGGCGCCGATGGCCACCGCCTCCGAGACGTTGACCAGGTAGCGGTGCTCCTCCACCGTGGCCGGGCGCGCGCCGGCCGCGGCCAGCGCGATCCGGTCGGAGAACCAGAAGCCCGCCACCGCCTGTCCGGCGCCGATCAGCAGCGCCACGCCCACGAAGAACAGCGTGGCGCCGGGGTCGGTGACCTGGGCCAGCAGGTAGGCGATCGCCACCAGCAGCGCCATCGTGACGAGCGCCAGCAACCAGGAGTTGCGCCGGTTGGCCGCCTGGTAGCCCAGGAGGTCGATGCGGCGCCCGGTGGTCGGCTCGGTGAACCGGTCGGGGAGGCGTGGGGCAGCGTCGCTCATCGCGGCGGGCGGGGCGCGGGCGCCGGGCGCGCGGCGCGCGGCGCCCGGCTACGGCCCGCGGGCCTCAGGCCTGGGGCGGCGGGGTGTCGCCGAACGACACCTGGGGCACGTTGCGGTCGCCCTCGGGGATCTGCAGGAACACGGCCGGCTGCTTGCCCATGGGGCCGGCCAGGAAGACGGCCGGCACGGTCTCGATGAGCGTGTTGTACTGCATCACGGCGTCGTTGTAGAACTGGCGCGCGTAGGCGATCTTGTTCTCCACGCCCGACAGCTCCTCCTGCAGCATCATGAAGTTCTCGTTGGCGCGCAGCTGCGGGTAGTTCTCGGCGATGGCGAACAGCCGGCCCAGCGCGGCCGACATCATGTTGGCCGCCTCCGCCGACTCGTTGACCGAGTGGGCGTTCATCATCGCCTGGCGCGAGCGCGCTACCTCCTCGAACACCTGCTGCTCGTGCGCGGCGTAGCCCTTGACGGTCTCGACCAGGTTCGGCACCAGGTCGGCGCGGCGCTTGAGCTGCACGTCGATCTGGCTCCAGGCGTTCTGGTAGCGCTTCTCGTACGCGACGATGCGGTTGTAGACCGACACCGCGTACAGCGCCAGCACCACCAGGATGATCAGGACGATGAGGCTTCCCACAGGTTCGGACCTCCTGAGGGGATTGTAGCGCAGCGCACGGGCGCCGCCGGCGCGTCAGGCGTGGCGCTCGCGGATGACGCCGCCGCCTAGCAGGCGGTCGCCTTGGTAGACCACGGCGCTCTGCCCCACCGCGACCGCGAACTGCGGGTCGTCGAAGTCGAGGCGGAAGCGGTCGCCCTCCAGCAGCGTGAGGCGCGCCGGCTCCGGGCGCTGGCGGTAGCGCACCTGCGCCTCCACGCGCTCGGGCAGCTCGCCGTCGGGCAGCAGGAAGTTGCGGCGGTCGGCGGTCAGGCCGCTCCAGTGGCACATGTCGCGGGTGCCCACCACCACCTCGTTGCTCTCGGCGCGCAGCTCGATCACGTAGCGCTCGAGGTGCGAGCTCTTCAGCCCCAGGCCGCGCTTCTGCCCCACGGTGTAGTACATCACCCCGCGGTGCTCGCCGACCACGCGCTCGCCGTCGGCGGCGTCCACCACCGGGCCGGGGCGGGCGTCGGCCGCCTCGTTCAGGTAGTCCTTGACGGTCGTCGGCACGAAGCAGAGGCCCGAGGAGCTCTTCTTCTCGGCGGTCCGCAGGCCGCGCTCGGCGGCCATGGCGCGCACCTGCGCCTTGGTGAGCTCGCCCAGCGGGAAGAGCAGGTACGGCAGGATCTCGCGCGGCAGGGCCCACAGGAAGTAGGTCTGGTCCTTGTCGTCGTCGCGGCCGCGGTGCAGCTCGGGGCCGCCGGGGCCGTCGACGCGCCGCACGAAGTGGCCGGTGGCCATGTACTCGCAACCGAGCGCCTGGGCGCGCTCGACGAAGGCGCCGAACTTGATGTGGCGGTTGCACCACACGCACGGGTTGGGCGTCTCGCCGGCCTGGTAGCCGGGCACGAACGGGTCGATGACCACCTGCTGGAACGCGTCGCGGAAGTCGAGCAGGTAGAAGGGCACCTCGAGCGTGTCGGCGACGCGGCGCGCGTCGTAGGCGGCGTCGGGGCTGCAGCACAGGTCGAAGGCGCCGCTCGGGCGGTCGTCGGGCCAGAACCGCAGCATGCTCCCGACCACCTCGTACCCCTGCTCGGTGAGCAGGGCGGTGGCGACCGAGGAGTCGACGCCGCCCGACATGGCGGCGAGCACCTTGACGGGCTTGACGTCCGCAGCGTCGGGGCGGCTCGGGAGGGTAGCGGGTCCGTTCACGGTCTACGATTCTACGTAGCGAACGGGGGCGCGTGCGTAGCCGAGGGGCGGAGCCGCGGTCGCGCGCCACCGCGCGCGGACGACGCCGGCGGCCGCGCTAGGCGCCGACGGGCCGCGCGCCGCGCGCCTGCGCCGCGCGCCGCCGTGCGCCACCGCCCTGCGGTAGACTTCCAGACGGAGGTGCTCGTGAAAGCCGGACGGATCGTCACGATCTTGCTGCTCGTCCTACTGGTCCTCTACCTGCTGCTGTTCCACGCCGCCAACCCGGTGCTGGTCACGCTGCCGTGGCTCTCGGCGCTGCTGCCTCCGCTGCCCGCCTCCTACATCGTGGTGCTGGCGCTGCTCGTGGGCCTGCTGATCGGCTGGCTGCCCACGCGGCTGCTGGCGTGGCGGCGCGGGCGCGAGCTCCGGCGCCTCGAGAAGCGCGTGGCGGAGCTGGAGCCCAAGCAGGTGCCCCTGGCCGTCACCGACCCCTACCACCCCGACGAGTTCCCCGTCATCCCCGACCGCGGCGCCCAGTACCGACCCGACCCGTTCGACGACGCCGAAGCTGGCTGATGGCCCGCCTAGCCCCCGAGCTGCGCTGGGCGGTCCGCGCGCCGGCGCCGCCGGCGGCTGTCGCGGCGCTGTCCCGGGCCCTGCAGGTGCCGCCGGCGCTGGCGGCCGTGCTGTGGTCGCGCGGGCTGCGTGACGCCGCCCCCGACCACCTCGAGCCGCCGCTGGTCCTGAGCCCCAACCCCTCGCTGGCGGCGGCGGCCGAGCGGCTGGCGGAGGCCGTGCGCACGCGCCGGCGCGTGCTGATCCACGGCGACTACGACGCCGACGGCATCAGCGGCACCGCGGTGCTGCTGCTGGGCCTGCGCGAGCTGGGCGCCGAGGTCGAGGCGTTCATCCCCGACCGCCTCACCGACGGCTACGGCGTGAACCCCGCGCGGCTCGACGAGCACGCCGAGCGCGCCGAGCTGTTCGTGACCGTCGACTGCGGCATCAGCAACCTCGCGGAGGTGGCGGAGCTGCAGCGCCGCGGGGTGGAGGTCATCGTCACCGACCACCACACCCCGGGCGAGGAGCTGCCCGAATGCCTGGTGGTGCACCCCGGCCTGTCGCCGCTGGCGCGCCAGGGGCTGCCCGAGCTGACCGGCGCGGGGGTGGCGTTCCACCTGCTGTGGGCGTTGCGCCAGCGCCTGGGCCTGGAGGCGCCGCTGGAGTACGCCGACCTGGCCACCCTGGGCACCATCGCCGACGTGGCGCCGCTGCTGGGCGAGAACCGCGCCCTGATCCGCGAGGGGCTGGCGCGACTGCCCGACTCGCGCTGGCCCGGGGTGCGCGCCAGCGTGGCGCAGGCCAAGCTCGGAGCCGAGGTGAGCGCCCGCGAGGTGGCGTTCGTGCTGGCGCCACGCCTCAACGCCGCCGGGCGCCTGGGCGAGGCCGACCTGGGCCTCGAGCTGCTGACCACCCCCTCCGAGCGGCGCGCCCGCGAGCTGGCCGTCTACCTCGACGCGCGCAACGCCGAGCGCCGCAAGATCCAGGACGACATGTACCAGGCGGCGCTCGCGAAGGCCGACCCCGAGGCGCCCGCCCTGGTGCTCGAGGACCCGAGCTGGCACCCGGGGGTGATGGGCATCGTGGCCAGCAAGCTGCTCGAGACCTTCTACCTGCCGGTCTACATCGCCGCCGACGGCAAGGGGAGCGTGCGCTCCACGCCCGGCATCTCGGCGGTGGCGGGGCTGCGCGCCGCCGCCGCCCACCTCAAGCGCTACGGCGGGCACCAGCAGGCGGCGGGCTTCGCGCTCGACATGGCGGAGTTCGAGGGGTTCAAGGCCGCCATCCACGGCTACGTGAGCCGCTACCCGCGCCCGGTGCCGACGGTGGTGGCCGACGCGGTGATCGCCGCCGAGGAGATCAACGACGGCCTGTGGCACGCGATCCGCCAGCTGGAGCCGTACGGCGAGGGCCATCCGGCGCCGCTGTTCGCGCTCGTCGACCGCCTCGACATGGCGCGCGCGGTGGGCAAAGGCGGCAACACCCTGCAGCTGCGCCTCGGCGGCGTGAAGGGGGTGGCGTGGCGCCAGGGCGAACTGGCCGCGAGCCTGCCCACGGGCGAGCTGGTGAACGCTGCCGTGACGCTGCACGAGAACGAGTGGCGCGAGGTGAAGAGCCTGGAGTTCGTGGCCGAGGCGGTGCGCCCGGCGGCGCGCCTGCCGCTGGCCGAGCCCGACGGCGAGGCGCCGGCGCCCGGCTCCGAGGCCGTAAGGCGCGCCGGCGACCCGCTAGCCGCGGGCGAGCGGCTGCGCGAGCTGCCGCCCGGCGACCCGGTGGCGGCCCTCGAGCGCCTCGCCGGCGGGCCGGCGGTGACCCTCGACCTGTCGCCCGTGGAGCTCGAGGAGCTGGAGCGCGAGGCGCTCGCCTTCCCGACGGTGTCGGAGCTACGCCGCGGGCTGGTGGCGTACCGCCGCGGCCTGCCGAGCCCCTACGGCGGCCCGAAGGCAGAGCGCATCGCGCGCGCCCTGCGCGAGCTCGACCTGCTCGACGAGCGCGGCCACGCCCGCCGCCTGGCGAGCGGCACGCGCCTGTCGCCGTACGAGGCGCCGTCGTTGCTGGCGGGGCTGGTCCGGCGCTACCGGCTGCGCACCTTCGTGCACGCCTACCGCCACCTCGACGACGCGGGCTTCGCCCGCACGGTGGCCACGCTGTTCGGGCCCGCCGCGGTGGCCGAGCTGCCGCGAGCGCTGGCGGCGCCGAGCCTGGCCTGAGGCCCGCCGCGCCGGCGGGCGCGAGCGCTCAGCCCGCCGGCTCGCCGGAGCCGCCGCCGTCCGACGAGTCGACCGTGAACGACACCTTGACGTTGACGCGGTAGTGCGTGATCTGGCCGTCCTCGACGATGGCCTGGAAGTCCTTGACGTAGATCGACTTGATGCCGCGGATGGTACGGGACGCCTCCTGCAACGCCTTCTTGGTCGCGTCCTCCCAGCTCTGCTCCGACTGCGCCAGTAGCTCGATGACCTTGACCACGCTCATGCCGCACCTCCTGGCCGCAAGGTAGCAGAAGGCGTCGGGCGCGCCCGGGGCAGTCGTACGGCGTGCGGCCTACATCTCCTCGGGCGCGGCGACGCCCAGCAGCGCCAGCGTCTCGGCCAGCGTGCGCCGCACGCGGTCGACGAGCAGGAGGCGCGCTTCGCGCACGCCGGCGGGCGAGCGCAGCACCTGGGTGTCGGGGCGGCCGTCGGGGCCCTTGTGGTTGTAGTAGCCGTTCCAGGCGGTGGCGAGGTCGAGGGCGTACTGCGCCACCTGGTGCGGCGCCAGCTCGGCGGCGGCCGCCTCCACCACGCCGGCGAAGCGGCCGATCACGCGCGCCAGCCGCACCTCCAGCTCGCCCAGGGCGGCGAAGTCGGCGGCCTCCCTGGCCGCCGCCAGGTCGAGGCCCTCGGCGCGCGCGGCGCGCAGGATGCTGCAGGCGCGGGCGTGGGCGTACTGCACGTAAGGCGCCGAGTCGCCGGCGAGCGACAGCGCCTGCTCCCAGCGGAAGTCGATGATCTTGCGCGCCTCGTTCTTGAGCATGCCGAAGCGCAGCGCGCCGATGCCGACCTGGCGCGCCACCTCGTCGATGCTCGCGAGGCTCGGGTTCTTCTCCTCCACCACGGCGCGCGCGCGGCGCACGGCCTCCTCGGTGACCTCGTCGATCGACAGGGTGATGCCCTTGCGGCCGCTCATGGCCTGGCCCTCGAGCGTCACCACCTCGTAGGCCAGGTGGTGGGAGTTGTCGTAGGCCCGGCGCCCCTCCTCGGTGCCCGACAGCGCCAGGGCGGTGCGCACGATGGTCTGCGGGTGGCTCTGGCGCACGTCGATGACGTTGATGATCTCCTCGGCGTGCGCGAAGCGGCGGCCGTCGGGGTGCAGCTCGCCGTGCGGGCTCGAGGTGTAGAGCGGCTTGCCGCTCGGCTGCTGCGAGAAGCGTTCGAACGCCAGCCCCTCGAAGATGCCCGCCTTCCAGAACTGGTAGCCGATGTCCTTGGCGACGTACATGGCCGCGCCGCCCGAGCGCACCAGCACCACCTGCGGCTCCTCGAGGCCAGGCAGGAACTCCGACACGTCCATCACCAGCGCGCCGGCGTACTTGCCCTCGGTGGGGCGCGACACGTAGGGGCTGCGCTCCATCACCTCGAGGCCGCGCTCCAGCAGGCCGCCGGAGACGATGTCGGACTCCCACACCAGCAGGTCGTAGTCCACGCCCAGCGCGTGGTAGGTCTCGAGCTGGGCGCGCAGCACGCGCTCGACCTCGCCGCGCAGCTCGCCGCGCTCGAGGCGGTGCATGACCTCGTTGACGCCGCGCTCGATGGCGTCGGCGTCCTTCTCCTTGGCCTGGCTCAGGCGCACGTACAGCTCGCCGAGCCAGTGGTCGTACTTGCGCGCGCCCGGCGCGTTCTCGTCGTAGCGCGCCTGGAAGTAGGTCACGGCGAAGAGGCTCTCGGCCGCCTGGCGCCCGGTGTCGTCGATGTAGTTCTGGACCTCCACCTCGTGGCCCACGGCGCTCAGGATGCGGGCCGTGGCGTCGCCGAGCACGATGTTGCGCAGGTGCCCCACGTGCGCTTCCTTGTTGGGGTTGACGCTGGTGTGCTCCACGACCACCTTGCGGCGCTCGGCGCTGGGGCGGCTCGGCTTGAGGGCCACGCCGGCCACGAAGGCGCCGGGGTCGACCCGGAAGTTGATGTACGGGCCCACGGCCTCGGCCGCCTCGATACCGGCGGGCAGCTCGAGGGCGGCAACGATGCGGGCGGCGATCTCGGCCGGGTTCAGGCGCAGCTGGCGGGCGAGGGTGAACGCCACCGGCGTGCCGAAGTCGCCGGGCTTGCCCTCCGGGACCTCCTGGACGATCACCTGGGCGTCCTGCGCTCCGAGGGTGGTTACGGCCGCCGTCACGGCCTCCTGCAATGCCTGAACGACGCTCCTCATGACCGCGCACGCTACCACAACAGGCGACGCCGTCCGGGCGCTCCGGTCGGGTAGAATTCCGGCTACCCGCGCCGGCGGCAGGTCCGCGCCGGGGCGGCGAGGGGCGCCCGGCCGCCGTCGGTGGCCCAGGGTTCCCCCTGAGCGATGATTTAACAGTAAACTTGAGCAATGTACGCTCAAGTCTCGCCCCGGCCGCAGGCCGACCCGGCCCGCCGCCCGCACCGGCGCCACCAGCGGCGCGACCCGACCGCTCCACGCGACCGAGCCGCCCACCCGTCCGCCCCCTACCCGCCTCGTGAGAGGCCCAGGAGATGAGCATGGCAGACGCCGCAGCCACCCTCGACTTCAGCCGCCCGATCCCGGTCTGCCCGGTACGCGGCTCCGTGCTGTTCCCCACCATGGTCATGCCGATCGACGCCGGCCGGCCGGTCTCCATCCGCGCCATCAACGCCGCGCTCGACCGCGACCGCACCATCGTCATCGTCAGCCAGCGCGACCGCGACGTGGAGGAGCCGGGCATCGACGACCTCTACACGGTGGGCACCGCCTGCAACATCATGCGCATGAAGAAGAACCCCGACGGCACCATCCAGATGCTGGTGCGGGCGTTCGCGCGCGTGAACGTGACCGATTACACCCAGGAGGGCGGCCTCATCGAGGCCACCGTCACGCCCTTCGAGGTGCCGGAGGGCGACGCCGTCGAGCTCGAGGCCGCCTTCCGCGAGCTGCGCGACAAGTTCCGCGAGCTCATCGAGAGCGGCAGCCGCTCGATCCAGACCGAGGTCGCCCAGTTCGTGATGAACCTGGAGGACCCCGGGCAGTTCGCCGACTACGTCGCCTACCACCTCGACTTCCGCCTCGCCGACAAGCAGGCGGTGCTCGAGGCGCCCACCGTGGCCGCGCGCATCAAGCACGTGCTGCTGCTGATCGACACCGAGATCGAGCTGCAGGAGACCCAGCGCCGCCTGCAGCGCGAGGTCAAGGAGGAGATCGACCGCAACCAGCGCGAGTACTTCCTGCGCGAGCAGATCAAGGCGCTGCAGAAGGAGCTGTCGGGCGGCGACGACGACGAGGACGAGGTGGCCGCCTTCCAGGAGAAGCTCGAGGAGCTCGACCTGCCCGAGGCGGTCATGAAGGAGGCGCAGCGCGAGCTGAACCGCCTGGCGCGCATGCACCCCGACTCCGCCGAGGCCTCCGTCATCCGCACCTACCTGACCACCATCACCGAGCTGCCGTGGAACGAGCGCTCCGAGGACCGCCTCGACATCGCCATGGCCGAGGAGATCCTCGACGAGGACCACTACGGCCTCGAGAAGGTCAAGGACCGCGTGCTCGAGTACCTGGCCGTGCGCAAGCTCAAGAGCGAGCGCGTCGAGAAGGGCGAGCTCGAGCTCGGCGAGGTGAACCGCGGCCCCATCCTGCTGTTCGCGGGCCCGCCGGGCGTGGGCAAGACCAGCATCGCCAAGTCGATCGCCAAGGCGCTGGGGCGCGAGTACGTGCGCATCAGCCTCGGCGGCGCGCGCGACGAGTCCGACATCCGCGGCCACCGCCGCACCTACATCGGCTCGATGCCTGGCCGCATCATCCAGGGCATCCGCCAGGCCGGCACCAAGAACCCGGTGTTCCTGCTCGACGAGGTCGACAAGCTGGGCGTCTCCTACCAGGGCGACCCCTCCTCGGCGCTGCTCGAGGTGCTTGACCCGGCGCAGAACTCCACCTTCGTCGACCACTACCTGGGCGTGCCGTTCGACCTCTCCGAGGTGCTGTTCATCGCCACCGCCAACTACGTGCAGCAGATCCCCGAGGCGCTGCTCGACCGCATGGAGACCATCGAGTTCTCCAGCTACATCGAGCAGGAGAAGCTCGAGATCGCCAAGCGCTACCTGGTGCCGCGCCAGCTGCTCGAGAACGGCCTCACGGCCAAGCAGGCGAGCTTCACCGACGGCGCTCTGTCGCGCATCATCACCAGCTACACGCGCGAGGCGGGGGTGCGCAACCTCGAGCGCATCGTCGGCACGGTGGCCCGCAAGGCGGCGCGCTCCATCGCCGAGGGCGACGCCAAGCGCGTGCGCATCACCGAGCGCAGCCTCGAGAAGTACCTGGGCGCCGAGCGCTTCACCCCCGAGTCCGAGGCCGAGGACGACCTGGTGGGCGTGGCCACCGGCATGTACTACACGCCCGTCGGCGGCGACATCCTCTTCGTCGAGACCTCGGTCACGCCCGGCAAGGGCGGCCTCGTGCTCACCGGCCAGCTCGGCGACGTGATGAAGGAGTCGGCGCGCGCCGCGCTCACCTACGCCAAGAGCAACGCCGAGCGCTTCGGCATCGACATGGCGCAGATCGACGAGTCCGAGATCCACGTGCACGTGCCCGCCGGCGCCACCCCCAAGGAGGGCCCCAGCGCCGGTATCGCCCTGGCCACCTCGCTGGTCAGCGCCCTCACGCACGTGCCGGTGCGCAAGGACGTCGCCATGACCGGCGAGATCACCCTGCGCGGCCGCGTGCTGCCCATCGGCGGCCTCAAGGAGAAGATCCTGGGCGCCAAGCGCGCCGGCATCAAGCACATCGTCTACCCGGCCAAGAACGAGGCCGACATGAAGGACATCGCCTCGCACCTCACCAAGGGGCTGCAGATGCACCCGGTCGAGAGCCTCGACGACGTGCTGGACGTGGCCCTGGTGGGCGGGCTGGACGCTCTGGAGGCCGGCGCGGTCGCCCGCGGCGGGGGCGGCAAGAGCCCCAAGCGCCAGCGCCCCGCCAAGCCCGTCGACGGCGGCGTGCGCGCCTGAGCCCACGAGCCCGTAGCCTAAGAGCCCCCGCCCGGCGCGCAGCCGCGGCGGGGGCTCGCCGTTGGGCGGCCGCCCGGCCGCCCGGCCGCCGCCGCTCGCTGCGCCGCAGCGGCCGCGAGGTATCTTCGTGTCATGCAGAGCGCCGACACACCCATCACCCCGCTGATCGCCGGCAACTGGAAGATGAACCGCCTGCCGAGCGAGGCCCAGGCATGGCTGCGCGACCTGCTCGCGCGCCTCGAGGCGGACGCCGACCGCGGCTCGCGCAGCGAGCTCCTGCTGTGCGTGCCGTTCACGCACCTCGCCGGCATGAGCGAGCTGGCGTTCGGCACCCCGGTGGGAATCGGGGCGCAGGACGTGAGCCGCCACGAGGCGGGCGCCTACACCGGCGAGGTGTCGGCCCCGATGCTCGCCGACCTGGGGGTGCGCTACGTGATCGTGGGCCACTCCGAGCGCCGCGAGTACCACGCCGAGGACGACGCCACGGTCAACGCCAAGGCGCAGCGCGCCCTGGCGCACGGCCTCACCCCCATCGTGTGCGTCGGCGAGCGCCAGGCGGAGCGCGACGCCGGGCGCGCCGTGGAGGTGGTGCTGGGCCAGCTGGCGGGCGCGCTCGAGGGGCTGGAGCCGGGCAGCGCCGAGCGCCTGGTCGTCGCCTACGAGCCCGTCTGGGCCATCGGCACCGGCCGCACCGCCACCGCCGACGACGCGCAGGAGATGTGCGCCGCCGTCCGCGGCGCCCTGCGCGAGCGCTACCCGGCCTTCGGGGCGCGCGTGCGCGTGCTCTACGGCGGCAGCATGAAGCCGAGCAACGCCGCCGAGCTGCTCGCCAAGCCCGACGTGAACGGCGGCCTCATCGGCGGGGCCAGCCTCGAGATCGACGACCTGCTCGCCATCGAGCGAGCCACCGCCTAAGGACAGGAGAAACGCGAGAGACGTGAACCGACTGGACGAACTACGCCGCAGCATCGAGGCCGCGGGCGCCGACGCCCTCCTCGTCACCACCCCCGCCAACGTGCGCTTCCTCTCCGGCTTCGGCACCCCCGAGGACGCCGCGGTGCTCGTCACGCAGGACGAGGCGCTGCTCCTCACCGACAGCCGCTACACCGCGCAGGCGCAGGAGCAGTCGAAGCTGCCGTTCGAGATCGTGGCCGGCGCCCACGACGCGGTGGCCGCCAAGCTCGGCGGCCGCAAGCTCGCGGTCGAGGGCGACGCCACCACCCTCACGCAGTACCGCGCGCTGGCCGGCAAGCTCGGCTACGACCCCGTGGTCGTCGAGGGGGTGTTCACGCCCCTACGGCTGGTGAAGACCGAGGCCGAGATCGCCAAGCTGCGCGAGGCCGCGCGCGTCACCGACCTGGCGTACGAGGCCGCGCTGGCGGTCATGAAGCCCGGCGTCATGGAGGTGGAGGTGGCGCTGGAGCTGGAGCGCGCCATGCGCCTGAACGGCGCCGAGGGCAGCGCCTTCGACATCATCGTGGCCAGCGGCGTGCGTGGCGCCATGCCCCACGGGGTGGCGTCGCAGAAGCGCCTGGCGGCCGGCGAGCTGGTGACGCTCGACTTCGGCGCGGTGGTCGACGGCTACCACGCCGACATGACGCGCACCGTGGCGATCGGCGAGGTGGGCGCCGAGGAGCGCCGCCTGTTCGACGCGGTGCTGGAGGCGCAGCAGGCGGCGCTCGACGCCGTGGCGCCGGGCAGGAGCGGGCGCGAGGTCGACCAGGTGGCGCGCGACGTGCTGGGCGAGCACGGCCTCGCCGACGCCTTCACCCACAGCCTCGGCCACGGCACCGGCCTCGTGATCCACGAGGGGCCGCGCCTCAGCCACCGCAGCGACGACGTGCTGCAGCCCGGCATGGTCGTCACCGTGGAGCCCGGCGTCTACTTCCCGGGCTTCACCGGCCTGCGCATCGAGGACCTGGTGGTCGTCACCGAGGAGGGGCGCGAGGTCCTCTCGAAGAGCCCCAAGGCGTTCAGGAGCCTGTAGCCAGCTCGCGGGCCGCGGCCAGCGCCGCGGCCACCGCGCCCTCGTCGGGCGCCTCGCAGTAGACGCGCAGCAGCGGCTCCGTGCCGCTGGGGCGCACCAGCAGCCAGGCGTCGTCGGCCAGGTTCAGCTTCACGCCGTCGCGGCGCTCGACGCTCGTGACCGGCCGCCCGGCGTAGACGGCGCCGGGGTCGTCGAACGCTGCGAGCGCCCGCGCCTGCTGCGCCGGGTCGGCCAGCCGCAGGTCGAGGCGGTCGTAGGCGTGACGCCAGCCCGTCTCGCGCTCGAGCTCGGCGAAGCGCTCCCCGAGCCCCACCCCCTCCGCCGCGACGGCCTCCAGCAGCAGCAGGGCGTTGGCGATGCCGTCGCGCTCGGGCAGGTGGCCCTGCACCCCGATGCCGCCCGACTCCTCGCCGCCGATCAGCACGTCGCCCCTGAGCATCTCGTCGGCCACGTACTTGAAGCCCACCTTGGTCTCGACCACCGGCAGCCCGCGGCCGGCCGCCAGGCGCTCGACGATGCGGCTGACCGTGAAGGTCTTGACCACCGTGCCGCGCCGGCCGCTGCGCTCCAGGCGGTCGAGCAGCACGGCGAAGATCTGGTGCGAGCCGAAGAAGGCGCCGCCCGGCAGCACCACCCCCAGGCGGTCGCCGTCCCCGTCGGTGGCCACCGCGAACAGCGGCGGGCTCTCCACCTCGGTCATGCGGTCCATGGTGGCCTCGAGGTTGCGGGCGATCGGCTCGGGGTGGACGCCGTGGAACATGGGGTCGGGCTCGCCGCGCAGCTCCACCGCCGCGTCCGGCAGGCCCACGTGGCGGAAGAAGCCCGTCAGCCAGCCGGCCGCCGCGCCGCCCATGGCGTCGTGCAGCAGCGGCCCGCCGGCCCGCGCCAGCAGCCCCACGTCCACCAGCCCCGCCAGCGCGTCGTAGTAGTCGCGGCGCACGTCGAAGCGCTCGACGGCGTGGCGCCGCGGGTCGAAGGAGGCCACGTCGGCCGGCCGCACGCGCGCGACGAGCTCGGCCACGCCGCGGTAGGTGGCGTCGCTCGCCGAGCCGCCGTAGCTCCCCTTGAGCTTGAAGCCGTTGTACTCGGCCGGGTTGTGCGAGGCGGTGAGCATCACCCCGCCGTCGGCGCCGTAGCGCTTCACGGCGAACGACAGCGCTGGGGTGGGCAGGTAGTCGGCGCTCAGCGCGACCTCGAGGCCGTTGGCGGCCAGCACCTCGGCCGCGCGGCGCGCGAAGCGCGCCCCCAGGAAGCGCGTGTCGTGGCCCACCAGCACGCGGCGGCCGCCGGCGGCGAGCAGCTGCCGGGCGTACGCCTGCGCGGCGCGCCCCACGTTCTCGAAGGTGAAGCGCTCGGCCACGACGTCCCGCCAGCCGTCGGTGCCGAACACCAGTTCGTCGGTTCGCTCGGTCATCGGTTCCCGTTCCCGGCGCGGCGGCGGCGAGCCCGCCCCGTCGCGGCCGGCACCAGCCTAACCGCTCACCGCGTAGACTGGCGCCGTGAACCTGGTCATCAAGTACGGCGGCAACGCCATGAACGACGACGCCACGCGCCGCGCGGTGGCCGCCGCCCTCGGCGGGCTCGCCGGCGGCGAAGTGCCGCCGGTGGTGGTCCACGGCGGCGGGCCCTTCATCCAGGCGGCCCTCGACGCGGCCGGCCTCGAGCACCGCTTCGTGCGCGGCCTGCGCGTCACGACCCCCGAGAGCCTCGCGGTCATCGAGCAGGTGCTCACGGTGCTGGGCAAGAGCCTGGCGCAGGAGATCGGCGCCGCCGTCGGGCTCACCGGCCGCGACGCCGAGCTGCTGCGCGCCACCCCGCGGGAGCCCGACCTGGGGCGCGTGGGGCGCATGGCGCACGTGAACGTGCGCGCCCTCGCTGCGCTGCGCGCCGCCGGCCTGGTGCCGGTCGTCGGCTGCTTGGCGCTCGCCCCCGACGGCGGGCTGCTCAACGTCAACGCCGACGAGGTCGCCGGGGCGGTGGCGGGCGCGCTCGGCGAGGGGGTGGTGTTCCTCACCAACGTCCCGGGCGTGCTCGACGACCCCGCCGACCCAGGCAGCCTGCTCGCCGAGCTGACCCGCGACGAGGCGCTGGCGCGCATCGCCGACGGCCGCGTGGCGGGGGGCATGATCCCGAAGGTGGAGGCGGCGCTGGCGGCGCTCGACCAGGGGGCGCCGTTCGCGCTCATCGCCGACGGCCGCGACCCCGCGGGGGTGGCGCGCGCCCTGGCCGGCGGCGGCACGCGCGTCGTCGCCTGAGCCGCGCGCGTGAGGTTCCGCACCCTGGCCGTGACACTCCTGTAAGACGCCCGCTGGTACCTTCCGGCATCCGCAGACGAGACCCCGGCGCCGCGCGCGCCGCGAGCGTAAGGAGCGCAGGATGCACGAGAACCTGGCGATCGTCCCCACCAAGCTGCTCGTCCTCGAGGCCGCACGCCTGGAGCGCAAGCTCCTGCTGGGCACGTCCACGGCCATCGAGACCGAGCTCTACTGCCTGATCCAGGTGGAGCTCGGAGGGCGGCTGGCGCGCGAGATGGTGCTCGACCCCCGCGACTGAGGCGCCGGGGCGCGTGTGGAGGCGCGCCCCTCACGCGGGGGGTGCGCCCGGTGCCCCGAATGCCGTCTTTTTACGCTCGCGACGGCGCGCGACTTTGGTACATTTGACCGCGATGCCGCCCTCGTCCGTCACCCGCGCCCTGATCGGGCTCATCGTCGCGTCCCTCTGCGCGGGGGCGTTCGCACAGAACATCATCGTCCAACAAGGCGACTCGCTCTGGAGCCTGGCCCGCAAGCACGGCACCGACGTGGCCACGCTGCGCGAGCTGAACGGCCTGCAGAGCGACACGCTGCGGGTCGGCCAGACGCTGCGCCTACCGGGCGACGGCGACGCGGCGCCCGCGACCACCGTCACCGTGCGCCCCGGCGACACGCTCTTCGAGATCGCCCTGGCTCACGGCCTCACGGTCGAGGACCTCATCGCCTTCAACGACCTCGACGGCACCACCATCCACCCGGGCCAGGAGCTGCGCCTCGCCGCCGGCGACGCGGCGCCGGAGCCGCTGGTCGTCACCATCGGCTTCGGCGACTCGCTGTGGGTGCTGGCGCGGCGCTACGACTCGACCATCGACGCCATCGCCGCCGCCAACGGCATCGACCGCAGCGCCACGCTGCGCGTCGGCGACAGGCTGACCATCCCAGGCCGCTACGCCGCCAACGACCTCGACGTGGGCGGTCCGGCGCCGGTCGAGGTGGTCGTCGAGCGCGGCGACACCCTCTGGTCGATCGCGCAGCGCCACGGCAGCGACGTCTCGGCCCTCATGAGCGCCAACAACCTGACCTCGTCGCGGCTGCACGTGGGCCAGCGCCTGCGCATCGTGCCGGGCGAGGAGGTGCGCGCCACGCGCGCCGCCGAGCCCACCCCGCTGCATGCCCACCACCACGACGCCCCCATGGTGTGGCCGTTGAGCGGCCTCATCACCTCGCGCTACGGCTACCGCCAGCTGCGCGTCAGCGGCTCGAACTTCCACACCGGCCTCGACATCGACGGCGACACCGGCGACCCCATCGTGGCGGCCGTCGGCGGCACCGTGACCTTCTCCGGCTGGCGCGGGGGTTACGGCTACCTGGTCGTCGTGACGCAGGACAACGTCGACTACTACTACGCGCACGCCTCCGAGCTGCTGGTGCAGGAGGGCGACACGGTGGTGGCCGGCCAGCTGATCGCGCGCGTCGGCAACACGGGCAACTCGACCGGCTCCCACCTGCACTTCGAGGTGCGCGTGGACGGCCAGCCCGTCGACCCGCTGCCGATCCTCGAGTCGACCGCGGTCCGCTGAGCCGCAGCCGCAGGGCGGGAGCCTCCCTTGCTACGCCTCGTCGTCATCGGCGACATCCACGTCCAGGCCGGTAAGCTCTGGCGCATGCTCCGCGAGGCGGGGCTCGCCGACGAGCAGAACCGCCCCACCGACGCCCTGCGCGACGGCAGCACACGCCTGGTGCTGCTCGGCGACCTGGTGCACCCCAAGAGCCGCGAGCGCTACGCCGACCTCGTCAACGTGCGCCGCTACGACGAGTACAACCCGCGCCACCTCGAGCGCGCCGAGCAGGCGCAGGAGCGCTTCCTCAGGGAGGTCAAGGGCTTCGCCGACCGCGTGCCCGACGGCAACATGACCATCCTCATGGGCAACCACGACTACAACGCCGTCACCCCCGACCAGGGCCCGCTGCGCACCGACGACGTGTCGCACCTCGAGTGGAAGCCCGGCTACGGCAACGAGCTCGACCCCGCGCTGCGCGACT
This sequence comes from Deinococcales bacterium, assembly GCA_012515535.1. Classification (GTDB taxonomy): domain Bacteria; phylum Deinococcota; class Deinococci; order Deinococcales; family Trueperaceae; genus JAAYYF01. Next base: position 40,074 of record JAAYYF010000003.1, read on the forward strand.
GGATCCTCACCTGGCCCTTCGAGCTGGCGGTCGAGGGGCTGCACCTGGCGCACGTGGGGCCGCTGCCCGAGCACAACACCTTCGACCAGGCGTTCTACCTCGAGAACCGCCGCCGCTGGCTGCAAGAGGACCGCGACTTCATCGAGGGCACCCCCTACCGCCTGGGCGTGTACGGGCACACGCCGGTGCGCGGCGGCGTCAACGTGGCGTCGCAGGGGCGCGCGCTGCTCCTCGACACCAACGGTCACCTGGACGAGTACGCCTGGCTGGAGGTCGAGATCCGCGACGACAGCTACCGGCTGAAGCTGCACGGGAACTTCTTCGACGAGATCATGCCGCGTGAGGCGGAGGGGTGAGGGCTGGCCTCAAGGCCCTTCCCGTTCGGGCCCGCGTCTCGGGTGGCTCTTCCGTGATGGTGGGTGGTGCGGGTGGGGTGCTGCCCTGAACGCATCACTTGGATGTGAACCGGGCCGCACCCCACCCGCACCACGCGCACACCGCTAAGAGACGGATGCCCGAACGGCAAGATCAGCGCTCGACGCGCGTGTCGTACGTGGGCGTCAGCATCACCCACGTGCGGTAGGGCGCCAGGTCGACCAGCTCGCCGTCCGCCGTGCGGAAGCGGATGCCGTCGCCGTCGCTCACCAGCCAGCTGCCGCGCACCGCGCGCCCGCGCAGGTAGAGGGTAGCGTCGCCGCCGTCGAGCGGGATGTACAGGCGCCCCGCGGTGTCGCCGGGCTGCAGGCGGGCGGTGATCTCGCCCACCAGCACCGCGTCCATCAGCACGATCTGGCCGTCGGGGTGGTTGGCGGGCTCGCCGTCGCGCACCCAGCGGTAGGCGCCCAGGGCGCTGTCGTAGCGGAAGCCCGAGCCGTAAGCGCCGCTGTAGCGCACCTGCACCTCGCTGACCGTGCGCGCGCCGTCGCCGGGGGCGAACACGGTGCCGGTCACGATGCGTCCGTCGCCCGGCAGCATGCGCGCCACGGCGCTCCGCAGGTCGGTGCCGAGGCTGTAGAGGTTGTAGGGCGCCGAGCGCTCGCCGGCGCGCGCGAAGAGCTGGCCGCTGCTGTAGGCGTTGAGCGTCGGCACGCTGGAGGCGCCGATGGCGATCATGGCGCCCGGCGAGCCGCCGTCGTGGACCAGCACCGCGGAGCTGCGCTCGGCGAGCTGCACGAAGTAGTCGCGCGCGCTGCGCACCGGGCCCACGCGCTCGGGGTCGGTGCGGTCGTAGATGGTCATCAGGCGCGTGAGGCCGCCCTCGACCGGCATCTCGACGATCATGCTGGCCTCGCGCAGCCCGTGCTGCGGGTAGCCCCCCACGTTGTCGAGCAGCACCGCCAGCGGCTGCTCGCGGCGCGTCGAGAAGGGCGGGCGCGAGGGCTGCGGCGGCGCGCCGGTGCCCTCCCCCACCCCGTCGGGGCCGGCGGCGCGGCCGCGGCCCGCCGCGGTGGCGAGCGGGTCGAGGGGGCCGGTCTGGCCGGCGGTGGCGGCGTTGCCGCCGGGCTGGCGCGGCGAGATGGTGGTGGCCTCGACGTCGGTGGCGCCGGTGGCGCGGCCGTCGTCGGTCGGCGCGCCGGCCTGGGCCGCGGGCGCCAGCACCTCGGCGCGCAGCGTGGGGAGGGGCACGTCGCGCACCTGCGCCACCTGCGCCTGCGGGGTGACGGCCACGTCGCGGCGGCTGCCCACCAGGGCGCTGACCGCCGGCGGCGCCAGCGGGGTGTGGCCCGACACCGCGGCCTGGACGCCGCTGGAGCTCAGGTCGACGGCGCCGGCCACCTGGGCCTGCACCCCGGGCGCCTCGAGCTGGCGCGCCGGGGCCACCGAGGCCGTGGCGTTGGGCGCCGCCAGGCCGGTGGACTGCGCCACGGCGGCGCTCGCCTGCGGCACCTCCAGCGGCCGGCTCTCGGCCACGGCGGCGCTGGGCTGCGGCGCGCTGAGCTCGCGCGCCTCGCTGACGTTGGCGCTCGGCTGCATGGCGACGGCGCGGGCCTCGCTCACCTCCGCGCGCGCCTGCGGGCGCGGGATGGAGATGGGGTCGGCCAGCGGGCGCGGGTCGAGCGCCACCGGGTCGATCTCGGGCAGGGTGGTGGCGGGCACCTCGGCCAGGGGCAGCGGCTCCTCGAGCGGCGCGGCCTCCGCCACCTGCGGCTGCGGCAGCGGCGGGGCGGGCACCTCGGCGGCCTCGGCCGGCTCGGGCGGCGCCGCGGCGGCCTCGGCGGGCGGCGCGGCGGGGGCGGGCGGCTGCGCCGTGACCTGCGCCTCCTCGGGCGCGGTGGTGGCCTGCTCGGGGGCGGCCAGCTCGCGCGGGTCGCCGATCTCGGTGCTGGCCACCTGCGGCTCGGGCGCCGGCAGCGCCGGCTCCTCCGCGGTGGGCGCCTGCACGCTCTCCTCGGCGTGCGCCGGCGTGCCCACGTCGATGACGATGTAGGCCGGCAACGGCTCGGGGCGGGGCACGAGGCTGGCGACGAGCAGCAGCAGGAAGACGAGCAGGTGCAGCACCACCGACAGCGCCATGGCGCGACGCTTGTCGGGGTCGTTCCAGAAGGCGGCGAGCGCGCCACTACGCGCGTTGCGGTTCACGACGTCCTCCTGCACCCGTCCAGCCTCAGCCACCCGTGGCGATCACGATGCGTTGCGCGCCGCCCTGCGTGAGCAGGTCCATGATGCGCACCGCGGTGCCGTGGGGCACGTCGCGGTCGGCGCGCAGCACCACCGTGGTCTGGCCGGTGGCGTCGAGCTCCTGCCGCAGCAGCAGCGCGAGCTGCGCCTCCGACACCTGCGCGCCGCCGAAGAAGACGGCGCCCTCCTTGTTCACGGTCACGGTGGGCAGGTTCGACGGCTCCGCCACGGTGGTCTGGGTGTCGGGCAGCTCCACCGGCAGCCCCGACTCCAGGGTGATGAAGGTGGTCGAGACCATGAAGAAGATGATCAGCAGGAACACCACGTCGACCATCGGGGTGAGGTCCAGCCCCGGGGTGGCGGCGAGGCGCTTGCGGGCTCGGCTGACGCGCATGCCGGCTCAGCCCTGGGGCAGCGGCCGGGCGTCGACCCGCGGGCCGCCGCGTTCGGCGCGCGCCTCGGCGGCCGCGCCCTCGGCGCCGGCGGCGCGCGCGCCGCCCTCCTCGCGCCGGCTGGCCACCGCCTGCACCACGTTGCCCATCAGTTCCTCGCGGCGGCGGTCGATCTCGTTGAGCACCTTCTCGACCTTGCTGGTGAGGTAGCCGTGCGCCACCAGCACGGGGATGGCCACGATCAGGCCGGCGGCGGTGGTCACGAGCGCCTGACCGATGCCGGTGGCCAGCAGGGCGGGGTCGCCGCTGCCGTGGCGCGCGATCTCGGAGAAGGAGATGATCATGCCGGTGACGGTGCCGAGCAGGCCTAGCATCGGCGAGATCTGCGCGATGATCGCCAGCGGGCGCAGCCCGCGCGTGAGGTTCTGCTCCTCGAGCAGCGTGGCCTCCTCGAACGCCGCCTCCACGGCCGGGCGTCCGTACGGCAGGCGCTCCAGGGCGGCGCTCAGCACGCGCGCCACGGGCCCGTCCTGGGCCTCGGTGGCCGCGAGCGCCCCTTCCAGGTCGCGCTCGCGCACGGCGGCGTTCACCCGCGCCATCAGGGCGCTGGAGTCCACCTGCTCGCGGCGGAGCTTCAGGAAACGTTCGAAGAAGACGTAGACGGCGAAGACCGAGATCAGGATGATCGCGACCAGTACCGGTCCGCCGCTAGCCAAGAGTTCGGTGAAGGTCATGCCACGCTCCTCGTGCGTCCGTCAGGCACGCGCTTTCTCGCGTCGACGCACACTCTATGCAGCCGGTGGATGAACGCAATGAGAGGATGGCTGGCCGCAGCCTCGGGCGGCCTAGCCCGCCCGTCGAAGAACTCTAACCTTTCGGGGGTCGGCGCGGTGTTCGGCCCGACTCAGCCCGTGTTGCGGAGCCCGGCCGACACCCCCGTCAGCGACAGGCGGACGGCGTAGTCGAGCCCCTCGCGCTCCGGCGCGCCCTCGGGCGTGGCGCGCAGGCGCCTCAGCAGCTCGACCTGCAGGCGGCTGATGGGGTCTACGTAGGGGTTGCGCAGCTCGATGGTGCGCTTCAGCACGGGGTCGCCCGCCAGGAGCGGCGCGCCGGTGACGGCCTCCACCCGCTCGACCGCCACCCGGAAGCGGCGCTGCACCTCCTCGCCGAGCGGCCGCAGGCGCGGCTCCACCAGCTCGAGGTAGGAGCCGAAGACGCCCATGTCGGCCTTGGCCAGGCTCATCTGCGCGAAGTCGAGCATGGTGCGGAAGAACGGCCACTCGCGGTACATCTCGGCGGCCAGCTCGCTGCCGACGGCCTCCAGGGCGGCTCCCACGCCGTACCAGCCGGGCACGTTGGCGCGGCACTGCGTCCAGGCGAACACCCACGGGATGGCGCGCAAGCCGGCCACCGAGCGGTCGCTGCCGCGGCGGGTGGGGCGCGAGCCGAGGTTGAGGCGCCCCAGCTCGAGGATGGGCGTGACCTGCTCGAAGAGGTCGACGAACGCCTCGTGGTGCACGAGCGCGTGGTAGGTGGCCATGCCGGCGCGCGCGGCCTCGTCCATCGCCTGGCGGTAGCGCGGCTCCACCTCCGGTAGCGGCCCCTCGTCGCGCGCCGAGGCGAGCAGGACGGCGTGCAGCACCTGCTCCAGGTGGCGGTGGGCCAGGGCGGGGTCGCGGTAGCGGTCGGCGAGCGCCTCGCCCTGCTCGGTGGTGCGCATGCGGCCCGCCAGGCTCCCGGGCGGCTGCGCCAGGATCGCCTGCCCCGCCGGCCCCCCGCCGCGGCCGATGCTGGTCCCGCGCCCGTGGAAGATCCGCAGCGGCACGCCCGCCGCGCGGCACACCGCCGCCAGCCCCTCCTGCGCCCGGTAGAGCGCCCAGGTGGCGGCCACGAAGCCGGCGTCCTTGTTGGAGTCGGAGTAGCCGATCATCACCTCCTGGACCCCGCGCCGCGCCACGTGGGCGCGGTACGGCTGCAGCGCGAACAGCTGCGCCAGCACCTCGGGGGCGCGCTCCAGGTCGTCGAGCGTCTCGAACAGCGGCGTGGCGTCGATCGCCTCCACCCCGGCCTCCTTCGCCAGCAGCAGCGCCTCCAGGACGTCGGAGGCGCCCTCGGTCATGCTGACGATGGTGCTGCCGATGGCGTCCTCGCCGTACGCCGCGCGGGCGCGGCGCAGCTCCTCGAGGAAGGCCAGCGCGCGCCCGGCCGCCTCCCCGGGGCTGGCGTGGCGCGGCAGCAGCGGCCGCGGCGAGGCGAGCTCGCGCGCCAGGAGCTCCACGCGCGCCGCCTCCGGGAGCGCGGCGTAGTCCGGGTGGACGCCCGCCAGCGCCAGCAGGTCGGCGACCGCGCGCTCGTGCTGGCGCGAGTGCTCGCGCACGTCGAGCGGCGCCAGCGCGAAGCCGAAGGCGGCCGCGCGCACCGCCGCGGGCCGCACGAAGGCGCGCGCGGGCCGCGCACCGCCGCTCGCCTCCAGGGCGCGCTCGAGGAGCTCGAGGTCGGCGAGGTAGCCGGCGCCGCCGCCCGGGTAGCTGCCGGCGCGCGCGGCCTCCGCCGTCAGGAGCCGGTGGGTCAGCTCGAGCCAGCGCCGGTACGGCTCGCCCGGGAAGCGCGGGCCGGCCCCCAGCTCGGCCTCGCGGCGCGCCAGCGCCGCGCTCAGCTCGGGCGGGGCGGGCGCGCGCCGCTCCCACTGCGACAGGCGCTGCACCAGGTCGTCGACGTCCGCCAGGTAGGCGCGGTTGGCCACCTCCGCCTGCAGGCGGTAGGCCTCGCGCGTCACCTCGGGCGTCACGAACGGGTTGCCGTCGCGGTCGCCGCCGATCCACGAGCGGAAGCGCACGAGCGGCGGCAGGGCGCTCGGCCCGGCGCCCTGGTCCCGCTCGCCGGCGGGCGCCGGGAAGTACGTCTCCAGCGCCCACTCGAGGTCGCGCATCAGCGCCGGCACCACCTCCAGCAGCGTGCGGCGGAAGTAGTAGAGCGCGCTCTTGACCTCGTCGAGCACCGAGGGGCGCGCGTCGTCGACCTCCCGCGTGTGCCACAGGGTGGCGATCTCGGCGTAGATGGTCTCGCGCAGCCGGCGCGCCTCGCGCGGCGGCAGCGCGCGCTCGCCGAGCTGCGTGACGGCGGCGGCGACGCGCTCCAGCTTGAGCCTGACGGTGTAGCGCTTCACCTCGGTGGGGTGAGCGGTGAGCGTCAGCTGCAGGTCGACGCCTGCCAGGAAGGCGAGCGCGCGCTCGCGGCTCCAGCCGCGGTCCTTGAGCGCCTTGACGGCGGCCGCCAGGCTCTCGCGCCGCGGCTCCTCGGGGGTGGCGGAGAGCGAGCGCAGGCGGTTGACGCGCACGCGGTGCACCTCCTCGGCCAGGTTCACGAGCTGGAAGTAGACGGTGAACGCCCGCACCAGCCGCTCGGCGTCCTCGGTGGAGGCGGCGCGCAGGAGGCCGCTCAGCTCGCGCTCGGCGGCGGCGTCGCCAGGCACCTCGCGCAGGCGCTTGGTGAGGCGGCGCACCCGCTCCACGAGCTCGAAGAACGGCTCCCCCTCCAGCTCACGCAGCACGTCGCCCAGCGCGGTGGCGAGGAAGTCGACGTCGGCGCTCAGCAGCTCGAACTCGCTCGTGTCCACCTCGCCACCTCGCGCGCCTCCCACCCGCTCACCCCTCGTCGCGGCTCGCCTCCCACCGTAGCCGCCGGACGGCGACCGCGCGGCGGCCGTCGAGCTCGATCTCCACGGCGTTGAGCGTGGCGGGCCCCTCGGCCGGCTTGAAGCGCCGCGGCAGCTTGTCGACGAAGCGGGCGTGCACCTCCTCGAAGCGCATGCCGATCGACGAGTGCTGCACGCCGGTCATGCCCACGTCGGTGATGTAGGCGGTGCCCTTGTAGACGCACTCGTCGGCGGTGGTGACGTGGGTGTGCGTGCCCACCACGGCGCTCACGCGGCCGGCCAGGTGGAAGCCCATCACCTTCTTCTCGCTGGTGGCCTCGGCGTGGAAGTCGACGATCACCGGCACGCCCGCCGGCAGGCCCTCGAGCACGTCGTCGGCCACGCGGAACGGGTCGTCGAGCGCCTCCATGTACACGCGGCCCATCAGCTGCAGCACCGCCACGCGCTCGCCGCCACGCGCCTCGAACACGTGGGCGCCCAGGCCCGGGGTGCCGGGCGGGTAGTTGGCGGGGCGCAGCAGCCGCGGGCTCTCCTCGAGCAGCTCGGCGGTGCCGGGCTGGTCGAAGCCGTGGTTGCCGAGGGTCACCACGTCGGCGCCGGCGGCGCGCAGCTGCTCGAAGTGCCGGCGCGTGATGCCGAAGCCGCCGGCGACGTTCTCGCCGTTCACCACCACGAAGTCGTAGTCGGCCCTGCGTTCCTTGAGGAAGCCCTGAGCGGCCTTGAGGCCCGGCGTGGCGAAGACGTCGCCGATGAAGAGGATGCGCACGCCGCAGGGTAACAGGCGGCGCGCGCCGGGGCGCGTGCTACGCTCGGCGCAGCCATGGAGTTCGACGCCGTCGATCGCCGCATCCTCGCCATCCTCCTGCGCGACGGTCGCGCCAGCCACGCCAGCATCGCCAAGCAGGTGGGGCTGTCGGCGCCGGCGGTCGGCGAGCGCGTGAGGAAGCTGGAGCAGGCCGGGGTGATCCGCGGCTACCACGCCGACGTCGACCCGCACGCCCTGGGCCTGGCCATCGCGGCGTTCGTGGCCATCGCGCCGCAGCCGCGCAAGCCGGCGCAGCGCCTGGTGGAACGGCTGCTGGCGTTCCCCGAGATCGAGGAGCTGCACGCGGTGGCCGGCACCTACGCCTTCATCGCCAAGGTGCGCGTGCCGTCCACGGCAGCGCTCGACGCGTTCCTCGACCGCCTGTTCATGCTCGAGGGCGTGGAGCGCACCGAGACCACCGTGGTGCTGCGGACCAACGTGGAGCGGCCGCTGCAGCTGCCGCCGCCCGACGAGCGGGCTACCTGAGCGCCTCCAGGAACCAGGCGGGCAGCCGGCGCTGCTGGCGCTTGATGAAGCTGGGGAAGTCGGCGTCCAGGAGGTAGGTGACGGCGTGGTCGGTCTCGGAGCGCACCGAGCGGCCGTAGGCCTGCACCACCGCCAGCGTGGTGCGCCAGTCGTACCAATCGCGGTCGCGCTCCATGCGCGCCGCCACCTGGCGGTCGCCTAGGTAGGGGTACGGCACCTTGCACAGCACCTGCCAGCGGGCGCGCTCGTCGGCCAGGTCGATCCCCTCGGTCATGCTCGGCGTCAGCAGGATCGTGGGGGCGTCGTCGGTCAGATGCCGCGTGAGGGCGGCGTCGCGGCCGTCGGCGCTGTCGTGGGTGAGGACGCGCCAGCGCACCTCGGCCGGCAGGTGGCGCGCAAGGTAGCTGGCGATCTTGTAGGAGTGCGCGTGCACCACGCCCTTCTCGTGCTCGTGACGGGCGGCCAGCTCGGCGATGGCGTCGGCGAGCTTGGGCAGGTCGCGGTCGAGGTGGTGGCGCGTGAGGCGCGCCGCCGGCCGCAGGTAGATGGGGCGGTTCTCGGGCGGGAAGCTCGAGGGGACGTCGATGACCTCGGCCTCGCTCGGGTCGATGCCGAGGCTGCGCAGGAAGGTGGGGGCGTCGAGGATGGTGGCCGACAGCATCAGCACGCGCTCGCCGTAGGCGAACAGGAACGGCTCGGCCAGCGGCGCCACCTCCACGGGCTTGAACAGCAGCACCTCGCCCTCGCGCCCGCGGAAGCGCTCGACCACCCAGTCGACGTCGCCGCCGTAGTAGCTGTCGAGCAGGATGGTGATGCGCTCCACCTGCGTCTCGAGCCACTGCTTGACGCGCAGCTGCTCGACGGCCGCCTGGCTCTGCAGCGAGCCCTTGGCGAGCTCGGCGTCCACCTCGCCGGCGCGGCGCTTCAGCTCGGGCAGCAGCTGCTCGGCGAACTCGAACAGCAGCTCCTCGCCGAGGTTCGGCGGCAGCGCCAGGTCGAGGCCGGCGCGCAGCAGCTGCGCCTCGGACAGGTAGACCTGCGCGAAGCTCATCAGCGCCGCCTCGGCGTTGTGGGCCTCGTCGAGCACCAGCAGCTCGCGGCCGCGGAAGCCGCCGGCGTAGTTCAGCTCGGCGAGGAAGTAGGCGTAGTTGAGGGTGGTGACGTTGGCCGCCACCGCCACGTCCTTGGCGGTGAAGTAGGGGCAGTCGTCGCAGGCGGGGAAGCGCTTGCCGGCCAGGCAGGGAGCGGCGGCCGCGTGGGTGGGGGCCACCAGGCAGTCGTAGTTGGCGCGCCCCTTCATCAGGGCCAGGTCCGGGAAGTCGGTGACGTACTGGTCCTGCAGGATCTTCTGGTTGGTGAGCACGAAGGCGCTGCTGGCCTCGCGCGCCAGCGTGACCGCGATGGCGCTCTTGCCGGCGCCGGTGGGCGCCTCGATGACCACGAAGCGCTTGCCCGCCGCGAACGCCTCGCGGGCGCGCTCGAGGGCCTCGGCCTGCCCGGCGCGGTAGCGCGGGAAGGGGAACGAGGCGGGTGGGAGGACGGAGCCGTCTGGCGAGCCGGGCACGAGACCACGCTATCACTTCCCGCCGCCGGCCCCGAGCCGGCCTAGGCGCCGGCCCAACAGCGAAGAGCCGGCCACCTGGGCCGGCTCCTGACCGCTTCGTCGTGGTGCCGAGGAGGGGACTTGAACCCCTACAGCCTTGCGGCCACCAGCCCCTCAAGCTGGCGCGTCTACCGATTCCGCCACCTCGGCTCGGGCACCGCGCGCGGGCCGTAGGCCCGTGCGAGGCGAGAGGGATGATATCGCCGCGGGACGACCTCCGTCAAGCCGCGACGAGCGACCGGCAGCGGCGCGCCACGACCCCGCGATCCGTCCGAGCGCGCCCCGCTCGGTTATCCTCGCTGGCATGACCGAACGCCGCCGCCGCCGCATCTTCGACGTGCTCTCGCGCCGCCAGCCCGACCTCACCGTGCTGGCCGAGGACGTCTACAAGCCGCACAACCTCTCCGCCGTCCTGCGCAGCTGCGACGCGGTGGGCATCGGCGAGGTGCACGCGGTGCGGCCCACCGGCGGCATCGCCACCTTCAACGCCACCAGCGCCAGCGCCGAGAAGTGGGTGGACCTGGTGGTGCACCAGAGCGTCGAGGAGGCGGTGGGCGTCCTGAAGGAGCGCGGCATGCAGGTGTACGCCGCCCACCTGTCGGACGACGCCGTCGACTACCGCGAGGTGGACTACACGGGGCCGACCGCGCTGCTGCTGGGCAACGAGAAGGCGGGGGTGACGCCCGCGGCGGCCGCACTAGCCGACCGGCACGTGATCATCCCCATGCTGGGGATGGTGCAGTCGCTCAACGTCAGCGTGGCGGCCGCGGTGATCCTGTTCGAGGCGCAACGCCAGCGGCGCGCGGCCGGGCGCTACGCCACCCCGCAGCTCTCCCCCGAGCAGCAGCGCGAGATCGCGCTCCGGTGGCTGTCGAAGGCCGACGCGGAGCAGCTGGCGCAGGAGCCGCTCGGCAGCGGCTGACGTTTGACCACGGGGGCTCGGGAGCCTCGGCTACGCTTGCCCCCATGGTGAACCCATCCCCCAACCCCACGCCGGGCGCGCGGCGCCCGCGCGGCCGGTCCCTCCGGGGGCCGGCCCTCCTCTGCTCGCTGCTGCTGGCGGCCTGCGGCCCGTCGGGCGGTCCCGGCGGCCCGCGCCCTCCCGGGCCGAGCGGCCCGCCCCAGAGCGGCGTCGTCGGCCTCGAGACCGTCGTCACCGGGCTCGCGTTCCCGGCGGGCGTGGCGCACGCCGGCGACGACCGCCTCTTCGTGCTGGAGCTCGGCGGCACCGTGCGCGTCGTGCGCGACGGCGCCCTGCTCCCCACGCCGTTCCTCGACCTCACCGACCGCGTCGGCGAAGGCGGGGAGGGCGGCCTGCTGGGCCTGGCGTTCCCGCCCGATCACGCCAGCAGCGGCGTGTTCTACGTCTACTACACCGACCGCGACCAGCCCGCGGGCTCGAGCGTGCTGTCGCGCTTCCGGGTGACGGCCGACCCCGACGTCGCGGACCCCGCCTCCGAGGAGGTGCTCGTCACCGAGCCGCAGCCGGCCACGAACCACAACGGCGGCCAGCTGGCGTTCGGCCCCGACGGCTACCTCTACTGGGCGATGGGCGACGGCGGCGACGGCGGCGAGCCGGCCCAGGCGCTCGACTCGCGCCTCGGCAAGCTCCTGCGCCTCGACGTGGGGGCCGCCAGCGGCTACGCCGCGCCCGCCAGCAACCCCTTCGCCGGCCAGGGCTCCCCCGCCGACGAGGTGTGGGCCTACGGGCTCCGGAACCCGTGGCGCTTCAGCTTCGACCGCGCCACCGGCGACCTCTACATCGCCGACGTGGGCGAGGACCGCTTCGAGGAGGTCAACGTCGAGCCGGCCGGCTCCGGCGGCGGGCGCAACTACGGCTGGCCGCTGATGGAGGCCGAGGCCTGCCACCTGGACGCCGACTGCGACGCCGCCGCGCAGGGCCTGACGCTGCCCACCTTCTCCTACCCGTGGGGCCAGGACTGGGGGCGCTCCATCACCGGCGGCTACGTCTACCGCGGCAGCGCCGTGCCCGAGCTCGAGGGCTCGTACGTGTTCGGCGACTTCGTGACGGGCCGCGTGTGGGCCAGCAGCGCCGCGCTGGGCTGGGAGCTCGAGACCCTGCTGGACACCGGCTTCAACATCACCAGCTTCGGCGAGGACGCCGCCGGGGAGCTCTACCTCGTCGACGCCCTCGCCGGCACGCTCTACCGCCTCGTGGCCGAGTGACGCCCTAGCGCTAGGCGCTCTCCTCCACCGGGTAACGCTGGCGGTAGGCCTCCATGGCGCGCTCGATCAGGCGGTGGGTGGCGTCCATGCCGTGCCAGTCCTCGACCACCGTCTCCTTCCCCTCCAGCTCCTTGTAGATGCGGAAGAAGTGCTCGATCTCGCGCAGGCGGTGGCGGGAGATGGAGTCGAGGTGGCGGTTGCCGTCGTAGCGCGGGTCGTCGACCGGCACCGCGAGGATCTTCTGGTCGCGCCCCTTCTCGTCGCTCATCTCGAGGTAGCCGAGCGGGCGGGCGCGCAGCACGGCCCCGGGGAAGCTCGGGCGGTTCATCAGCACCAGCACGTCGAGCGGGTCGTCGTCGTCGGCGTAGGTGCCGGGGATGAAGCCGTAGTCGCCGGGGTAGTGCATGGGGCTGTAGAGCACGCGGTCGAGGCGGAAGACGCCCAGCTCGGGGTCGTACTCGTACTTGTTGGAGCTGCCGACCGGCACCTCGATGACGGCGTTGACCATCTCGGGGGCCTTGTCTCCGCTGGGTAGGTGGTAGAGGTTGCTCATACGTGTCATCTCCTAGGCGGCGCGGGCCTTCGGGGCGGGCGCCTGGTGTGAACTCGTTGGGGGTTCGGGGCGGCGCTGGAGGTCAGTCGGCGAGCGCGGCGCGCCAGCCTGCGACGAGGGCGCGCGCCACGACCTCCTGCACCGCTATCGAGAGGGTCGCGAGCGGGACCGTCGGGCCCCGGCAGGTCGAGAGCACGAAGGCGCTGTCGCCGTCGAGGGGCGTGTGCGACGGCCGCGTCACGCGCGCGATGCCGATGTGGGCGCTCTGGCTGAGCGCCCGCGCCTCGCTCTTGGTGAGCGGCGCGTCGGTGGCCACCACCACCAGGGTGGTGTTGGCGCCCGGCATGGCGGCGAAGCCCTCGGCCGCGGCCATGCCCAGGGTACCGGGCACGCCGGCGAGCAGCGCGCCGGTGTCGGGGTCGACCAGGTTGCCCACGGCGTTGCTGACGGCGAGCGCCGCCACCGTGGCCCCGCCCACGCGCTCGACGTGGCAGCCGAGCCCGCTGGCCACCGCCCGCTCCGGGCCGCGCAGCTTGCCGACCGTGGCGCCGGTTCCGGCCCCCACGCGGCCCATCGCCACCGGCGCCGCGCTGGCCGCCGCCGCGGCGGCGTAGCCGTCCGCCGCCCCGGGCCGCACGCTGGGCGAGCCCACCGCCAGGTCGTACAGCACCGCCGCCGGCACGATGGGCACGCGCGCCACGCCGGTGTCGAAGCCGCGCCCCTGCTCCTCGAGCCAGCGCATCACGCCGTCGGCGGCGGCCAGCCCGAAGGCGCTGCCGCCGCTCAGCAGCACGGCGTGCACCCGGTCGACCGTGCGGTCGGGGGTGAGCAGCACGCTCTCGCGCGACCCCGGAGCGGGCCCCAGCACGAAGCCGGACGCCACGCAGCCGTCGGGCGGCGCGAGGACCACGGTGCAGCCGGTACGCGCGGCGAGGTCGGTGTGGTGACCGACCTCGATGCCGGCGACGGCGGTGAGGGTGCCGTTCACGCGCTCACCCTCCGCCGGCCCCCCCGAGGTAGCGGTCCACGTCCTCGGGATCGACCTCGATGATCTCGATGCGCTCGGGCGGCGTGTCGACGGTGGCGCGCAGCCCGGTGGCGGTGTCGATGGGCAGGTTGAGGCGCAGCGTGGTGCCCAGCGCCTGCGCGGCGAGGTCGTCGGACTCGCGGAAGGCGGCGCGCACGCCGCTGGGGCTGGGGGCGCCGGTCTTGAGGTCGATCTGGTGGAACACGATGCCGGGCGGCACCGGGAAGGTGGAGCCGGCGCCGGAGCGGCCCTGCAGGGCGCCCTCCACGAAGTCGTTCCACACGTAGATGGGCTGGCGCGAGGAGGTGATTATCTCGCCGTCCGGCATACGC
>JAAYYF010000004.1 GCA_012515535.1 Deinococcales bacterium
GCGTTCCGCGCCACCGGCCGCACGGTGCTGTTCCCCGGCTTCTTCCGCGCCTACGTGGAGGGCTCCGACGACCCGGAGGCCGCGCTCGACGACCGCGACCAGCCGCTGCCGCCCCTCTCCAAGGGCGAGGCGCTCGACTGCCGCGGGGTGTCGGCCGCCGGCCACGAGACCAAGCCGCCGGCGCGCTACACAGACGCCTCGCTGGTCAAGCTCCTCGAGGCGGAGGGCATCGGGCGGCCGAGCACCTACGCCAGCATCATCGAGACCATCCAGGCGCGCGGCTACGTGCGCAAGGTGGGCCAGCAGCTGGTCCCCACCTTCACGGCGTTCGCGACCAACAACCTGCTGGAGCGCCAGTTCGAGCGCCTGGTCGACACCGAGTTCACGGCGCGCATGGAGTCGGTGCTCGACGACATCGCCGCCGGCGAGCGCAACGCCGCCCGCTACCTGCACGACTTCTACCTGGGCGACGAGGGCATCGTGAAGCGCGTCGACGACGCGCTGGAGGCCGTCGACGCCCGCGAGATCTCCACCATCCGCAACCCCCGCTGGGAGCCGTACCTGGTGCGCGTCGGCCGCTACGGCCCCTACGTCGAGGGCCCGCTGGACGGCGACACCAAGACCGCCTCGCTGCCCGACGACGTGGCCCCCGGCGACCTCACCAAGGCCGACCTGGAGCGCTACCTCACCGAGGGGAACATGGGCGACGTAGCGGTTGCCGAGGACCCCGACACGGGCGCCCCCGTGCTGCTGAAGCGCGGCCCCTTCGGCCCCTACCTGCAGCTGGGCGAGGCGGGCGAAGGCGGCGGCAAGCCCAAGCGCGTGTCGCTCCCGCCCGGGCTGTCGCCCCACGACGTGACCGCCGAGCTGGCGCTGGAGCTCATCGCTCTGCCCAAGCCGCTGGGCGCGCACCCCGAGACGGGCGCGCCGGTCGAGGTGGGCATCGGCCGCTACGGCCCCTACGTGAAGCACCAGCGCGTCTACGCCTCGATCCCGAAGGACGAGTTCCTGCTCGAGGTGGAGCTGCCGCGCGCGCTGGAGCTGCTGGCGAAGAAGGCGCAGCGCGGCGGCGCGGCCCTCAAGGAGCTGGGCGAGGACCCCGACACCGGCGAGCCCGTCGAGGTGCGCAGCGGCCGCTACGGCCCCTACGTCAAGCGCGGCTCGCTCAACGCCTCGCTGCCGCGGGACCTGGCGCCCGAGGACGTGAGCCTCGAGCAGGCGCTCGACATCCTGGCGGCGCGCGAGGCGGCGGTGGCCGCCAGCGGCGGGCGCAAGGCGGGCGCCAAGGCCAGCAAACGCAAGGCCCCCAGCAAGAAGGCCGGCGCCAAGGCGAGCAAGGGCGCGAAGGGCACGCAGAAGGGCGCCAAGAGCGCCAGCCGCGCCGCGGCGCCCAAGCGCAAGGCCACGCCGGAGGAGCTCGCGCGCTTCCTCGACCAGCTCGACCCCACCGACGCCGCCGTCGCCGAGCGGACCCTGGGCGTGCGCGGCCACGCCGCGATGAGCCCCGCCGAGGCCGGCGCCGAGCTGGGGCTCGACGCCGAGCAGGCGCAGGCCGCCAACAAGCGCGCCCTGTTCAAGCTGCGCATGCTCTTCGGCAAGGCCCGCAAGGCCGAGGAAGCGGCCTGAGCGCGGCCGACCGCCCGCTGAACCTCCCGGCGCTGGCGCGCTCGGGCGCCGGCGCGCGCGCCGCCGTGCCAGGCGTCGCGCTGCATGTGCAGGCGCTCGCGCCGCGCTCCCCGCTGCAGGCCGACCCCGGCGCCACGCTGCTGGTGCTGGAGGGGCGCCTGGTGGTCGACCTGCCCCAGGGCGACTACCGGGTGCTGGAGCGCGGCGACCTCTTCCGGCTGCCGGAAGGCCCGCCGGCGCGGCTGCAGGCGCTTGCAAGCCAGGCGCTGGTGGCGTGGCTGGAGGCGGGCTAGAATCCTGGGGTGAGGCACTACACCGTCAGCGAAGGCATCGTCATCCGGCGCAGCTCCCTGCCGTCCGGCGACGTGGTCGTCACGCTGATGAACGAGGGCGGCAAGTGGCGCGCCGTGGCGCGCAAGGGCACCCTGCCCGGCGGCAACCTCGGGCGCCTGAGCCTGTTCCACGACGTCACGGTGCAGTACTACCGCAAGAACGACGACGACCTGGCGCTCCTCACGCAGGTGCAGCTCAACGGCGCGCTGCCGCGCCTGAGCGAGCCCGGCGTCTACCCGTACGCCCACCTGCTCGCCGAGCTCGCCGACGCCCTGACCGTCGACGTGCACCTGGGCGAGCGGCTCTACGACTACCTAGCTAGCGGCCTGCGCGGCCTGAACGCCCACCACGACCCCGAGCACGTGGCGCTGCTCTACGCCTGGCGCCTGCTGGGGGTGGCGGGGCTGGCGCCGCGCCTGAACGCCTGCGTGCGCTGCGGCGAGCCCACGGGGCTGGTCGCCTTCGACGTCGCCGGCGGCGGGCTCACCTGCGGCGCGTGCTGCGAGGGCATCGGCCTGGCGCCCGAGCACGTCGCCGAGCTGCAGGACCTGGTGGCGCGCCCGCTGACCGCGGGGCTCCGCACCCCGCCGCACGACCGGCTCATGCACTGGCGCCTGCTCGAGCGTTACGTCGCCTACCACGTCCACGAGCTGCGCAGCTTCGTGGCCACCCTGGCGCTCGGCGTCGAGGCGGCCCCTCCCCCGCCCGCCCCGGGGCAGCATGCTTGACCTGCTGGCGGCGCTCGCCGTCGGCTACCTGCTCGGGGGGCTCCCCACCGCCGCGATCGCCGCGCGCCTGCGGGGCGCCGACATCTTCGAGGTGGGCTCCGGCAACATGGGCGCCATGAACACCGCCCGCAACCTCGGGCTCCCGCTCGGGGTGGCGGTGGCGCTGGTCGACGTGGGCAAGGGCGCGCTCGCCACCTACCTGGGCATGCTGATGGCCGAGGTGAGCGGACGCGCCGACGCGGGCGCGCTGCTGCCCGCCCTCGCGGCCGGCTTCGGGGCGGTGCTGGGCCACGGCTTCTCCCCCTGGGCGCACTTCCGCGGCGGCAAGGCGATCGCCACCACCTTCGGCGTGTCGCTGCCGCTCTACCCCATCGCGGGCCTCTACTACCTGGCGCTGATCGTCGCCGTCTACCTGCTCACGCGCCGGTTCAGCCCGGGCGCGGGCGTCGCCGGAGCGGTCGCCGCCCTCGTCTACCCGCTGGTGACGCTGCTGCTGCTGCCGCGCTTCGGCTGGGGCGGCGACGAGCTGTTCACGCTCGTGACGGGCCTGGTGCCGATCTCGCTGGTGGTGCTCGTCAAGTACTGGCAGGCGTGGCGCCGCCACCGCCGGCCCCCCGCCGAGGGCGCGCTCGACGGCTGAGGCGCTCGGGGCGCGTCACTGCCAGCGTTCGAACGGCTCGGAACCCTTACCCTCCAGCAGGTCGCGCGCCTCGCCGACCAGGAACAGGCTGCCGGCCACCACGATGGTGTCGCCAGGCGCGGTGGCGTCGAGCGCGGCGGCCAGCGCTGCGGCCGGGCCGGGCGCGGTGGCCGCTGGCGGCGCGCCGCCGCCGGCGCGCCACGCCGCCAGCAGCGCCTCGGGGGTCGCGGCGCGCGGGCTACGCTCGGCGCGCGTGAACAGCACGCGGCGCGCCAGGCCGTGCCAGGCGCGAAGCAGCGCGTCCACGTCCTTCTCCTCGGACACCCCCACCACCAGCACCGCCACCCGCCCCTCGAGCTCCTGGAGCGCCACCGCCAACGCCTGCGCCGCCTGCGGGTTGTGGGCGCCGTCGAGCACCACGTGGCGGCCCCGGTGGCTGCAGCGCTCCAGGCGGCCGGGCCAGCGCGCCGTGGCGAGCGCCTCCCGCACGGCCCCCGGCGCCACGCCGAGGAGCAGCGCCGCCACCGCCGCCTGCGCCACGTTGGCCACCTGGTGGCGGCCGACCAGCGGTGACGCCAGCTCCAGCCGCCCGGCGTCCGGCAGCGGGCCGCCGCCACGCCAGGCGAGCGTGAAACCCACCCCCTCCCAGCCGCTGCTGACCCCCTCGGCGGTGAACGCCTCGCCGTAGCGCACCAGCGGCGCGCCCAGCGATCCGGCGCGCTCCGCCAGCACCGCGAGCGCCTCGCCGGTGGCGGCCGTCACCAGCGGCACGCCCTCTCTGAGGATGCCCGCCTTGTCGCCGGCGATCTCCGCCACGCTGGCGCCCAGCACGCCCTGGTGGTCGAGCGCCACCCCCGTGACCACCGTCAGCTCCGGCTCCACGGCGTTGGTGGCGTCGAGGCGGCCCCCCATGCCGACCTCGAGCACGGCCCGCTCCACCCCGGCGCGGGCGAAGCGCAGCAGGGCGACGGCCGTGACCACCTCGAAGAAGGTGGCGCCGAGCTCGGTCGCCAGCGGCCGCACCTCGGCTACCAGCGCGGCCATCTCC
Source organism: Deinococcales bacterium (assembly GCA_012515535.1). Lineage (GTDB taxonomy): Bacteria > Deinococcota > Deinococci > Deinococcales > Trueperaceae > JAAYYF01. The sequence goes on from JAAYYF010000004.1 coordinate 4,376, forward strand.
GCCGCGCTCGCCTCCTCGCCGTCGACGCGGGCGCGCTCGCCCACGCGCTGCAGGTGGGGGCTGGTGAACAGCCCGGTGCGCCAGCCGCCCGCCTGCAGGGCGGCGGCCAGCAGCCGCGCCACGCTCCCCTTGCCGTTGGTGCCCCCCACCAGCGCCGTGCGGAAGGCGCGCTGCGGGGAACCGAGGCGCGCGAGCAGCTCGCGCATCGTCCCGAGCCCGGCGCGCGCCCCGAAGCGTTGGAGCGCGAAGAGCCACGCCAACGGGTCGTCGCTGGCGTGGCGCGGGGCGTCAGGTGCGCTCATCGGCCTCGCGGAGCTGCGCCAGCTCGCCGCCGGCGCTGGCGTCGTGGTGGCGTTCAACCAGGCGCGCGACCTCCTCGTCGCCCCCCACGCTGCGGATCAACGCGGCGCCGTAGGCGGCGTGGTGGCGCCGCGCCTGGCGCGCGCCGGCCAGCCCGCGGCGGCGCGGCTCGGCCGGGATGCGCGCCTCGGGGAGCAGGTGCGTGAGCACGCGCCACAGCACGAACTGCGGCGTGCCGAGCTTGCCCACGTCGTGCAGCAGGGCGGCGCGCACCAGCTGCGGGCGCGCCTCGGGGTGGCCCGCAAGCAAGCGCCGCGCCACCTCGATGCCGTGCGCGCGCTCCTGCGGCGGCAGCTGCTGGAACAGGCTCGACTCCGGTGGGCTCAACCAGCGGCGCGCCCAGCGGTCGTCGGGCCGCGCCAGCGCCGGCAGCGCCGTGACCAGGGTGCGGCGCGCGGCGTTGAGGTACCACGGGGTGGGCTTCGCCTTCACGGCGGCCAGTCTACTCCCGGGCACACGGTATGCTCGCTGGGGAACGCGCCCGGCGCGCAGGCAGCGCCGGGGCCCGCGAACGACCGTCGAGGAGAAGATGCTGGGCACCCCGAACCTGAACCCGAACCGCTTCCTGGCCACGGCCCTGGCCCTGCTGGCGCTGCTGGCGCTGCTGGCGGGCGCCGCGTTCGCGCAAGGCACCGAGGCGGCCCAGGCGCCGGCCGTCGACGCCGGCGCGCGCGCCGACGCCGCCGTGGAGGCCTGGCTGGCGCAGGAGCCGCTCGCCTTCGACCAGCTCGCCACCCTCGACGCCGAGCAGCTGTGCCGCGAGATCCCGGCGCTGCTCACCAACGCCGCCCCGCCGCCCGGCACCCAGGTGCGTCTCGACGACCGCCTGGAGCAGCCCAGCGACGACCCCGAGCTGCGGGTCTTCACCTACGCCGCGGTGCGCCCCGGCGATCAGCTCGACGTGGTGGAGGTGCGCCTGCGCGAGCGCGGCGCCGACGCCGACGTCGACCCCTGGACCGTCGAGTACGTGGGCTTCCGCTCCACCCTGGAGCTGTCGGGCGTGCGCGCCTGGCTGCAGACGCCCGTGGCCGCCTGGACGTTCGTGGCGTTCACGCTGCTGGTGGTCATGCAGCTGGCCACCCGCGCCTCGACCCTGCGCCGCTGGCTGGCCGCCGGCCGCGCCACCATCCGCGAGCACCGCCGCCTGGTGATCGTCACGCTAGCGCTGCTGTACGGCGTGTTCGCGCTCGGCGCCTACTTCGGATCCACCCTGCCCGACACCTGCGAGCAGGCCATCGTCGACCTGGTCACGAGCGCCGTCACCACCGTGGGCGCCACCGAGGCGTACGGCAGCGGCAACGTCGCGCGCGCGGCGGTCACGACCTTCTACCAGAACTACGTGGTGGTCACGGTGTCGGTCACCTTCGCGCTGGCGGCGCTGCTGGGCGTGCCCGCCTACCTGTTCGCCGCCCTGTCGTTCTTCACCCAGGCGGTGCCGTTCGGCCTGCTGGGCGGCAGCGGGCCGCTCGAGCTCGTGATCGTGCTGGTGCTGCTGGTGCTCGAGCTCACCGCCTACTTCCTGGTGGTGGCGGGCGGCGGCATGCTGCTGGCCACGCTCTTCGGCCGCGGCGAGAACCGCTTCTACCGCGCCTACCGCAAGCTGCTGCTGATGCTGCCCATCGCCGGGCTGCTGCTCCTGGTGGCCGCCTGGTACGAGGCGGCGGTGCTCGTCCTGCTCGGCTGAGGGCGCGCCGGTGGGCGCTCAGGCGCCGGTCGCGTCTCCCCAGAAGCGCCGTACCCCCGGCGCCACGTCCAGCAGCGAGCGCGCCTCCAGGAACTCGCTCGCGCCCGGCCCCAGTACCAGCAGCGGCACGCGGTTCTCGGTGTGGCCGCGGCCGCTCAGGTCCTCGAGGTTGCCGTGGTCGGAGGTGAGCAGCAGCGTGAAGCTCTCGCCGGCGCCGAGCTCGAGCAGGCTGCCCAGGAGCGCGTCGAGGCGCGCCAGCAGCGCCACCGCTTCGGCGCCGTCCTGGGCGTGGCCGAACACGTCGGTGAGCCACACGTCGAAGAAGGTGAGGCTCGCGCCCGCGGTCAGGCGCGCCAGCACGCGCGCGGCGTCGCGCGGGCCCTGCGGTGCGAGGTCGGGGCGCATGCGCACGAAGCGCTCGCCCGTGAGATCGACGGCCACGCCCTCGTCGCGGCGGTAGGCCTCCAGGTCGCGCAGCTCCACGGCGGCGCTGCGCGCCGCCACCACCGGGGCGTTGGGGCGGTAGCGCCGCCCCTCCATGGCGCGGAAGTAGTCGTCGGGGTAGGCGTTGGCGAGCCGCGCGCCCCCCAGCCGCTGCGCCTGGTGGAAGAGCGTCTCCTCCTCCAGCACGCGCTTCAGCGTGGGCCCGGGCCAGGGGCCGTAGTGGCGGTGCATGAGCGCGGCGCCGTTGACGCCGGTGAGCAGCGTGGTCTGGCCGGTGGCCGACTGCGGCAGCCCCTCGACGCCCAGGGTGGCGTCGAGGGGCCGGTAGACGAGGCCCGCGCGCGTGACGGGCGGCAGCCCGGCGAGGAGCGGGCCGCCCAGCAGCTCGGTGAGCACCGGCATGGGCGCGGCCGCTAGCGGGTTCACGCCCGGGTCGGGGCTGCCCAGGCCCACCCCGTCGAGGAAGACGAACAGCAGGCGCCGGGGCGCGTGCGGGGCCTCGCCGGCGCCGGGCGTCAGCCGACCCCCATGGCGGCGCGCACGCGCTCCATGGTGCGCGCGGCGATGGCGGCGGCGCGCTCGGCGCCGTCGGCCAGCAGGCGGTCGAGCTCGGCGCGGTCGTCCATGAACTCGCGGTAGCGCTGCTGCAGCGGCGTGAGCGTGTCCATCACCACGCCCACCACCGCCTTCTTGAGCTGGCCGTAGCCCGCCCCCTCGAGCTCCGCCTCGATCTCGGGCATCGGGCGGCCGGTGAGCGCCTGGTAGATGGCGAGCAGGTTGCGCACGCCGGGCGAGGCGTGCTCGAAGCGCAGCTCGCGGCCCGAGTCGGTGACGGCCGCCATGACCGCCTTGCGCACGCGCTTCTCGTCGTCGAGGAGGTTGATGGCGTGGCCGTCTACCTTGGCGGCGATGCTCTTCGACATCTTCACCTCGGGGTCGTCGAGGCCCATGATGCGCGCCCCGAACCGCGGCAGCACCGCCTTGGGCAGCTTGAAGGTCTCGCCGAACAGGTGGTTGAAGCGCGTGGCCAGGTCGCGGGTAAGCTCGATGTGCTGCACCTGGTCGTCGCCCACCGGCACGCGGTCGGTGTCGTAGAGCAGGATGTCGGCGGCCATCAGCACCGGGTAGTCGAGCAGGCCGGTGCCGACGCTCTCGCGCCCCTCCGACTTGGCCTTGAACTGCGTCATGCGGTAGAGCCAGCCCAGCGGCGTGACGCAGTTGAGCAGCCAGGTCAGCTCGGTGTGCTCGCGCACGTGCGACTGCACGAAGACGGTGTTCTTGTCGGGCTCGATGCCCACCGCGAAGTAGAGGGCGGCCACGCTGCGCACCGCCTCGCGTAGCCCTTCGGGGTCGATCTCCTCGGGCACGGTGAGGGCGTGGAGGTCGACGACGCAGAAGAGGTTGTCGCCCTCGTGCTGCTGCTCGACCCACTGCCTGAGCGCCCCCACGTAGTTGCCGATGTGAAGGGTGGAGGTGGGCTGGACGCCGGAGAATACGCGCGGCCGCGCCGCGGAGGGTGTCGTGCTCATGGTGGCCAAGTATAAGGCGAGGCCGCCGTGGGGCGCCGCCCCGCCCGGGCGCCGCCCCGCGCTCAGCGCAGCTCGAGCACCACCAGCTGCAGGCCCTGCAGCTCGACGGCGTCGCCCGTGAGCGCCGCGCCCGCCGCCGTGGGAGGCAGCAGGGGCTGGTGCACCGCCGCCACGTCGGTGCGCGCGACTCCCAGCTCCGCGAGCGGCACGCTGGCGGGGCGCGCGCCCAGGTTCGCCAGCAGCACCACCCGGCCGCCGGGGGCGTCGCCCTCGGCGCTGCGGCGCGCCGCCAGCACCGCGCGCGGGCCCGCCGCGAGCAGCTCGAAGCCGCCCACGTCGAGCGCCGGCAGCGCGTTCCGCAGCGCGATCAGGCGACGGTAGGCGTGCCACACGGAGGCCTCGTCGGCGCGCTGCTCGGCCACGTTCACCCCGGGCAGCGCTTCACCCGGGTCGGTCCAGGGCGTGACGGTCGAGAAGCCGAAGCGCCCCTCGGCGTCCGGGGGCTCCCAGCGCATGGGGGTGCGCTTCTCGACGTCGAAGGCGCCGGGCCCGTCGGGCAGGCCGATCTCCTCGCCGTAGTAGAGGAACGGCGTGCCGGGAAGCGTCAGCAGCAGCCCGGCGGCGAGCTTCATGCGCGCCTCGTCGCGGCGCGGCAGCGAGAGCTGGGTGGCGGGGCGCGTCTGGTCGTGGTTGGCGAGGAAGGTGCCGCGCGCGGCGCCCGCCGGGTAGAGGCGCTCCGCCTGGGCCAGCGCGTCGCCCAGGTCGGCGGCCGAGCGCGCCTGCACGGCGCTCAGCAGGGTGCGCCACAGCGGGTAGTCGAACGACATGTCGAGCCCCGCCTCGTGGTAGCGCACGATGGCCGGCATCTCGGTCCACGTCTCGCCCACCAGGAAGGCGTGGGGCGCCGCCTCGTGGAGGAACGCCTGGAAGCCGGCCACCCAGGCGTACGTCTCGGGGGTGTTGGAGATGCCGCCGTCGTCGGACTCGACGACGTGCTGGATGGCGTCGACGCGGAAGCCGTCCACCCCGAGCTCGAGCCAGAAGCGCGCCACGTCCTGCATGGCCTGCACCACCGCTGGGTTCCGGTGGTTCAGGTCGGGCATGGCGGGCGAGAAGAGCCCGAGGTAGGCGCCGCCCGGCGAGGCGTGCCAGGCGCTGCCGCCGCGGGTGCCGCGCCACGGGGGCGGGTCGTCGGACCACACGTAGAGGTCGCGGAACGCGGGGTCGCCGGCCAGCGCCGCCTGGAACCAGGGGTGCTCGCGCGAGGTGTGGTTCGGCACGAGGTCGAGGATCACCCGCATGCCGCGCGCGTGCGCCGCCTCCAGCAGCGCGCGCATGTCCTCGAGCGTGCCGTAGTCGGGGTTCACGTCGTAGTAGTCGCTGACGTCGTAGCCGTGGTAGCTGGGGCTCGGGTGGATCGGCATGAGCCAGATGCCGCTCACGCCGAGCTCCTCGAGGTACGGCAGGCGCTGGATCACGCCCCGCAGGTCGCCGACGCCGTCGCCGTCGGAGTCCTGGAAGCTGCGGACGAACACCTCGTACCAGACGCCCCGGCTCCACGGCTGGGCGTAGGCGGGCGCGGCGAGGACGGCCACGGCGGTCAGGGCGAGCAGGGGGCGGAGCAGCGGCGCGCCGCGGAGCGACCTCACCCGCATCGCGCCTGGGCTCAGGGCGCCTCGCCCGGGAAGGCGCGGTCGACCCACGCCAGCGGGTTGCTGGGCTGGTCGTGCACGCGCATCTCCCAGTGGAGGTGGGGGCCGGTGGAGAGGCCCTCGCTGCCGACCTCGCCGATCAGCTCGCCGCCCGCCACCGCCTGGCCCTCGGCGACCAGCAGCCGCGACAGGTGCAGGTAGTAGCTCATCACGCCGCCGCCGTGGTCGAGGACCACGAAGCCGCCCTTGATCGGGTAGTGGCCGCTGACCAGCACGCGGCCGGCGTTGGTGGCGTACACGGGCGTGCCCATCGGCGCGGCCAGGTCGAGGCCGTTGTGGAACGACACCGGGCCGCCCTGGGCGTAGCGCCGCGCGTCGCCGAAGCCGCTGGTGTTCACGCCGCCGATGGGCATGCGGAACGGCTCGCTCCAGAGCGGCTCGGGCTCGGCCCGCGCCCACGCCTCCGCCAGCACCGCGGCCTCCAGGTCGCGCGCCTCGGGCGTCACGATGGCGAGGGTGGCCGCGCTGAGGCGCAGCTGCTCCACCTCCACCGGCAACGGCTCGAGCACCACCTCGCGCTCCAGCTCGGCCACGCGGCCGAACTCGTCGGTGACGACGACGCGCAGGCCGAGGGTGGTGGGGTCGACGGTCAGCGGGGTGGCCACCAGCGCCTCCAGGCGCTCGTCCGCGCCGTCGGTCACGCGCCGCGTGGGCACCACGCGCTCGCCGAGGGTGACGAGCACGTCGGCCACCTGGGCGCGGAGCGCCGCGTCGGTGCCGGCCTCGTGGAGGCTCAGGCGGATGCCGAGCGGGTCGCCGGAGCGCAGCAGCGTGGCCGCCTCGAGGGTGGGGGCGAGCGCCGGGACGCCCGTGACCACCGTGGTGAGCTCGCTGGCGTTGCCGGCGCCGTCGGTGGCGGTGACGCGCGCGGGGTGCACGCCCGGCGCCACCGGCACGTCGAAGGTGACGTCCTGCGCCACCTCCTCGACCACCTGGCCGGCGTACTCGAGCCGGAAGGTGGCCGGCTCGTCGGCGCTCACGAACAGCCGCAACGGCTCGCCGGCCGGCAGCCGCTCCTGCGCCTCGAAGTAGAGCTGGGGCGGGTCGGTGTCGCGGACCGCGGCCGAGACGGCCAGGCCCACCAGCACCAGCGAGAGCGCCCCCAGCAGGGCCAGCAGGAAGCGGCGGCGAGGCAGCACGCTCACCCCTTCTGGCTCGTCACGAACGGCAGGTTGCGGAGGCGGTGGTCGACGTCGAGGCCGTAGCCGTAGACGAAGGCGTCGTCGATGGTGAAGCCCACGTAGTCGATGGGCACGTCGACGAGGCGCCGCGACGGCTTGGAGAGCAGGGTGGCCACCTTGACCGAGGCCGGCTTGCGCCCCTGCATGTAGTTGATCAGGTACTGCATGGTGAGGCCGGTGTCGATGATGTCCTCGACGATCACGACGTGGCGCCCCTTGAGGCTCTGCTCCAGGTCCTTCACGAGGCGCACCTCGCCGCTCGACTCGGTGCGCGAGCCGTAGCTCGACACCGACAGGAAGTCGACGGTGAGCGGCAGGTCGATGGCGCGCACCAGGTCGGCCATGAAGACGAAGGCGCCGTTGAGGACGCACACCAGGTGCAGGTCGCCGTGCTGGTGGTCGCGCGCGATCTCGGCGCCCAGCTCGGCGACCCGGCGCTGGATCGCCTCGGCGTCTAGCTGCACCGCGCCGTCACCGGGGCGGAAGATGTTCGTGTCAGACATGGGACTGCCCTTCGCGACCCGTGGCCGGCCCCTCGCCGGGTGCGGCCGCGCGCTCCGGCGCGGGTCAGGCCGGATTATATCCGAGGCGCGCCAGCTCCTTGGCTGTCAGCTCCCGGAACGCGCCCACGGGCAGGTCGCCGAGCTTCAGGTCGCCGACGCGGGTGCGCACCAGGCGCTCCACGGTGCGGTCGACGGCCTTGAACAGGCGTCGCACCTCGCGTTTGCGCCCCTCGGCGATGACCACCACCGCGCCGCCCGGCGCCGGGCGGGCGGCGAGCACGCGCGCCGGGCCGTCGTCGAGCTCCACGCCGTCGAGCAGGCGCTTGAGCGTGCCGCCGTCGACGCGCCCCTCCTTGCACCACACGCGGTACTCCTTCTCGAGGCCGTAGCGCGGGTGGGTGAGGCGCAGCGTCAGCTCGCCGTCGGTGGTGAGCAGCAGCAGCCCCTCGGAGTCGCGGTCGAGGCGCCCCACCGGGTGCAGGCCGGGTGTGGGCGGCACCAGGTCGAAGACCGTGCGGCGCCCGCGCTCGTCGCTGGCGGTGGTGACGAAGCCCGCCGGCTTGTGCAGCAGGTAGGTGACGTCCCCGTCGGGCAGGCTCAGCTGCTTGCCGTCGACGCGCACGTCGTCTCCCGGCAGGGCCCGCTGCCCCAGCTCGGCGACGCGCCCGTTGACGGTCACGCGCCGCGCCGCGATCAGCTCCTCGGCCTTGCGGCGGCTGGCGACGCCGGCGCGCGACAGCAGCCGTTGCAGGCGCTCCCCCTCGGGCGCCGCGCCGTCCCGCTGGCGCCCGCCGCTCGCCCTGCCGCCCCGCCTCTTCCGGTCCCGTGCGCCTCGTCCGCTCTTCATCCCGCCCATGATAGGGGGTCGCGACGCCACGCGCGTCGGGGCGCGCCGGGGCGGCCCTCCGCGCGTGCGCCGGCGAGGGCGCCGGATGTTAGCGTCGGCGCATGATCCACCCCATCCACGAGAGGTACGCCGCGCTGCTGGTGGGCTACTGCACCGCCGTGCAGCCCGGCGAGCAGGTGCTCCTCGACCTGGCGGCCGGCGCCGCCGCCATGGCGCGCCCGCTGGTGCGCGCGGTGCTGCAGGCCGGCGGCGAGCCGCACCTGCGCCTGAGCTACCCCGAGCTGGTCAAGGACGTGGTCGAGCTCGCCTCCGACGGCCTGCTGGCCAGCGCGCCCAGCGTGCAGCTCGAGGAGATGCGGCGCATGGACGCCTTCATCCGCGTGGGCGCGCCCGACAACTCCTACGCCCTGACGGGGGTGGACGGCCAACGCCTGGCCGCCCTGACCCGCCGCATGCAGGACGTCACGCGCACGCGCCTCTCGAAGCGCTGGGTCGGCACCCTCTTCCCCACCGCCGCCTCCGCTCAGGAGGCGGGGATGAGCACCGACGAGTACGAGCGCTTCGTCTACGACGCCATGTTCCTCTTCGACGACGACCCCGCCGCCCGCTGGCGCGAGCTGGGCGCCCAGCAGCAGCGCTGGGCCGACCGCCTGGCGCGCGCCGACGTGGTGCGTATCGAGGGCCCGGGCACCGACCTGACCCTGAGCATCGCGGGGCGGCGCTGGCGCAACTCCGACGGCAAGCGCAACATGCCCTCGGGCGAGGTGTTCACCGGGCCCATCGAGGACAGCGCCGAGGGCGTCATCACCTTCGACGTGCCGTCGAGCGTCGACGGCAGCGTGGTCGAGGGCGTGCGCCTGCGCTTCGAGGCCGGCCGCGTGGTCGAGGCCAGCGCCGCGCGCGGCCAGGAGGTGCTGGAGGCCAAGCTCGCCACCGACGCGGGCGCGCGCTACCTGGGCGAGCTCGGCATCGGCACCAACCCCCGCATCACCCGGCCCACCCTCAAGACGCTCTACGACGAGAAGATCCTCGGCACCGTGCACCTGGCGCTGGGGCGCTCCTACCCCGAGACGGGCGGCGTCAACGAGAGCGCCATCCACTGGGACCTGATCTGCGACCTGCGGAGCGAGGGGCGCGTCACGCTCGACGGCGAGCCGTTCCTGGAGGCCGGGCGCCTGGTGGGCTGAGCGCAGGCGGGGCGCCGGCGCCGTGCGCGAACCGCGGCGCCGGGGCCCCCCAACGCCCGCACCGCGCCACGTGCGCGGGCGCCCGGCCCCCGCGCCCGCGCCGCCGTGGAGCCCGCGCTCAGCGCGCCGTCCAGCCCAGGTCCACGCTCTGCACGCTGCCGGTGATCGCCCAGGCGGCGTCCGAGGCGAGGAACGCCACCACGCCCGCCACGTCGCTGGGCTCGAGCATGCGCTCGATCGCCAGGCCGGCCAGGAACACCTCGCGCTCGACGTCCGCCTCGGCGATGCCGCGCGTGCGCGCCTGGTCGGCGACCTGCTTCTCCACCAGCGGCGTGCGCACGTAGGCGGGCGCCACCACGTTGCAGGTGATGCCGTGCTCGCCCCCCTCGAGCGCCGTGACCTTGGCCAGCCCCACCAGCCCGTGCTTCGCGGCCACGTAGGCCGCCTTGTAGGGGCTGGCGACCAGGCTGTGGGCGCTGCCTACGTGCACGACGCGACCGCGCCCCGAGCGCTTGAGCGCCTCCCAGGCGTGCTTGGTGAGGAGGAAGGGGGCGGTGAGCATCAGCCGCAGCAGGTGCTCCCAGCGCTCCTCGGGGAAGTCGGCGATGGCGTCGACGTGCTGCACGCCGGCGTTGCAGACGAGCACGTCGAGGCCGCCGAGCTCCGCCAGCGTCGCTTCGACGGCCGCGCGGCACCCATCGCTGGTCGCCAGGTCGGCGCGCACGAACGGCGCGCCGAGCTCCGCCGCGCGCGCCGCCCCCCTGCCCGCGTCCACGTCCACCATCGCCACGCGGTAGCCGTCGGCCACCAGCCGCGCGGCGCACGCCAGGCCGATGCCGCTGGCGGCGCCCGTCACCAGCGCCACGCGCGTCTCACGTTCCGAGCTGCTCATGTCCCTAGGACGATACCCGCTTCGCCACCCCTTGCAGGCGGGCGGAGTTCCAGGTAGACTTCTTCGCTGGATGTGCGCCGTGCCCCCGGCGGCTCGACGAGCCGAAGTGGCGGAATCGGTAGACGCGCACGATTCAGGGTCGTGTGTCCGCGAGGACATGTGGGTTCAAGTCCCACCTTCGGCACCAGACGCGCATCCGGCGCAAGCAGCGAGCCCCGCGGTCACCGCGGGGCTCGTCTCGTTCTCGGCTAGCCGCTCGCGCCTACTGCTCGATGCCCTCCAGCTCCTCCAGCGCGCCCAGCAGGCGCAGCACGGTGACGACCTCGTTGAGCAGCGCCAGGCGGTTGCGCCGCACGGCCGGCTCCTCCGCCATCACCAGCACCCCGTCGAGGAACGCGTCGAGCGGCCCCTTGAGGCTCACCACCTCGCTGCTCGCCTGCCCCACGCCGCTGAGCGCCTGAGGCGGCCCGGCGCGCAGGTCCCAGGCGGGCAGCTGCGCCTCGGCGGCGGCCAGCAGGTCGTGGACCCCGTCGCGGGCGCGCGCCAGCGCGGCGTGGAGCGGCGCCTCGGGCGCCTCGCGGAACAGGGCGGGGGCGACCTCCGCCGTCTCCTCCGCCTTGGTGGCCAGGTTGGCGGCGCGCTTGAACAGCGCCATCAGGTCGGCGAACTCCTCGCGCTGCGTGAGCGCGCGCAGCAGCTCCACGCGCCGCGCCGCGCCGATGACGCTGCGCGAGCCGCGGATGGCGGCGCGCACCACCGGCACCGAGGCGCGCTCCTGCAGCAGCGCCGCCACGCGGTCCCACACGAAGTCGACCACCTCGTGCTGCACCTGCTCGTCGACGGGCACGGCGGCGTCGGCGTACGCCACCAGCGCGGCGCCCACCAGGGTGTCGAGGGGGATCTTCCAGCCGCGCGAGGCCAGCACGCGCGCCACCGCCAGGCCGTCGCGCCGGAGCCCGAACGGGTCGGCGGAGCCGCTGGGGCGCTTGCCGAGCGCGAAGAAGCCCACCAGCTTGTCGAGGCGGTCGGCGAGCGACAGCACCGCCCCGGCGGCGGTGGCCGGCACGTCGTCGTCGTAGGTGCGGGGGCGCACGCCGCCCAGGAGCGCGTCGGCGACCTCGGTGGGCTGCCCCTCGGCGAGCGCGTAGGCGCGCCCCATCACCCCCTCGAGCTCGGGGAACTCGTAGACCATCTCGGTGGCCAGGTCGGCGCGGAACACCGGCAGGGCCTTCTCGACGACGCTCGCCGTGTCGGCGCCGAGGCCCAGCGCCCCCAGGACGAGGCCGGCCGTGACGCCCACGCGCTCGGTCTTGTCGGCCATCGAGCCGAGCTCCTTCTGGAACGCGATGCCCGACAGGCCCCAGGCGTGCTGCGAGAGGCTCTTGCGCCGGTCGGAGCGCCAGAAGAAACGCGCGTCGTAGAGGCGCCCGTCGAGCACCTTCTCGTACCCGCGCCGCACCACCGCCTCGTCGGCCACGCGGTTGTTCGATACCCCCACGAAGCGCGCCGCCAGCCGCCCGTCGCGCGCGCGCGTCGGGAAGAAGCGCTGGTGACGGATCATCACCGTGGCCAGCACCTCCTCGGGCAGCTCCAGGTAGCTGTCGTCGAAGGCCCCCAGCACGGGGAACGGCCACTCGACCAGGTCGGTGACCTCGTCGAGCAGCTCCGCGTCCTGGTACGGCTCGAGGCCGGCGTCGGCGGTCACGCGCGCCAGCCCCTCGGCCACGGCCTCGCGGCGCGCGGCGCGGTCGGCCAGCACCCAGGCGTCCTGCAGCTGGGCGACGTAGCGCGCAGGGCTCTCGACCGCGAACGGCTCGGGGGCCAGGAAGCGGTGGCCGCGGCTGGTGGTACCGGAGCGCACGCCCGCCACCTCGAGCTCCAGCGCCTGGTCGTCGAGCAGCGCCAGCAGCCACACGATGGGCCGTAGGAACGGCGTCTCCTGCGTGCCCCAGCGCATCTTGCGCGGCGCGGGCAGGTCCTTGACGACCTGCGCCAGCAGGCCGGGCAGCAGCGCGGCCGTGGGCTCGCCGCCGCGGCGCACGCGCGCGTAGAGGTAGCTCCCCTTCTCGGTGTCGCGGCGCTCGAGCGCCTCGACGCCCACGCCGTTCTTCTCGGCGAACGCCAGCGCCGCGCGCGTGGGCGTGCCGTCCTCGGCGAACGCCACCCCGGCGGGCGGGCCGCGCAGCTCGTCCTCGCGCACGGCGCTGGCGGCGGGCAGGCCCTCGGCCAGCACCGCCAGGCGCCGCGGGGTGGCGTAGGCGGTCAGGCGCGCGGCCGGCACCTCGGCGGCCGCCAGTCGTTCGGCCAGCAGGCGCGCCAGCGCCGCGCTGCCCTCCTGCACGTACCAGCTGGGCAGCTCCTCGGTGCCGATCTCGAACAGCAGGTCGGCCATCTCAGGCCTCCCCGTTCGCGGCCGGCGCGAGCTCGCCCCGCGCCTCGAGGTAGGCGCGCGCCGTGGCCTCGGCGAGGCGCCGCACGCGCTGCACGTAGCCCTGGCGCTCGGTGTGCGACAGCACCCCGCGCGCGTCCAGCAGGTTGAAGGCGTGGGAGCACTTCAGCACGAACTCGTAGCCCGGGTAGACCAGGTCCAGCTGCAGCAGCCGGTTGGCCTCGCCCTCGAAGGCGTCGAACAGCGTGCGCTGCAGCTCGGGGTCGGAGTCCTCGAAGTTGTAGCGCGAGTGCTGCACCTCGAAGTCGCGCCGCAGGTCGCCCATCGTCACGCCCGGGGCGTACTCCACGTCGAAAGCGTGGTCCACCCCCTGCAGGTACATGGCGAGGCGCTCCAGGCCGTAGGTGAGCTCCACCGACACCGGCCGGCAGTCGAAGCCGCCCACCTGCTGGAAGTAGGTGAACTGGGTGATCTCCATCCCGTCCATCCACACCTCCCAGCCGAGGCCCCAGGCGCCCAGCGTGGGCGACTCCCAGTTGTCCTCGACGAAGCGGATGTCGTGGGCCTTGGGGTCGATGCCCAGCGCGTAGAGCGAGTCGAGGTAGAGCTGCTGCACGCCCTCGGGCGAGGGCTTGAGCACCACCTGGTACTGGTAGAAGAACTGGAACCGGTAGGGGTTGTCGCCGTAGCGGCCGTCGGCGGGGCGACGGCTCGGCGCCAGGCCCGCCACGCGCCAGGGAGCGGAGCCCAGGGCCCTCAGGAAGGTCGTGGGGTAGAAGGTTCCCGCCCCGACCTCGGTGTCGGCGGGCGGCGCGATGACGCAGCCGTGGCCCGCCCAGTAACGGTCGAGACGGAAGAGGAGGTCTTGGAACAGCATGCCTCTCCTAAGCGTTCCGGGATCGCGCGCACGGGCGCTGCTCGGCGGGGAACGGGCGTGAGCCGCGGGCGGCTAGGGGGCGCCGCAGCCTGAAGGAATTCGTAACGAAACAGCGACGAGGTCTCACGCCAGGCGGGTACTATAGCATCATGGCCCAGCGGCTAAGCCCGCTTACCGACCGCATGTACCCCTTGGCAGCGCCCCTTGTGGCAGGGAGGACGCCTTGAACAGGTACGACGACAGAGCTCGCCTGGTCTTCCACTTCGCCCGCGAAGAGGGGAGCAAGTTCGGGCACGCCATGATCGGGCCCGAGCACCTCCTGCTCGGCCTCATGCGCGAGAGCGGGACGGCCAGCAAGGTGCTGATCGAGTTCGGCGCCTCGCTCGAGATGTTCCGTCGCCAGGTGGAAGAGATGGTCGGGCGCGGCGACGGCCTGCCGCGCAACGAGGCGGCGGCCATCACCCCCCGTGCGCGCCGCGTCATGGAGCTGGCCGGCTCCGAGGCCCGCAGCCTCGGCTCCAACGTGATCGCTACCGAGCACATCCTGCTCGGCATCATCCGCGAGGGCGACGGCGTCGCCTACCGCATCCTCCAGAACCTCACCCGCGACGTGGACGCCGTGCGCTGGCGCATCCTCGCCGCGGCCGACCCTAAGAACCAGGCCGAGAGCGTCAACACGCCGTTCCTCGACGAGTACGCCCGCGACCTCACCAACGAGGCGCAGGAGGGCAAGCTCGACCCGGTCATCGGGCGCACCGAGGAGATCCGGCGCGTCATCCAGATCCTCTCGCGGCGCACCAAGAACAACCCCGTGCTCATCGGCGAGCCGGGCGTCGGCAAGACCGCCATCGTCGAGGGCCTGGCGCAGGCCATCGTCGAGGGGCGCGTGCCGCCCAACCTGCTCAACGTGCGGGTGCTGTCCATCGACCTCTCGAACGTCGTGGCCGGCACCAAGTACCGCGGCGAGTTCGAGGAGCGCCTGCGCCAGATCATCGAGGAGCTGCGCAGCGCCCGCGTGGTGGCGTTCATCGACGAGCTCCACACGCTGGTGGGCGCCGGCGGCGCCGAGGGCACCCTCGACGCGGCCAACATCCTCAAGCCGCCCCTGTCGCGCGGCGAGGTGCAGGTCATCGGCGCCACCACCACCGGCGAGTACCACCGCTACATCGAGAAGGACGCCGCCCTCGAGCGGCGCTTCCAGCCCGTGATCGTGCTCGAGCCCTCGCCCGAGGAGTCGCTCGAGATCCTCATCGGCCTGCGCGAGAAGTACGAGGCGCACCACGGCGTGGTCATCCCCACCGAGATGCTGGAGATGGCCGTGCGCTACGGCGAGCGCAGCCTGCCGGGCCGCAACTTCCCCGACAAGGCCATCGACCTCATCGACGAGGCCGCCTCGCGCACCCGCCTCAACAAGTCGCTGGGCTTCCCGGTGCTCGAGGAGGAGGACGGCACCCCCATCGTCAGCCGCGAGGACCTGGAGGCGGTCGTCGACTCCTGGGGCGGCATCTACGTCGACGAGCAGGACAACGAGAAGCTCGCCCAGATCGAGGAGCACCTCAAGCGCACCGTGGTGGGCCAGCGCAGCGCCATCCGCGCGCTCGGCGCGGCGCTCCGGCGCTCGCGCGTCGGCCTCGGCGGCCGCACGCGGGTGGCGGCGTCGTTCCTCTTCGTGGGGCCCTCGGGCGTGGGCAAGACGTTCCTCGCCAAGCAGCTCGCCGTCGAGCTGTTCGGCAGCGAGCGCGCCCTGATCCGCCTCGACATGAGCGAGTTCCAGGAGCCGCACTCGATCAGCAAGCTCATCGGCGCCCCGCCGGGCTACGTGGGCCACGAGCAGGGCGGCCGCCTCACCGAGGCCGTCAGGCGCCAGCCGTTCAGCGTGGTGCTGCTCGACGAGATCGAGAAGGCGCACCCCGACATCTACAACACCTTCCTGCAGGTGCTCGACGACGGCCGCCTCACCGACGGCCTGGGACGCACCGTCGACTTCCGCCGCGTGATCCTGATCATGACCAGCAACACCGGCTTCAACCGGCTCGGCGGCAGCATCGGCTTCCAGGGCGCCGAGAAGAGCTCCCCCGACATCCCGCTGCGCGGCATCTTCTCCCCCGAGTTCCTCGACCGCCTCGACGAGGTCATCACCTTCGAGTCGTTCGAGCGCTCCGACGTGGTGTTCATCACCAACCAGATGCTCGAGGAGATCCGCCGCGAGCTGCAGGGCCGCGACATCCAGGTCACCTTCGCCCCCGAGGTCGCCACGTTCCTCGTCGACCAGCTGCCGCCCGGCGAGAGCGTGCGGCCGCTGCGGGGCGTCATCCGCGAGCACATCGAGGACCCCCTCTCGGTGGAGCTCCTCGAACGCGGTTCCGAGGAGCCGCTGCTGGTGACGATCGAGGACGGCCGCGCCGTCTTCGCTCGCCCGGTGCCGATGGTCTGAGCCGAGCGGCCGCCCGCTCATGTCCCGTGGTACGCGGCGTGAGCGGGCGGCTGCCGTGATAATGGGGGGCCGGCGAGGAAGGGCCGGCACCTGAGCGATGGCCAAGAGCGTCACCACCTACGTCTGCAGCGAGTGCGGCACCCACAGCCCCGCCTACCTGGGGCGCTGCCCCCGGTGCGGCTCCTGGGGCACCCTCGAGGAGGAGCGCAGCGCTGCGCCCACCGCGCGCGGCGGGCGCGCGGCCGCCGCGCGCCGCCTCGCCACCACGCGCCTCGAGGAGGTGCTCGACGCCTCGCTGTCGCGCCGCTCCAGCGGCGACGCCGAGGTCGACCGCGTGCTGGGCGGCGGGTGGGTGCTGGGCTCGGCGCTGCTCATCGCCGGCGAGCCCGGCATCGGCAAGTCGACGCTGCTCCTGCAGCTGGCGCAGCACGCCGTGGAGGCGGGGCGCAGCGTGCTGTACGTGGCCGGCGAGGAGTCGCCGGCGCAGGTGCGCATGCGCGCCGACCGCCTGGGCCTCGGCAGCGGCATGGAGCTCACGCGCGAGAACGACGCGCGCGTCATCGCCGAGCACGTGCGCGCCGTGGCGCCCGACCTGGTGATCGTCGACTCCATCCAGACCCTGGTCGACGAGGACGGCGCCGTGCCCGGCACGGTGTCGCAGCTGCGCGACTCGACCGCGCTGCTGGTCGACGCCGCCAAGGGGTCCGGCTCCACGCTGGTGCTGATCGGCCACGTCACCAAGCAGGGGTCGATCGCCGGCCCCAAGGTCATCGAGCACGTCGTGGACGCCACCTTCGCCCTCGAGTCCGCCGCCGGCCTTCGCGTGCTGCGCTCCATGAAGAACCGCTTCGGCGCCACCGGCGAGGTCGGCGTCTTCGAGATGACCCAGTCGGGCATGCAGGCGGTCAAGAACCCCTCGGAGGCGTTCCTGGCCGAGCGCCCCCGGGGCGTGCCCGGCTCGGTGGTGGTGGCCGCCCTCGAGGGCCAGCGCCCGCTGCTGCTGGAGGTCCAGGCGCTGGCGTCCAAGAGCCCCTACGCCGCGCCGCGGCGCGTGGTGCAGGGCCTCGACCACCGCCGCGTCGACGTGGTGCTGGCGGTGCTCGAGCGCCGCCTGCAGCTGCCCCTCGACTCGCTCGACGTGTACGTGAACGTTGCCGGCGGCCTGCGCCTCACCGACCCGGGCGCCGACCTGGCGGTGGCGGTGGCCGTGCACTCGGCCGTCACCAACCGCCCCGCCCCCGACGGCACGGCGCTGGTGGGCGAGGTGGGCCTGGCGGGCGAGCTGCGCTCGGTGGGCCAGCTGGCGCGGCGCCTCGAGGAGGCGCGGCGCGCCGACCACCCGCGCCTGATCGGGCCGCGCTCGCGCGAGCTGCCCGACGGGGTCCGCACCCTGCAGCAGGCGTTGGCGTTACTCTGGGGCGACGCATGAACGCATCCGCCGACCGGGCCCCGAACGCCCACCACCGCCACGCCCCCACCCTGGGCGCCGCCCTGGCGCGCGCGCTGCTCAGCCTGGCGGGCGGCGTGGTCGGCTACTTCCTCGCCGACCTGCTGGCGCGCCGCGGGCTCCTCTCGGGCCCCAACAACCTCCTCTACCTGACCATCGTGGGGCTGCTGGTGGGCTACCTGGTCTCGGGGCGGCCGGCGCGGCGCTTCGGGCGCTTCTGGAACCGGGCGGTCGAGCGCATCTCGAGCCTGCCGCCCGACGCGGTGCTGGCCGCCTTCTCCGGCGCCACCCTGGGCCTGCTGCTCACGGTGCTGCTCAACAACGTGCTGGCCGCCGTGCCGGGGTTCACCTGGTACTGGTCGCAGCTGATCGCCGTGGTGCTGGTGCTGGGCCTGGGCGGCTTCTTCGTCGCCAACCGCCGGCTGATCCCCTTCCTGCGGCCGGTCGACGCCCAGGCCGAGCCGCGCCCGCGGCGCGGGGTGGCCGACAAGGTCGTCGACACCTCGGCGATCATCGACGGGCGCCTCACGGCCGTGGTCGACGCCAACTTCCTGGAGGGCAAGCTGCTCCTCCCCCACTTCGTGCTCACCGAGCTGCAGCGCATCGCCGACTCCGACGACCCGCTCCGGCGCCAGCGCGGCCGCCGCGGCCTCGAGGTGCTCGACGAGCTCGTGGAGCACCAGCGCGTGAGCACCGAGGTGGTCCACGACGACGAGGGGAACGGGCCGGTCGACGACCGCCTCGTGCGCCTCTGCCTCGAGCGCGGCGCCGCGCTCATCACCACCGACTACAACCTGAGCCGCGTGGCGGCGCTTCAGGGCGTGCTGGTGCTGAACCTCCACCAGCTCGCCAGCGCCGTGAAGGCGAGCTACCTGCCGGGCGAGCGCCTCACGCTCGCGATCGTGCGCCAGGGCCGCGAGGCCGGGCAGGGACTGGCCTACCTGGAGGACGGCACCATGGTGGTGGTGGAGGGCGCCGGCGACGCGGTCGGCCAGACGCTGGCGGTGGTGGTGACCTCGAGCCTGCAGACGAACATGGGCCGCATGATCTTCGCCAAGCCCGACGGGGCCGTCGAGGTGGCCTGAGCGGGTCGCGCGCCTGGCGCACGGGCGTCCACCGCGCGGTATATATTGTCAGCGCGCCCTTCATGGGGCCTTAGCTCAGTTGGGAGAGCACTCGCTTTGCAAGCGAGATGTCGCCGGTTCGAGCCCGGCAGGCTCCACCAGACCGGGGGCGCCCAGGACCCCGCTGCCGAGACCCACGGCGGCGGGGTCCTCTCGTAGCGGCCGGCGGTGACGAGAACGGGACGAACGTCCCGAAAGGGGCGGAAAATCGTTTGTGATAGATTAGGCCGGTAATCATAGCGGACGAGTGCCGCAGTCGCGTTCAGAACGGGCCTACGGTCCCGCCCTCGCGCTAGGAGGTCGATCTGAGCATCATCCGTGTCGCTTCGACTAGGTCTGCCCCCCAGGGCGACCCCGGTCCGTACGAGTCCTTCCACCCGCCTTGCATCCGACCTGAAAGGGAGTGCGCTGAGGTGCCTGCCTGATGCCCAACTACTTTCCGCCGAACTCGAACTCGTTCGTCACCTGGCTAGCGTGGGGTGGCGGCATCTTCGCGCTGCTGCTCATCGTGGGCCTGCCGTTCTACGCGCGCATGAACAACAACCGGGTGGGCGTGCCGGTCGAGCAACCGGTCGACTTCCAGCACAACCTTCACGTCACCCAGGTGGGCCTCGACTGCCGCTACTGCCACACCACCGTCGAGACCTCCAACACCGCGTCGGTGCCACCCACCGAGACATGCATGACCTGCCACTCGCAGCTTCGCGTCGACACGCCGCAGCTGCAGGCGGTCGTGGCCAGCTGGGAGAGCGGCGCCCCGATCGCGTGGAACCGCGTCCACGACATGCCCGACTACGTCTTCTTCAACCACTCCGCCCACGTCAACAACGGCGTCGGGTGCAGCAGCTGTCACGGCCGTGTCGACCAGATGGCCGGCATGTGGAAGAACGAGCCCATGACGATGGGCTGGTGCCTCGAGTGCCACCGGGCGCCCGAGAAGTTCCTGCGCCCCGCTAGCGAGGTCTTCAACATGGCCTACTCGCCGCTCGCCGACCCCATCGCCCAAGAGACGCTCGGCGCCACCCTCGTGGAGGCGTACCACATCGACACTGACAAGCTCATCCAGTGCTCGACCTGCCACCGATGAACGACGCGAAGCTAGACCTCACCGACATCCGCGCGCGTCTGGCCGACCAGGAGGGCCCCGCCTTCTGGCGCAGCCTCGACGAGGTCGCCGACACCGAGGAGTTCCGCCTCTTCCTGGAGAAGGAGTTCCCGCGCCAGGCGGCCCCCCTCGAGAACGGCATGGCCCGCCGTGACTTCCTCAAGCTGCTCGGCGCCAGCATGGCGCTGGCCGGCCTCACGGCGTGCGCCCGCCCGCCTCAGCCGCACCAGAAGATCGTGCCGTACGTGCGCCAGCCCGACCAGATCACCCCGGGGCGGCCGCTGTTCTTCGCCACCGCCGCCACCTACGGGGGCTACGCCGAGGGCGTGCTCGCCGAGTCGCACCAGGGGCGCCCCACCAAGCTCGAGGGCAACCCCGACCACCCTGCCAGCCTGGGCGCCACCGCGGCCACCACGCAGGCGCTGGTGCTGTCGCTCTACGACCCCGACCGCGCCCAGGAGGTGCTGCGGGGCGGTGAGCCGAGCAGCTGGGAGGCGTTCGCCGAGGCCCTGACCGACGCGGTCGGCGGCCTGGAGCAGGGCGCCGGCCTCGCGATCCTCACCGAGAACGTCACCTCGCCCACCATGGCGGCGCAGCTGCAGCAGGTGCAGGCGCGCTTCCCGCAGGCGCGCTGGTTCCAGTACGACCCGCTCTACTCGAACGGCGCCTACGAGGGCGCCCGCCAGGCGTTCGGCCAGGACGTCACCCCCGTCTACGACTTCAGCCAGGCCGACGTGGTGGTGTCGCTGGGCGCCGACTTCCTCGACCGCGGCCCCGGCCGCCTCGCCTACGCGCGCGCCTTCGCCGACCGGCGCCGCGTGCGCACGGCGCAGGACGACATGAACCGCCTCTACCAGCTGGAGGCCTCCCCCAGCGCCACCGGTTCGCTCGCCGACCACCGCGTGCCGCTCAAGCCGTCCGACATCGCCGCCACCGCGGCGGCGCTGGCGGCGGAGCTCGGCGCCGGCGCGGTCGCCGCCCGCCCGGAGGCGATCGACGCGCGCGTCTTCGAGGCCATGCTCGACGACCTGCAGGCCGCCCGCGGCCGCAGCGTCGTGATCGCCGGCGAGGAGCAGCCGGCCGTGGTGCACGCGCTGGCGCACGCCATCAACGAGGCGCTCGGCAACGTGGGCAGCACCGTCCGCTACGTGCAGCCCGCCGCCGCCCGCCCCACCAACCACGCCCTCGAGCTCGGCGAGCTGGTCGACGCCATGAACCAGGGCGAGGTCGCGGCGCTGCTCGTCCTCGAGGGCAACCCGGCCTACACGGCCCCCGCCGGCCTGGGCTTCGCCGAGGCGCTCGGGCGCGTGGCGTTCACCGCCAAGCTGGGCCTGTACCACGACGAGACCTCCGAGCTCGTGCAGTGGAGCCTGCCGCAGGCGCACTTCCTCGAGACCTGGGGCGACGCCCGCGCCTTCGACGGCACCGTCACCATCCAGCAGCCGCTGATCCTGCCGTTCTACAACGGCAAGTCGAGCCTCGAGGTGCTGGCCGCCCTGCTGGGCGACCCCGACGCCGACGGCTACGACATCGTGCGCGACCACTGGCGCGCCAACGTCTCCGGCAGCTTCGACGACTTCTGGCGCGAGAGCGTCTTCCGCGGCGTGGTCGCCGGCACCGCCAGCCCCACGGTCGCGGTGAGCGGCGCCACCGCCAGCGGCACCCTGCCGGCGGGCGGCGCGCTCGAGCTCGTGCTCGCCCCCGACAGCTCGGTGCTCGACGGGCGCCTGGCCAACAACGGCTGGCTGCAGGAGCTGCCGCGCCCGCTGACGAAGCTCACCTGGGACAACGCGGCCCTGATCGCCCCGCGCCTGGCCGAGGAGCTCGGCGTCGACAACGGCGACCTGGTGACCCTCACCGCCTCCGGTCGCCAGCTCACCGCCCCGGTGTGGATCAACCCGGGCCAGGCCCCGGGCGCGGTCAGCCTCGCCCTCGGCTACGGCCGCACCCGCGCCGGCCGCGTGGGCACGGGCGTGGGCTTCAACGGCTACGAGCTGCTCGACCTCAACGCCGACGGCGCTCCCGAGGTGACGATCACGCGCGCGGGCGGGCGCCACAAGCTCGTCTCGACCCAGACGCACCACTCGCTCGAGGGCACCGGCGAGCAACGCCACTTCGTGCGCGCCGGCACCCTGGCGCAGCTGCAGGCCGAGCCCGACCACCCGAGCTTCGTGCACCCCGTGCCGCACATCGACGCCGACCTGTACCCCGACTTCGAGTACACCGGCTACAAGTGGGGCATGGTCATCGACATGACCGTGTGCACGGGCTGCAGCGCGTGCGTGGTGGCCTGCCAGTCGGAGAACAACATCCCCATCGTGGGCAAGGAGCAGGTGGCGGTCGGCCGCGAGATGCACTGGATCCGCGTCGACAACTACTACTCCGGCTCCGCCGACGAGCCCGAGTTCTACAGCCAGCCGATGCCGTGCCAGCACTGCGAGAAGGCGCCGTGCGAGCCCGTGTGCCCGGTGGGCGCCACGGTCCACGACAGCGAGGGCCTCAACGTGATGGTCTACAACCGCTGCGTGGGCACCCGCTACTGCTCGAACAACTGCCCCTACAAGGTGCGCCGCTTCAACTACCTGCAGTACGCCGAGCTCGCCACCGACGCCACCGAGCTGTCGCTGGCCAACAACCCCGACGTCACCATCCGTAGCCGCGGCGTCATGGAGAAGTGCACCTACTGCACCCAGCGCATCTCGCTGGCCCGCATCGACGCCTCCAACGAGGACCGCCGCATCCGCGACGGCGAGGTCCAGACGGCCTGCCAGGCCGCCTGCCCCACCCAGGCCATCGTGTTCGGCGACCTCAACGACCCGGCAGCCGCCGTGACGCGCGTCAAGAGCTCCCCGCTCAACTACGCGATGCTCGAGGAGCTGCAGACCTTCCCGCGCACCACCTACATGGCGAAGGTCAAGAACCCCAACCCGGCCCTGGCGGGCGGTAGCGAAGGGGTGGGCTGATGGCAGTCACTTCCGGTAAGGCCGCGCGCCCGGGCTTCAAGGAGACCAACCGCGTCATCGTCCCGGGCCAGAGCTACGGCGAGATCGACGATCGCGTCCTGACACCCGTGCTGGTGGGGGTCGAGAAGACCCCGCTGTGGTGGTGGATCGGCTTCGGCATCTCCGGCGCGCTGCTGGTGATGTACCTGGTGTCGATCGTCAAGCTGATCACCACCGGCATCGGCATCTTCGGCAACAACATCCCTGTCGCCTGGGGGATGCCGATCGTCAACTTCGTGTGGTGGATCGGCATCGGCCACGCCGGGACCTTGATCTCGGCCGCGCTGCTGCTCTTCCGGCAGCCGTGGCGCACCACCGTCAACCGCTTCGCGGAGGCGATGACGATCTTCGCGGTGGTCTGCGCGGGCCTCTACCCCATCCTGCACCTGGGTAGGCCGTGGGTCTTCTACTGGCTCGTGCCCTACCCGAACACCTTCGGGCTGTTCCCGCAGTTCCGCAGCCCGCTGGACTGGGACCTGTTCGCCATCGGCACCTACTTCACCATCTCGCTGGTGTTCTGGTTCATCGGCCTGATCCCCGACCTGGCGACGCTGCGCGACAACGCCCCCACCAAGTTCCAGCGCCTGCTGTACGGCGTGCTGTCGCTCGGCTGGACCGGCTCCACCCGCGCGTGGCAGCGCTACCAGCGCGCCTACCTGCTGCTCGCCGCGCTCAGCTTCCCGCTGGTGCTCAGCGTGCACTCGACGATCGCCATGGACTTCGCCGTGGCGCAGCTGCCGGGCTGGAACAACACCATCATGCCGCCCTACTTCGTGGCCGGGGCCGTGTTCGCCGGCTTCGCGATGGTGCTGATCCTGGCGGTGCCGCTGCGCAAGGCGCTCAAGCTCGAGCACCTGATCACGATGCGTCACCTCG
This sequence comes from Deinococcales bacterium, assembly GCA_012515535.1. GTDB lineage: Bacteria > Deinococcota > Deinococci > Deinococcales > Trueperaceae > JAAYYF01. The sequence continues at coordinate 27,969 of JAAYYF010000004.1, forward strand.
ACAACTCGGCCAAGCTGATGCTGGCCACCGGCATGATCGTGGTGTACGGCTACTTCATCGAGATCTTCATCGCCTGGTACTCGGGCGTCGAGGCCGAGCGCTACATGATCTGGAACCGCATGTTCGGCGACCACGCCCTCTTCTTCTGGGCGCTGATCCTGTGCAACTTCGTGGCCATCCAGCCGCTCTGGTTCCGGCGCGTGCGGCAGAGCCCCTGGGTGCTGTTCTTCATCTCGATCATCGTCAGCATCGGGATGTGGCTCGAGCGCTTCGTGATCTTCATCGTGTCGCTCACCAAGGACTTCCTGCTCTCCTCGTGGGGCGACTACGTCTCGACCTTCTGGGACTGGTCGCTGTTCATCGGTAGCCTGGGGCTGTTCGGGACGCTGTTCTTCCTGTTCATCCGCCTGCTGCCGACGATCGCCACGGCCGAGACCAAGGAGACGGTGTTCCACGACCGCGAGCACGGCAGCGACGCCTTCGAGAAGATCCGCATGGACTACTATCACGCCGAGGAGACCGCATGAGCAGCGTGGCACTTGGCCGTAAGGCCGAACCGCTGTACGCGCTGGTCGCGCAGTTCGACAGCGTGGAAGCGATCCGACAGGCCGCCGAGCGCACGCGCCAGGCGGGCTACACCCGCACCGACGCCTACACCCCCTTCCCCGTCGAGGGCCTCGACGAGGACCTGGGCCTGCGCCCCACCAACCTCGGGTGGGTGGTGCTGGTCGTGGGCCTGCTGGCGGGCCTGGGCGGCTTCTTCATGCAGTGGTGGGCCGCCACCAGCTACTACCCCATCAACGTGGGCGGGCGGCCCCTCAACAGCTGGCCCAACTGGATCATCATCATGTACGAGATCACGATCCTCTCGGCCGGGTTGACGGCGGGCATCGGCATGATCCTGCGCAACGGTCTGCCGCGCCCCTACAACTCGATCTTCAACACCCCCGGCTTCGAACAGGCCTCGCGCGACAAGTTCTTCCTCGCGATCGAGGCCACCGACCCGAGGTTCGACCTCGACCAGACGCGCGCGTTCCTCGAGGCGCTCGGCCCCGAGCGCGTGTCGGAGGTGGAGCCGTGAAACGCACCCGTCGCTCGCTCCGCCTCGTGCTCGCAGCGCTGCTGGGCGTGCTGCTCCTGACGGCCTGCGGCCGCAACATGTTCGACCAGCCGCGCGTCGACGCCTTCGACGCCAGCCCGTTCTTCGCCGACGGCAGCGGCATGCGCCCGATCCCCGAAGGCACCGTGTCGCGCGAGCGCGGCGCCCTCGAGCCCGCCTACCTCACCGGCATGGGGCCGCAGGGCTTCCTGACCGAGCTGCCCATCGACCTCGACGTCGACGTGCTGCTGCGCGGCAAGGAGCGCTACGACATCTACTGCGCGCCCTGCCACAACTACAACGGCGACGGCCGCGGCATGGTCGTGCAGCGCGGCTTCCCGCAGCCGGTGTCGTTCGTCGACACGCAGCGCCTGCTCGACGCCCCCGTGGGCTACTACTACAACGCCATCACCAACGGCTTCGGACGCATGTTCAGCTACGCGTCGCGCGTCCGCCCCGAGGACCGCTGGGCCATCTCCGCCTACGTCAAGGCGCTGCAGCTCAGCCAGAACGCCTCGGTCAGCGACGTGCCCGCCGACGTCCTGAGCCAGCTGACCCAGACGGAGGCCGCACGGTGAACGCCCTCAGACTGCCCCCCATCGACACCAGCAGGCTGCAGCTGATCGGCCTGGTGGTCGGCGGCATCGCCCTGCTAGGCGCCGTGATCCTCGGCTTCACCACGGCCGGCGGCTTCTTCGAGTCGTACCTGACGAGCTTCCTCTTCTGGTCCGGCCTGTCGCTCGGCAGCCTGCTGCTGCTGTTCGTGGTGCACCTGGCCGGCGGCTCCTGGGGCGCGCTCATCACCCGCCCCCTCGAGGCGGCCGCCTCGGTGGTGCCGCTGCTGGCGCTGCTGTTCGTGCCGGTGCTCTTCGCCATGCGCGACCTCTACCCGTGGACCGACCCGGCCTACGTGGAGGCGTGGCCGATGGTGGCGGCCAAGACCGCCTACCTGAACACGCCGTTCTTCATCGCGCGCGCCGTGATCGTGTTCGCGCTCTGGACGCTGGGCGCCTACCTCTACCGCGCCCTCGGGCGCCGGCAGGACGAGGCCACCGAGGACCCCGGCCGCACCGGCTACCGCATGAAGAACATGGCGGGCCTGTGGATCGTGATCTACATCATGACCATGACCTTCGCCGCCTTCGACTGGGGCATGTCCCTCACCCCCACGTGGTTCTCGGGCATCTACCCCGGCATCTTCATGGCCAGCCAGGCGGTCTCGGCCGTGGCCCTGATCATCCTGGTGATGGTGGCGCTGGCGCGCGCCAACCCCACCATCGACGCGCTGCTCACGCCCAAGCGCCTGCAGGACCTCGGCAACCTGCTGATGGCCCTGACCATGTTCTGGGCCTACGTGCAGATCAGCCAGCTGATCATCCAGTGGTCGAACAACGTCTCCGAGACGGCCACCTGGTACTTCGTGCGGCTCGGGCCCGGCTGGGTGGGCGTCAGCGCCTTCATCCTGTTCTTCGGCTTCTTCGCGCCGTTCATGATCCTGTTCTCGCGCTGGGTCAAGCGCAAGCGCCGCGCGCTCAGCGTGGTGGCGGTGTGGGCGCTGCTCGTGCAGCTGCTTAGCACGTTCTGGATGATCGCCCCGAGCTTCGAGCGTCCGGGCGCCGACGTCACGCTGCTCGACGTGCTGCTGGTGATCGGCCTCGGCGGCATCTGGCTGGCGCTGTTCGCGCGCGCCCTGGGCGCCCGCAACGTGCTGCCCGCCAACGACCCGCGCCTCGTGAAGGTGGTGGCGGAACCCCATGCCTGACCGTAGCCAGTACCTGTTCAGCCCGCGCCAGGTGCGCATGGCCGTCGCGCTCGGCACCGTGGCGATGATCGCCGCCATCGTGGTGCTGCTCCTGCTCGCCACCGCGCGGCCCCAGGGCCGCTACCAGGCGCTCGACGGCACCCAGTTCCAGCAGCACCTGATCGACTCGACCGCCGCCCTCAGCGGCTACGAGGTCGACGGCGACCGCGCGCGCATCGACATCTTCCGCGCCATGGAGCTCGTGGCCGAGCGCGGCGTGGTGAACCCGGGCTTCTACACCGCCGGCGCCGCGCCAGCGGCGCCCGCGCAGGCCGGCGCCGCTGGCGACACCGGCACGACCGGCGCGGACGCGGAGGGTGGCGCCACCGCCGCCCTCCCCGACGGCGAGGCGCTCTACGTCAGCACCTGCGCCGCCTGCCACCAGTCGAGCGGCCAGGGTCTGCCGGGCGCCTTCCCGCCGCTGGCGGGGCACGCCCCGGCGCTCTACGAGGCCGACCGCGCGCTGCCGCTCGCGATCATCACCTTCGGCATGCAGGGGCCCATCGACGTCGACGGCATGGTCTACAACGGCCTGATGCCGGCTCACGCCCACCTGGGCGACGCCGACATCGCCGCCATCGCCAACCACGTCATGACGGCGTGGGGCAACGACGCCGCCCTGCCGGGCTTCGAGCCGTACGCGGCCAGCGACGTGGCCGCGGTGCGTGGCGAGGCGCTCTCGTTCACCCAGGTGCACGACCTGCGCACGGCCGCGGGCCTGGAGTGACGCGGGGGTGACGCCGTGGGCGGGCGCC
>JAAYYF010000078.1 GCA_012515535.1 Deinococcales bacterium
ACGCCGTGCAGCGCCTCGCGGCCGTCGGGGTAGGCGAAGGAGACGTCCTCGAAGCGCACCTCGAGCGGGCCGTCGGGCACCGGGCGCGGTTCGGCGGGGTCGCGCACGTTGGGCTCGACGTCGACGAACTCGAAGTACTTCTCGAAGAACAGCAGGCGTTCGAACAGGTAGCCCACGCTCTCGGCGAGCGATATGACCTCGTTCTGCATCTGCGACAGGCCCTGCACCACCACGACCACGGCGCCGACCGTGAGCGCACCGCGGCTGGCTTCGAACACCGCCCAGGCGAACAGCCCGACGGCCACGGCGACCGCGAAGACGATGCCCGGCAGCACCCCGAGCGCCTCCTTGGCGCGCACGCGCCGCATGGTCTTGTGGGCGGCGTTGAAGCTCCGCTCGTAGCGCTGGCGCAACCACGGCAGCATGGCGTTGAGGCGCACCTCGGCGGCGTGCTCGTAACTGAGCGCGGTGCGGCTCTCGTACTCCATGCGGCGCGCCTCGGGGCTGCGGCTCAGGAGGGCGTTCCAGCCCACCTCGCGCAGGCGCAGCGTGGCCACCGAGTACGGGATCGCGCTTGCCACGATCACCAGCGGCACCCACCACGCGAGCGTGGCCAGCACGGCCGTGAGGCTCACGGCCGAGACCACGTTACGGACGGAGTACACGAGCAGCACCAGCATGTTGAGGGGCCGTCTGCGGGCGCCGTCGCGCAGCACCTGCAGGTCGTCGTGGAAGGCCGGGTCCTCCAGCAGGTCGAGGCCGACGAGCGCCTCGCTCTTGCGCATCAGCTCGAGGTTGACCTTGGCGGTGAACAGCTCGGCGACGTTGCCCTGCAGCATCTGCACGACCGGCGGCAACAGGTGGGTGATGGCTGCCGTGCCGCCCCACAGGAGCGCCAGCCTGACCAGGCTCGCCTCGCCGCCTTGCACGGCGGTGGCGATGGCGTCGATCGTCAGCTTCGTGAGGTAAACGGCCAGCGCGGGCACGGCGCCCTGAACGACGAGCAGGAGCAAGAGGGTGGTGACCTGGGCGGGCGCGGCGCGCCACAGCAGCGGCACGGAGCGCGCCAGGGTGCGCCACGACCTGAGAGTTCGCTTCATGCCCGACGCTTCCACCATCGATGACCCCCATGCGCGGCGAGCGCCCGGCGCCAAGCACCGGACACGTCCAGTTCCGTATTCGAGTGGAGCCCGAGCATACCAGGCGCGGTGAGGAGCGCGGCCCGCCGCGTTATAACGGCTGTTATACTCATGGGATGAGCGAAACCACCCAGGTGCGCAAGGTCGGGAACTCGTTGGGCGTCATCCTCAACAAGGCGCTCCTGCAGGAGCTCGACATCCAGGAGGGCGACACCCTCTTCGTCGTGAAGACCTCGGACGGCATCCGCCTCACGAGCTACGACCCTGACTTCGCGGAGGCGATGGAAGCGGGCCGCGACTACATGAAGCGCCACCGCGACGCCCTCCGTGAGCTCGCCAAGTAAGGAGCCGCGCTGGCTCACGGCCGCCGTGGTGCGTGCGCTCCACGACGAGTCGATCGCGCGTTTCGGCGGCAGCGCGGGCGTGCGCGACGAGGGACTGTTGGAGAGCGCCCTGGACCGGCCCCGCAACCTGCACGGTTATGGGAGCGAGCAGCGCCTGACCATGCTCGCGGCGGCTTACGGGTTCGGCATCGCCCGCAACCACCCCTTCGTCGACGGGAACAAGCGCACCGCCCTCCTCTCCATCGCCGTGTTCTGCGCCCTCAACGGCCTGCGCTTCGACCCGCGGCAGGAGGACGAGGTGCGCGTCATCACCGCGCTCGCGGCTGGAGAGGTGGACGAGGCGAGCCTCGAAGAGTGGATCCGGGCCAACGTATTGGCCGAGTAGCTGAGGGGCGGGTTTGATGGCCTCGCTACTCGCCTGGTAGCGTGCACGGCATGAGCACAAGGGGGGCGGTCGTCCTGATGGACGGTGACCGCGTTTGTCTGATCGAACGCAAGCGCCAGGGCATGACCTACTACCTGTTCCCGGGCGGCGGGGTCGAGGAGGGCGAGACGCCCGAGCAGGCCGCGGTGCGCGAGGCGTACGAGGAGCTGGGCGTGGAGGTCGAGCTCGGGCGGCTGGTGGCCGACCTCACCTACCGCGACGAGCGCCAGTGCTACTTCCTCGCGCGCATCGTGGGCGGCGAGTTCGGCACCGGCACGGGCGAGGAGATGAGCAGCACCCTCGACTCGCCGAACGGCACCTACACGCCGGTGTGGCTGCCGCTGGCCGAAGCGCTGCGGCGCGACACGCGCCCGATCGAGCTGTGCGAGCTCCTGCAGGCTCAGGGGCCGGAACCGGAAGAGACGCTGGTGCTCACCTGGGAGTGACGAGGTCGGGGTGCGGCACCACCGCCGCCAGGACCTCCTCGCTCCGGTCCGAGGCGGCCACCCGCACGAACCCCGGCAGCGGCGCCAGGTCCAGGTAGCCGAGCTCGCCGCCCGCGCCGTCGCGCGCGAAGATGCCCGACTGCCCGAAGAAGCCGATGTCCCACAGCGGCCCGTTCAGCATGGGGTTGACGGCGTACTCGAAGCGCCCGTCGAGCGCCACGCGCGCGTGGCTGCCGCGCAGCCAGTCCTGCTGCTGCCAGGCGTTCCAGGGGCCGGGGTTGGCCGAGGGTTGCACCAGGATCTGGGCGCCCTGCGCCGCCAGGCGCTCGACCACCGCGTCGTCGAAGGCGTCCAGGCAGATGGCGATGCCGATGCGCCCCAGGGGCGTGTCGAACACCTGCAGGTCGGCGAGCGCGCCGGGCGTGAGGTTCAGCGCTGCCTCGCGCTCGAGCTCGATCAGCTCGACCTTGTCCTGCTTGCCGATGACGGCGCCGTCGGGGCCGAACAGGTAGGCGGTGTTGTGGACGCGGTGGCGGGTGGGGCCGCGGTCCCAGCGCACCACGCCGTCCTCGATGCGGTAGGGCGGCAGCACCGCCGAGCCCGCCACCAGGTAGACGCCGTAGTCGCGCGCCACGGCCGAGAAGGTCCCGAAGTAGGTCTCCGCGATGAGGCGGTTCTTGTTCAGGAAGAGCGCCGGCACCCACGACTGCCAGCGGACCAGGCGCGTCCACAGGAGTGGGAACATGTGCGTGCGCACGGCGGTGCCGATGGCCTCCTCGATCGAGGCGATGCCCTCGAGGCGCTCCTCCATCCCCTGCACCACGAGCATCAGCCCCACGTCCTCGGGGAACACCACCAGGGTGGGTAGCGTGGGGTCGGTGGCGGCCGCCACGGCGTCCATGCGCTCGCGGATCTTGGCCTCGAACGCCTCGCGGCTCCAGTAGTCCTCCAGGTCGAGGGTCATCTGCACGGCGACCAGCTGGACCTGCGGGGCGGGGGCCGTGGCGCTCTGCGCGAACGACGCGCCGGCCGGGCCGGCCAACAGCGCGAGGCACGTGAAGGCGAGCAGGCGGCGCCAGGCCGGGCGAGGCAGGCGGCGCATCGGTAGCGGTTCGATCATGCCTGCATTCTCGCCTTTCGGCAGCCGCTACCAGACCTCGAGGCGCGGCAGCCCGTTGGCCGCGAGCGTCTGCGACACCTGGCCGGCGTGCCACACGTCGTGGTTGTAGACGCGCTGGAGCACCTCGCCGCGGCGCATCACCCAGTCCGGGCCGAAGTCGGGCCTGGCGATGGTCTCCTCGAGCGCGCTCGCGCTCCAGGTGTCGAGGCAGCGCTCGACGATGCGGTAGGTCGAGTCGAGCGCGGCCACCAGCCGTTCGGCGCTCAGCACGTTCTCCAGGTCGTCGTCCCCCGGGCAGTCGTAGGCGGCGTTGGTGAACGGCGTGGTGTCGGCGCCGGGCGCGCCCGCGAAGTCGCAGAGCCAGAACACGCGCTGACAGGCGAGGTGGCCGACCGTGGCCCACAGCGGCCAGCCGTCCGGGCCGGGTTTGAGCGCCAACTGCGCCGTGCTCAGCCCGCCGACCGCCTCGCTCAAGGCGACGTTGAAGCGGGGCCAGGAGCCGTAGAACCGCCGGATGCTCGTTTGGTCCATGTGCGAAGTATGCCGCGCACGAGCCGCCGCCGTGTGCAGCGCGCCGCCCGAGGCGGGCCCTTCCTCAGTAGCGCCGCCGCCGGCGTGCCCCGGCCCCACCGCCGCCCAGCAGGATGCCGGCCCCCAGCACGAAGCCGAGGTCGTACCAGGCGCCGACGTTGTGCACCTCGTAGACGTTCACGTTGTCGGTGAAGAACGAGATCACGAAGGTGAAGGGGGCGATGACGCCGTGCCACAGGCCGAGGAGCAGCCCGGCCGGCTGGCGCTCCGGCGGGGCGGTGCCCACCAGCGGGTTCTCGCCGGGGGCGCAGGCGGTGAAGAGCAGCACCAGGAGGCAGCCAGCGACCAGCCACGCGGCCCGCCGGCGGCTTCGGGGTCCGTTCATGAGCCAAGGTTACTCCTTGGAGACGCGTTCCAGGCCCGTTCCGCCGCCCTCCCCGCCAACGCGCCGGGCGCCGCCGGTGTGAGCGCCTGCCAGGTCCGAGCGGCCATCCCGGAGAACAATCGCCATGTGCCGCTTCGGCTACGGGAAGCGGTGGGCGGCGCGCCGCCTCTCGCTTCGCCGTTGCTGCGGGGCTTAGCAAGCGTAGGAGGTATCCAGAATGCACAAGCCTGCAATCCGTGTGCTCCTCGTCCTGGCGTTGGCCCTAGGGGCCGTGGCGTTTGCGCAGATCCAGACCGGCCAGGCCTCCCCCGACCAGGTGCGGCGCGCGCTGGAGGAGGCGCCCGGCCCCTGGGCGAGCGAGGCCATCGAGCTGGTGGTGAGCCAGGGCCTCTACATCGGCTACCCCGACGGCAGCTTCGGCTGGCGTAACGAGATCACGCGCGCCGAGTTCGCCGTCGTACTGGCGCGCCTCATCAGCGTCTACGGCCTCGACCGCTTCGACGCCGACGAGCTCGACGTGCTGCGGAACGCCGTCGACGAGCTGCGGGGCGAGCTGGGGCAACTGGGCGACATCCCCGCCACCCTCGAGGCTCACGAGCAGGAGCTGGCGGAGCTGCGCGACGCCATCGCCGCCCTCGAGTCGATGGGCATGGCCTTCGAGCAGGCCGACGTGAGCGCCGACGCCCAGCAGCTGAGCGACCGCCTCACGGCCGTCGAGGCCGCCCTCGATGAGATCCGCGCCAGCCTGAGCGCACAGCCGGTCGAGCCGGCGCCCGCCCCCAGCGGCGAACCTGCCGACCCGACCGCCCTGGCGGGCCTCGAGGAGCGCCTGGCGGCGCTCGAGAGCGAGCGGGCGGGCCTGGGCGACGAGACGGCCGCCCTGCGCGCCGCCCAGCAGTCGCTCGAGGCCCGGCTGGCTCAGCTCGAGGAGCGCGCCCAGAACGGCGGCGGCGAGGTGGTGGCCCCGCCACCAGCCGTCGACACCAGCGCCACGGCGGGCCTCGACGAGCTCCGCGGGCGCGTCGAGCAGCTGGAGAGCCGCCTGCAGTCCGTCGAGGACGAGCTGACCGTGGTGCGCGGCGAGATCGACCGGCACGCCGAGCGCGTCAGGCGCATCGAGCAGAGCCTGCTGCCCGACCGGGCGGCGTTCTACGTCAACGTCGCCATGTTCGGCACCGACCCCGACTTCGACCTGTTCGCCAAGGCCACGCTGGGCCACGACAGCCTCATCGGCGCCGTCGGTGCGCGCGTGAGCTTCGAGTACTCGCTCGGCGCCGCGCCCCACAACGTGTCCGCCGCCCTGACCTACCGCACGAGCTTCGGCTCCACCGACGGCTACTTCGGCCTGGGTGGCGGGGTCACGCTCGACGACCCGATGGCGCCCTTCGGCGAGATCCTCGCGGGTGTGAACCTGCGCGTCGCCCGCAACCTGGGGATGTACTTCGAGGGCCGCTACCGCCCGTTCTTCGACGGCGGCACCACCCCCGCCTCGTCGGGCTTCGGCGCGGGGCTCAGCTTGCGCTTCTGACCGCCGCTAGCTGAACCTCCGGCATGGAGGATCGCGCCCCCGCCTCGCGCGAGGCGGGGGCGCTTCTCGCGCTCCCTCACCGCGGCAAGCGCTCGAACATGACGTCGTCCACGTAGCAGTAGCCCCAGCTCTCCCCGGGCTGGAAGGACTGGACGATCGGGTGCTGGGTGGCGTGGAAGTGCTTGGTGGCGTGCTTGTTCTTCGACGAGTCGCAGCAGCCCACGTGACCGCAGGTGCGGCAGATCCTGAGGTGCACCCAGGTGTCACCCATGCGCAGGCACTCCTCGCAGCCGTCCGCGCTGGGCGTCACGTCCCTGATCTGGCCTAAGTGCTGGCATCCGCTAGCGTCCATGCTGGCCTCCGTTCGGCGGCGCTCGAGGCGGTCCTCGAAGCGATGGCGTACCGCGGGGCCTCGGAGGGGTTCCGCTCCGAGGTCTGCTTGCGGCCATGCTAGCGGGCTTGGCGAGGCGCCACTGGCCATGCAGCCGTCCGCGGCGCAGGTGGCTACGCTTCGGGGGCGAGCGCCACCAGCCGGCCCAGCGCGAGGTCCGTTAGCACCGCCAGCAGCGCGACGGGCACCGCCCCCTGGAGCACCAGGGCCAGGTTGCCCACCGCGAGCCCGGCGATGATGGGCACGCCGAGCCCGCCGGCGCCGATGATCGGCGCCACCGTCGCCGTGCCGAGGGTGTAGACGGCGCTGACCCTCACGCCGGCGAGCACGGTGCGTAGCGCCAGGGGCACCTCCACCCGCCAGAAGAGCGCGCCGGGCCCCATCCCCAGGCCGCGGCCGGCCTCCTTCAGGTCGGAGGGCACGGCCCGTAGCCCGGCGACGGTGTTGCTGGTCACGGGCAGCAGGCCGTAGGCGACGAGCGCGATCAGCGTGGGCCGCGCCCCGAAGCCGAAGAACGGCAGCGCCAGCGCCAGCACGGCCACGGGCGGGAACGCCTGCCCCGCGGAGACGAGGCTCGAGACGAGCGCGAGGAACGGCCGGCCGCTGGCGCGGGTGAGCCACACGCCGAGGGGCAGGCCGATGGCGAGGATCAGCCCCAGCGACGCGCCGACGATGGCCACGTGCTGCCAGGCGAGGGCGAGGAGGCTCGTGCGCTCGAACACCACCGTGCGCTGCTGCGGGAAGAGGCGGGCGAGCACAGCCGCCCACGCGTCCTGCTGGGCGAACAGGAGGAAGGCCAGGCCGAGCAGGGCCAGCGACGCGCCGAAGCCGAGCCAGGCGCGCGTGCGTCGCCTCACGCGCCGCCTGCCGCTCCCGGCGCGTCCTCCGTCGGCGCCGTCATCGTCACGACGTCCTCGAGCCCGAGCTGCCCCACGAGCCGCCCGGACCTTTCGACGACCGGCAGGTTGGCCACGCCGAGCTCGAGCATCCTCGAGAGCGCCTCGCGCACGTCGTCGCTCGGGGTGAGCGCCTGGTGCGGCGCCAGGGGGGTGTAGCCCTCCTGCACGCTGCCGGCCTCGCGCAGCGCCGGCAGCATGAGCCAGCCGACCAGCGCCCCGTCCTCGGTCACGTACAGCGACACGTTCGTCGCGAGCGCCGCCTCGGCCGCCTCCACGCTGGCCCTGACGTCGAGCGCGGCGGCGCTCTCCATCACCGCGCTCACCCGGATGCGGCTCAGGCGGGTGAGGGCGCGGTCGCTGCCGACGAACTGGCGCACGAAGCGGTTGCGGGGGCGCCTCAGCAGCTCCTCGGGCGTGGCGTACTGCTCGATGCGGCCGCCGTTCATCAGGCAGACGCGGTCGGCGAGCTTGACCGCCTCGCGGATGTCGTGCGTCACGAGCACGACCGTCTTCCTGAGGCGCTGCTGCAGCTCGAGGAACTCGTCCTGCAGCCGCTCGCGGGTGAGGGGGTCGACGGCGCCGAACGGCTCGTCCATCAGCAGGATGGGCGGGTCGACCGCCAGGGCGCGCGCCACGCCCACCCGCTGCTGCTGCCCGCCCGAGAGCTCGCGCGGGTAGCGGTCGCGGTAGGTGGCGGGCTCGAGGCCCACGGCGGCGAGGAGCTCGTCGGCGCGCCGCGCGCTCTCCCGTTCGGGCCAGCCGAGCAGGCTGGGCACCACCTGCACGTTCTGCTTGACGCTCAGGTGGGGGAAGAGCCCCACGGACTGGATGACGTAGCCGATGCCGCGGCGGAGGGCCTGGGGATCCTCGTGGGCCACGTCGCGACCGTTCACCAGCACCCGCCCGGCGCTCGGCTCGACGAGGCGGTTGATCATCTTGAGGCAGGTGGTCTTGCCGCACCCGGAGGGGCCGATCAGCACCACCAGCTCGCCTTCCGGCACGTGGAGGGTCACGTCGTCGACGGCCAGCACGTCGCCGAAGCGCTTGCTCACGCTCTCGAAGCGGATCATGCGCCCACCGAGCCGGGCTCGCGGGGCGCCGGCTCCCGGACCCCGTGCGGCGTCAGCGCCCGGCCGAGGCCGCGCAGGAGGAGGTCCGCGAGCAGCGCCAGGAGGATGATGGGGACGGCGCCGAGCAGCACCAGGTCGGGCACCACCTGGTCGATGCCGCGCTGGATGAAGACGCCGAGCCCGCCCGCGCCGATGAGGTACGCCACGGTGGTGGTGCCGACGGTCAGCACGGCCGCCGCGCGCACGCCGTCGACGACGAGCGGAAGCGCCAGCGGCAGCTGCACGCGCAGCAGCAGCTGGCGGGGGCTCATGCCCATGCCGAGGCCCGCCTCGGTGGCCGCGCGCGGCACGCCGGTCAAGCCCGTGTAGGTGTTGCGCACGATGGGCAGGAGCGCGTAGAGGGTGAGGGCGATCAGCGCGGGCGCGCTGCCGATGCCCCGCATGCCGAGCGTCGCGAGGGGCGCGTCGCCCGCGGGCCAGCGCGGGACGGCGCCGCCGCCGAGCAGGGCGGCCAGCAGGCCGTTCACGACCACGGCTGCGATCACGGCGAGCAGCGCGCCCGGCGCCACCGGGACCAGCAGCAGCAGGCCGCGCAGCCACCCCCAGGCGGGCGCGGTGGCGGCGCGCGGCCACCGGCGCAGGGCGAGCAGCAGGAGCAGGGGCAGCAGGCCCAGCAGCGCGAGCCGCGCCGCCCCGGCGACGGTCAGCCGCTGCCCCAGCTGCGCCAGGGGGGCGACGAGGAGGCCGAACAGCGCCAGCGACGGCAACGTCTGCACGAACCCCGCGCTGGGCAGCACGAAGCGCGCCACGCCCGGGCGCCGCGCGGCGGCGATGGCGGCGGGCACGCCGATGAGGCAGGCCATCAGCAGGCTGGTGCCCGCGAGCGCCAGGTGGCGCGCCAGCTCGGCGCGGAAGTCGCCCCCCTGCCCGGCGAGCTCCCGCGCGAGCCCCAGCTCGCCGAGGGCGCCGCCCGCCACCAGCCACACGGCGCCGAGCAGGCCCGGGACGGGGAGCAGCAGGCGCGTCGCGGCGCGCCTGGGCGCGTCGTCGACCGCCCCGAACAGCGCCACGTAGCAGGCGAGCAGCGTCAGCCACACCCCGCCGAGCAGCGAGACGCGAGCGCTCGGCGGCGCCCCGTCCATCAGCTCCCGCGCCGCGCCGCCCACGGACGCGAGCGCCACGACCAGGGCGGTGGAGGCCAGCGCGGCGAGCAGCCACGCTCTCCCCCGCCACGGCAGCAGGGCGACGAGCGCTACGGCGAGCCAGAGCGCGAGCAGCAGCCCCGCCGCGCCGGGGTCGGCCCCGAAGGCGGGGAGCGCGTCGCCCTCCACCAGCCGGTTCTGCTTGAAGAGCAGCCAGCCGGGCCGCCACGGCCCTGCGTCCAGGAGCGCCAGCACCCCTACCGCGCCGCCCGCGAGCGCTACGAGGTTACGGGGACCGGGCCGCATCGGGCGCCGCCCTCAACGCAGGAAGCCGCGAGCCGTCAGGAACTCCTCCGCCACCGCCGCGGGGCTCTCCCCGTCGACCGCCACGCGGCCGTTGAGCTCCGCGAGCGTCGCCTCGTCCAGCGCCGCGAACACCGGGTCGAGGATCGCGCCGAGCTCAGGGTGGGCGCTCGCCACCGCGCCGCGCACGATGGGTGCCGGCTGGTAGATGGCGACGGCGCCCGCGGGGTCCTGGAGGGCGACGAGCCCGAGCGCGGCGAGGATGCCGTCGGTGCCGTAGGCCATGGCGGCGTTCACCCCGTCGGTGCCGCGCGCGGCGGCCGTCGCCGTCTGGGTGGTGTTGCCGCCCGCCAGGACCACGAGCTGGTCGTCCCTCACCTCGAAGCCGTAGGCGCGCTCGAAGGCGGCGAGCGCGTCGTCGCGGTCCACGAACTCCTGGCTCGCGGCCAGCTTGAAGGCCCCGCCGGCGTTCACGTACGTGGCGAGGTCGGCCATGGTGGTGAGGCCGTGCTCCGCCGCCAGCGCCTCGGGCACGGCGATCGTCCAGGTGTTGTTGGCCGGGGAGCGCCCCAGCCACACCACGCCGTTGCGCTCCGCGTCGAGCTCCTTGACGGTCTCGTAGAGGCGCTCGGCGTCGGCGCTCACGCCCTCGGGCAGTTCCGCGTCCGGGAAGAAGGTCAGGGCGGTGCCGGTGTACTCGGGGTAGAGGTCGATCTCACCGGCCAGGAGCGCGGCGCGCACCACCGAGGTGGTGCCGAAGCCCGAGCGGTCCTCGACCTCGATGCCCTCCTGCTCGAGCACCAGACGGACGATCTGCGCCAGCAGCGAGCCCTCGGTGTCGATCTTCGAGCCGACGGTGATGGGGCCCTGGGCGAGCCCGAAGCTCAGGGCCGCTAGGGCGAGCAGCGCCAGGCCGTGCTTCCTCATGGGCACTCTCCTTCCAGGCCTCAACTCTGACACGTCGTGCACGCGCCGGCGGCCGCAAGCGGCGGCACGGACGTCCCGTGAGGACGCCAGCGCTCCGCCAGGAGGAGGCGCGGGGCGCGCCTGGTGGACGCCGACCCCGCGCGCGCCCGTCTAGGCCGGCTCAGCCGTAGACGAGGTAGGCCCCGGGCGGCACGCGCCGTTCGAGGTCGCTGCACGCGCCCGGCGGCGGCTGCTGGCCCGGGGGGCGGTGCGGGTGCCAGATGCGGCAGGCGCCGGGCGGCGGGAAGTGCCCGGGCGGGATGCGGAAGACGCTCCCGTCCACGTGCTGCACCTCCACGGGGCCCCTGCGGTGCCCGGGGATGCGCACCGTCAGCAGGCCGCCGCTGGTGCTGGTGGCGGTGACGCGTACCGAGCCGCCCACGTCGACCGTCAGCGAGGGAGCGCACGCCGCCAGGCCCAGGGCCAGGGCGGCCAGCGCCGCGACGGCCAGGCGGGGAGCGCGGCGAGGGGGAGGCATGTCCGGCTTCGGCATGCCGGAGTCTAGCCGCGCCCGTGCGGGCGCTTAGTGGTGGGTTCTACAGTGGGCGCCGCACCCGAGCCCGGCGCGCGCGTCGGGGACGGCGCCGCCGGCCGCCGTCCCGGCAGCGGCGCTTGACGCCCCCGCCCACGCGCCCTATCCTCTCGTTACCCTTAGTTACTCAGGGTAACGAACAGCAGGTCTTCCAAGCTCCACCGTTCTCTTCGCATCGAGGTCTCCATGCGTCTGCTGATGATCGAAGCTCGAGTCGTCCTGGCCGACGAGGGGCGCGCGCCCGTAGCCGTCGGCTGGGGCGCCCCTGATGGCCCCCTCACCCCCGTCAGCGCTCACCCGCCCCGTCCCGGCCGCCCGCCGCGGGCCGCGGGCGCGCCGCGCCCCCCCTCCCCTACCCGCAAGGTGGTCAGCGTCCTCGACAGCTGGCGTTACGACGGCCGCTGGTGGGAGGCGGTCGAGCTCCACCGCGACTACTACCTGCTGGAGCTCGACGGCGGCACGCAGCTCGAGCTCTTCAACGAGGGAGGCGCCTGGTGGGCGGCGCGGGCCAGCGACTAGGCGCGCTGCTGAACGTCCACTCCTACTTCAGCCTGGGGGCGGGCACCGCCAGCCCCACCACGCTCGTGAAGCGCGCCGCCGAGCTGGGCTACCGCTACCTGGCGCTCACCGACGACCTCAACGTCAGCGGCGCCGTGGAGCTGTTCCAGGCGGCCAAGGCGCACGGCGTCCGGGCGCTCATCGGCGCCACCGTGCCGGTGCGCGTCGACGGGGAGGCGTACCCGTTCGTGCTCATCGCCGCCTCGCGCGCCGGCTACGCCACCCTGTGCCGCCTGATCACCCTGGCGCACGGGCGCGACGAGCGCGACGTGCCCCTCCCCGCCCTGCTGGCGCACGCGCACGACCTGGTGCTCCTCACCGGCCCGCGCGAGGGGGCGGTGGCACGGCTGCTGGCGCAGCGGCGCGTGTCCGAGCTGGAGGCGCTGCTGCGGCAGCTGCAGGGGGCGTTCCCCGAGCGCCTCTACCTGCAGCTGTTCCACGACCGCTACCGCTGGGACGGCCGCCGCGCCCGCGTGATCCGGCGCCTGGCGCAGAGCCTCGGCCTGCCGGTGGTGGCGGCGCCCGAGGTGCGCTACGCCGAGCCCGCCGACTACCGCCTCTACGACGCCCTCACCTGCGCGCGGCTGGGGGTGAGCGTGCAGCAGCCCCACGCCAGGAGGCCGCAGAACGCCTGCCAGGCGCTCCCGAGCCCCGAGGAGGTGCAGGAACGCCTCCCCTACCCCGAAGCGGCCCTGAACGCCGCCTGGGTGGCCGAGAGCGCCTACTTCGAGCTGCTGCCCGAGCGCCTGGTGCCGCCCAAGGCGCGCGTGCCCGCCGACACCACCCCCGAGCGCTACCTGGAGGAGCGCTGCTACACCGCGCTCATCCAGCGCTACGAGGGCGAGGCGGTGGCGCGGGCGCGGGCGCGGCTCGAGGAGGAGCTGGCCACCGTGCGCGCGCTGGGGCTGGCGGAGTTCTTCCTGGTGGCGGCCGAGGTGACCGACTACTGCCGGCGGCACGGCATCCTGGCCGCGGGGCGCGGCTCGGCGGCGGCCAGCATCGTGTGCTACCTGCTGGGCGTCACCATGGCCGACCCCCTGAAGCACGACCTGCTCTTCGAGCGCTTCCTGCACACCGGCAAGACCAGCATGCCCGACGTCGACATCGACATCTCCTCGGCGCGCAGAGGCGAGGTGCTGGCCTGGGTCGAGGAGCGCTTCGGCGCCGACACCGAGGCGATGGTGTGCAACAAGATCACCTACCGCCTGCCGCTGGCGGTGCAGGACCTGGGGCGCGCGCTGGGGCTGCCGCCCGAGCTGCGCAACCGCCTCACCAAGGCGCTGGGCCGCGACTTCCGCGGCCTCAGGCCCGGCAGCGCCGCCAAGGCCGAGGTGGCCTTCCGCGAGGTGCTGGGCGAGGCGCCGGTGGCGGATGCCTTCCTGGGGCTGCTGGGCGCCATGGAGCGCAAGCACGTCAGGCACCTGGCGCCCCACTCGGGCGGGGTGGTGCTGGCGCGCGACCCCCTCACGCACTACTCGCCGCTGGAGCGCTCCAGCGGCGGCATCAAGCTGCTGCAGCTCGACAAGGACGACGCCGAGGCGATGGGCCTCATCAAGCTCGACCTGCTGGGCCTGCGGATGCTGTCGGCGCTCGAGCGGGCGCGCGAGGAGGTGATGCGCTTAGACGGCGTGTGGCTCGACCTCGCCGACCTGCCCGACGACGAGCGCGTGTGGGACCTGATCAGCGAGGGCGCCACCCTGGGGCTGTTCCAGGTGGAGAGCCCTAGCCAGCAGCACACCAGCCGCGTGATGCGCGCGCGCGACCTGCGCGCCCTGTCGCACCAGATCGCGCTGATCCGCCCCGGCCCCATCCAGTCGGGCACGGTGCACCCCTACCTGCGGCGGCGGCAGGGGCTCGAGGAGGTGACCTACTGGCACCCGAGCCTGGAGCCGATCCTGAACAAGACCTACGGCGTGCTCCTGTTCCAGGAGGACGTGCTGCGCATCGCGGTGCACTTCGCGGGCATGAGCTGGACCCAAGCCGACCGCTTCCGCAAGAAGGTGTCGGGCTGGACGGAGCTCGACGACATCGAGCCCGACCGCGAGGCGTTCGTGGCGGGCGCCCAACGCCACGTGGGCGCCACGCGCGAGCAGGCCGAGCGCGTGTTCGAGGCCGTGAAGGGGTTCCAGGGGTACGGCTTCGCCGAGTCGCACGCCTGGGCGTTCGCGTTGCACGCCTACGCCAGCGGCTGGCTGCGCGTCCACTACCCGGCCGAGTACCTGGCGGCGATCCTCACCGAGGCGCCGGGCATGTGGTCGCCCTCCACCAAGCGCCAGGAGGCGCGCGCCTGGGGCGTGCCGGTGCTGCCGTTCGACGTCAACGCCAGCGGCGTGCACTACCGCGTGGAGCGTGCTCGGGTGGAGGGCGGCGAGCCCGTGAAGGCGGTGCGGCCGCCGCTGTGCGCGGTGCAGGGGGTGAGCGAGCAGACGGCGCGCGAGGTGCTGCTGGAGCGCCTGCGGCACGGCCCCTACCGCAGCGTCGACGACGCCTACCAGCGCCTGCCGCTGGGCCGCGACGTCTTCGAGGCGCTGGTACGCGCCGGCGCCTTCGACCGCCTGGGCGGGCGGCGCGAGGCGCTCTACCGCGTGGGGGCGCTGGCGAACACGCACGCGAGCGGGCAGCGGACGCTCTTCAGCGGCGTGCCCGAGGCGCCGGAGCTGCCGCCCCTCTCGCTGCAGGAGCGGTACGTGTGGGACTTCCAGACCACGCGCTTCAGCACCCTGGAGGTGCACGCGATCGACTTCGTGCGCGACCAGCTGCGCGAGCTCGACTGCGTGCCGCTGCTGCGGCTGCGGCGCGCGGCGCGCAAGACGCGCGTGCGCACGGCCGGCCTGGTGGTGGGCAAGCAGCGCCCGCCGACCGCCAAGGGGTTCGCCTTCTTCGTGCTAGAGGACGGCCCGGTGCGCGCGCAGCTGATCATCCCGCCCGACCTGTGGGACGCCCACCGGGTGCTGCTGCGCGACGCCTCGATCCTGGTGACCGACGCCGCGGTCGAGGACACGGGCTACCAGCTGACGCTCAAGGCGCTGAGCCTGTCGGAGCTGCCGGCGCCGGTGCAGGTGCGGGGCTACCACTTCGCCTGAGGCCCGGCGCGCCAGGTTCGGCATGGGGGAAGGAGGGGTACCGGGGACCGGAAGAGGGGAAGCTCGGGGACTCGGGGGTCGCGCTCCCGCGCCTGGGTACCCCCGCTTCCCCACTTGCACCCCCGGGTACCCCATCTTTCCCCTCACGAGGGGCGCCGCCCCGGGCGTCCGCGGCCGTCACCCCGGGCACGCGGTACCCCAGCTTCCCCACCTCGGGGCGCGGGTACCTCGTCTTCCCCCCTCTCCCCTGCCGGGTACCCTCCCCTCCCCCTCTCCCCTACCGGCCCTGGCGTCCCCGAAACGACGCTGGACGCGTGAACTATCTCACGCGTCCAGCACAGCCCTCCCGGCGCCCGGCGGGGCGCCATACCGTTATTGCGGCCTCAGGCGGTCGCCGCCTTGAGCTCCTCGATCGCCCGCCGCACCTCGTCGGCATGGCCTTGCGGTGTGACCTTGGGCCACACGTGCGCGATCTTCCCGTTGGGGTCGATCAGGTAGGTGACGCGGAACACGCCCATGTGCTTGTTGCCGAACGTCTGCTTCTCCCCGTAGGCCCCGTAGGCGTCGAGCACCTTCTTGTCCGGGTCGATCAGCAGGGGGAAGTTGAGCTCGTGCTTGGAGGCGAAGCTCTGGTGCGACTCCTTGTCGTCGGCCGAGACGCCGAACACCTTCGCGCCCGAGGACTCCATGAGCGACATGTTGTCGCGGAACTCGCACGCCTCCTGGGTGCAGCCCGGCGTGTCGTCCTTCGGGTAGAAGTAGAGCACCACCCAGTCGCCGCGTTGGTCCGACAGGCGGTGGAACCGCCCGTTGTGGTCTTCGAGGTTGAAATCCGGAGCTTGCTGTCCGACTTCAAGCATCGTTACCTCCCGACCCAAGCCTAGCCCGGGCGCCCAGCGGAACCACCCACCGGGTGACCAAAGACGACGGCGGGCGCCGCAACGGTCATGCCGCGGCGCCCTGCCTCGATCGTCTTCCCCTCAGCCCGGTGGGCGTTGCTTCGGGCCCTCCCCTACCGGGAGTCGTCCGCCAGCAGCTGCTGCAGCTCCTCCAGCAGCTCGGTCACGCGCTGCATGCGCTTGCCGTCGAGCGAGGCCAGACGGCGCTTGTTCAGCAGGCGCTTGGCGCCGGTCACGAGGCGCTGGGTCTCCTGGCTGACCTCGCCCTCGGGGACCGCGGCGGCGCTGCCGCCCCCGCGCAGCTCGGTGATGCGGCGGCGGATCTGGCTGAGCGACAGGTCGTCGGTGATGGCGTCGGCGAGCAGCCGACGCTGCGCCTTGACGTCGCTGACCCGGGCGATGGCCTGGGCCTTAGTGAACTCGATCTGTCCCGTGCGCACGGCGTCGAGCAGCTCGGGCGGGAACTCCAGGATCGGCAGGCGGTTGCTGACGAACGAGCTGACGCCGAAGCGGCCGATGCGGCGGAACACCGCCTGCGCCGCGTCGCGTTGGCGCGGGTCGACCTTGCGGGTGCTGGTGCGCCCGCGCTCCTCGGCGTAGAGCGCCTGCAGCAGCTCGACGACCGCCGTGCGGCCGGCGCCGAGGGTCACCTCGAGCAGGCCGAGCACGGCCTCGGTCTCCTCCACCGCGTTGAGGTCCTCGCGCTGAAGGTTCTCGGTGATGGCGATCTCGAGCGCCTCGCGGTCGTCGAGGTCGAGGACGATGGCCGGCACCTCGGCGAGGCCCGCGAGCTTCGCCGCCCGGGCGCGCCTCTCCCCCGCCACCACCTCGTACGCCTCGCCCACCTGCCGCACGATGATCGGCTCGAGCACGCCCTTCTCGCGGATGCTGTGCGCGAGGTCCTCGAGCGCCACCGGGTCGAAGAACTTGCGGGGCTGGCCCTCGTTGAACCGAAGCGAGCTCAGCGGGATCCCGCCGGCGCTGGCCTCGACCGGCGCCTCGCCCAGGTCTCCAAGGATGGCCTCGAACACCGCCGCGCGGTCGATGTCCTGGCGACGCTTCCTAGCCATCGGCGGCCTCCAGGCTGGCGAGCAGCTCGGCGGTCACCTGGCGCACCTCGCGGTCGGCGTCGCTGCCGGGGGCGTAGACCGAGATCGGCATCCCCTGCACCTGGGCGTCGGAGTAGTAGGCCGGCCGGCTGCCGAGCGGCGTGGAGACCGGCGCGATGGAGCTCAGTTGGCTCTGGATGATGTCGAGGCTGTCGCGGTCGTGGCGCGTGCGCCGGTCGTGCTGCGTGAGCACGAACAGGGCGATGCGCAGGTTCTGGGCCGCCTTGCGGTACTCGCGTACCATCTTGATGACGGTCGGGATGCCGTCGAGGCCCTTGCGGTTGGTCGGTAGCGGCACCACCACCTGGTCGGCGGCCACCACCGCCAGCGCCGACAGCTGCCCCAGGCTGGGCGGGGGGTCGATCAGCACGTAGTCGTAGCCCTCGAGCCGCCGCAGCGCCTCCCGCAGCCGCACGACGCCCATGAACACGCTGAGGATCTCGCGCTCGATGATGGCGATGTTCAGGTGGCTGGGGATGAGGTCGACGCCGTGCACCGGTAGCGGCGTGGGCAGCACGAGCTCGGCGTACGGCTCGTCCAACTCCTCGTCCGTGTCGCGGTCGGCCTCGCCGAGCACCGCCGGGTAGATCGTCTGCGTCAGCGCGATGTCGTCGTCGACGCCGAGCCACTTGGTGAGGTTCGCCTGCGGGTCGACGTCGATGAGCAGGACGCGCTTGCCCATCTCGCCGAGCACGTAACCGACGTCGCGGACCGTGCTCGTCTTGGCGACGCCGCCAGCGTGGTTGAAGAACGTCAGGACCTTCATCGGCCGGACCGTGCGCCACCAGGCAGCAGCGATCCCGCGCCGGCGGGCTTCCACAGCGCGGGACGAACTCGAGATCGAAGCATGCCGGATTCTAACTTAGGGTGCGCGCGGGGCCTCCAGGGGCTGCTCCTGGGCCTAGGGCGCGTGCGCGGCGGGTTCCACGGCGCGGTCGACGGCTAGCGCCATGGGCCCTCAGCGCCGCCGGCGGCTCCGATCGACCGCTGGCGCCCACCCCTCAGCCCATGCCGAAACGCGGCGCGTCCCGCACGCCGGCGCCGAGCGTCCGCGAACTCCCGGAGGAGGCGCGCGCGGCCCGCTCAGCTCGCGCTACGTACGAGCGGCCCGCTCGCCAGCGACGCGCACGACGCCCCGACGAGGGGCGACGAGGGCGCGCACCTGAACCGCGACCGTCGCTAGCCGCTCGAAGCGCCCCGAGAACCGCGTCCAGGCAACGACCACAGAGGCGGGGGCTCGGGCGGCCACGATGGGCGCCAGGTCGCCGAGCCGCGCAAGCTAGAGGAAGGATCGCCCCCTCGCCGCGCCTGGAAGATCGCCGCCGCGAGCGCCAGCGCTGGGCGCGCCACTGAACGGCCGACCCGTCGAGGACCAACCGATGCAGGAACGCGCCGCGGGCCGGCCGATGGCTGGAGGCCGTCTCGGGCCGCCGGCCACCAGGTCCGCCGGTCGCGCCGCCTTAGAGGGCCGGTCGGCCCGCGAACCGCGCCGCTCGCGGCCCGATCGGCGAACGCGCGCCGAGCATCGAGGCCGCGCCAAGCCCCAGCGGCCCACCGCAGCGCGCCATGACCCCCGGATGCGACGAGCGAGCGCCACCTGCCTTGGGGATCGGACAGGAACCAGGGACCGCCGACCGCCTCGAGCGCCGCCTGAAGAACGGCGCACGCCTAGCGGCCGGCCTGGATGGAGGAGAGGCCGCCGCGCGCTCCAAGCGCCCAGCCTGCCCCTCCACGCCCAACGGGACGCGCCCACCTCCGTCGCGCCACGACCAGCGCCCGCGCCCCCTCCGGTCGCGACCCTCGGCAACGGGGCCTCGCGGCGGGAGCCCCAAGGCTTGGCGGCCCGCGTTACCCCACCTCGCTCCGGCGACCAGGCGGAATGGCGCCGGCGGCCAGCGGCCGCAATATCGTTATGGCGGCCGGAGCCAGCGCCGGGCCGTACCCCCGATCCCGACCGGGAACAGGCTCCGCCGAGAGGAGCCCGCACAGCTCAGGGGTCGCACTGCCGGGAGCGCTCCGGCGGCCGCCCTCGGAACCCG
>JAAYYF010000079.1 GCA_012515535.1 Deinococcales bacterium
GCCGCCGCCTCCATCTCGGCGAAGAGCTCGTCGGCGTCGGCGTTCTCCTGGAACAGCACCGCCGCCGCCAGGCCCTGCCCGAGCGTGCGGGTGGGGAGCACGCGCACGCGCTTGCCCTCCACCAGGTCGCCGACGCGCTCGGCGGCCATGATGATGTTCTTGTTGTTGGGCATGACGATCACGTCGTCGGCGCCCACGCTGCGCACGGCGTCGGCGATGTCCTGCACCGACGGGTTGTCGGTCTGGCCGCCGCCCACCACCCGCACGCCGAGGCTGCGGAAGGCACGCGTGACCCCGTAGCCGTTCGCCACCGCCACGGCGGCGGTGCGCGGCGGCTCGGCGGCGGCGGCGTCCACGTCGGCGAGGATCTCGGAGTGCTGCTCGCTCATGTCCTCGACCTTGGAGCGCACCATGCGACCGAAGCGCGACACCTCCGCCAGCAGCTTCTCCGGCTCCTCGGTGTGGATGTGGCCCTTCACGAACCCCTCGGCGCCCACCACGAGCAGCGAGTCGCCGTAGGGCGCCACCAGCTCGCGGATCTCCTGCGTGGGCACCTCCACGTCGGCGAGCAGGAACTCGGTGCAGAAGCCGAACTCCTCCTCGTCGAACTGCTGCTGCGCGCGCCGCTCGACCTTGGGCGGCGGCGGCAGCGGCAGGCCCTCGAAGTAGGCGATGATCCCCTCCACGATGCGGAGGAAGCCGTGGCCGCCGGCGTCGACCACGCCCGCCTGCTTGAGGATGGGCAGCAGGTCAGGGGTGCGCGCCAGCGAGGCCTGGCCGGCCTCGTAGGCGGTGCGCAGCAGGTCGAGCGGGGTGACGTCGGCGGCGTCGGCGCCGTCGTCCTGCCGCGGCAGCACCCCCAGCTGGCGGCGCATGTGCAGCGACTCGCCGGCGGGCGCCCGCTTGGCCTCGCGCTGCGGCAGCGCCGGCGGCTCCTGGCGCGCCGCCTCGGCGTCGGCCTCGCCGTCGCCGGTCGTGAAGCGCTGCTCGGCGGCCTCGGCCGCCTCGCGCACCACCGTGAGGATGGTGCCCTCCACCGGCTTCATCACCGCCGCGTACGCCGCCTCGGAGCCGGCCACGAGCGCCTCGGCCAGGTCGGCGCCGGTCAGGCGGCCGGCCTCGCGGATCGCCTCGGAGAAGCCCTTGAGCACCTGCGAGAGGATCACGCCGGAGTTGCCGCGCGCGCCGAGCAGCGAGCCGTACGCCAGGGCGTGCGCCACCCCCGGCATGTCGCTGGGCTGGGCGTCGGTGAGCTGGCGCCTGACCGACTGCATGGTGAGGTGCATGTTGGTGCCGGTGTCGCCGTCGGGCACCGGGTAGACGTTGAGGGCGTTGACCTCCTCGACGTAGACGCCGAGCCAGTCGGTGGCGAAGCTGATCGCCTTGGCCACGTCGGCCGCCGACCAGGCGGCGAGGTTCCCGCCCCTAGCCACGGCTGATGCCTGCCACGTGCACGCGCACCTCGTCGAGCGTGATGCCGGCGAGCGACTTGGAGGCGTAACGCACGCGCTCGCGGATCGACTCGGCCACCACGGGGATGTTCACGCCGTACGCCACCACCACGTGGATGTCCACGTCGGCGCGTTCGTCGGCCTCGTGGTGCTCGATGACCACCCCTTCGTCGACCTGCCGCACCCCCAGGATGCGCCGGATGCCCTCGGTGATGCTGGCCGGCGCCATGCCGACCACGCCCGGGACCTCGTGGGCCGCGAGCCCGATGATGCTCGCCAGGGCGTCGTCGGAGACGCGCACCTCGTCGATGGGGCGCTCCTTGGGCTCGCTCTTGGGCTTGCTGCCGAACGGGAGCAGGTTGCCCCGGCCGCTCTGGCGCTTCTTGCCGGCGTCGGGCGTGGTGGGGCCGCTCTCGGCCGCGGGCGGGGTCCGCTCGGGCGCCGGGCCCTCGGGAGCGTGCTCGAGCTCACCTGCTTGCGCGTTGCGCTTGTTGTCGTCCTCCATCCGTGCTTTCCTCCAAGCGCCCGCAGCGATCGACCTGCCCGTGGCGCAGAAAGTGACGTGCGTGAGGTAGTAGGCGCCATTCTATCGCGCCCAGGCGCCTTCACCGGCCGACGGCGCCGTGACGCGCAGCGCCGTGCCACCTCCAGGCCACGAGGAACGCCGCCGGAGGCGGCTCCGG
Organism: Deinococcales bacterium; assembly: GCA_012515535.1. Taxonomy (GTDB): domain Bacteria; phylum Deinococcota; class Deinococci; order Deinococcales; family Trueperaceae; genus JAAYYF01. Next base: position 2,135 of record JAAYYF010000079.1, read on the forward strand.
CGGCGTTGGCTTCCAGGGTGAAGGTACCCTGCTCGGACCGGTTCGCGGGCTAGACGGCCCGCGGGCGGCTGAACAGCCTGACGAGCACGAGCACGACGGCCACGATGAGGAGCAGGTGGAGCAGGCCCCCGAACGTCGCGGAGGTGAGCATGCCGATCAGCCATAGGATCCCGATGATGGCAGCGAGCGTGAAGAGCATCTTGGTCTCCAATCCTTGAGCGTCGATGACCGTCCCGGGCGGGAGCGCCCGAGTGACCGCATGGTGGGGCACCAAGATGAGCCGGGGCCGGGGCGGGCATGAGGAGGGCCCGCCCCGTATGAGAGACCTACTCCATGCCGGCCAGGAAGCCGATGCGCCGCAGGGCGCGGATCAGGTCCATCACCGTCGTCTCCGTGGGGTCGTACTCGACGCTGAAGCGCTCCGAGTCGCCGGGCGCCACCCTCACGACGCCCCTCACGTTCAGCAGCGTCTCCATCACGCGCGAGCGCGCCTCGTCGCCCTGCATGCCGCGCACCCGCACGAGCGCCCGCGCCAGCGCCTCAGCCATGGTGCGCCTCCGTGCCCGCCTGCCGGGCGGCGCCGCGCGAGCCGAGCACGCGCACGAACGCCAGCTGCTCGTCGGGCGCGAACGCCTCGGCGGCGAGCGCCGCCTGCAGCCCTGGGTCGGTGCGCGGCGCGCGCGCGAGCAGGTCGTAGACGCCCGCGTCGTAGGCGCTCTTCACGAGGGCGCGCACGAGGGCCTCCTGGGCCTCCTCGGCGTCCGGGCGCGTGGCCAGCCGCGTCACCAGCACCAGCGGACGGTCGCCGGTCCAGACGGCCTGGGCCAACAGGAAACCGGTGGGCCCGCCGCCGTCGTCCTCGGCGGTGAAGGAGTGCTCGTTGCGGCCGAAGAAGCGCAGCGCCCCGGGGCTCACGGCCCCCTCCAGCCCGTGCGCCGCCGCGTACGCCGCGTCGATGGCGGCTAGCGCGGGCAGGTCGGCCTCGTCCAAGGGTCTCACGCGCGTCGACATGGCCCCGAGTATAAGCTCGGGCGCGACGGGAACGGGAACCGGCGGCGTCAGACCACCAGGCTGGCCACGGCCGCCTCGGAGCGCTCCGGGTCCCAGGGCTCGTAGCCCGCCTCCACGAAGTAGAGCCCCTGGGGGCCGACGTTGTGGCCCGCCTTACGCCGGTCGCGCGCCGCGAGCAGGCCGGGCATGTCCTCGGGCGCGAGCTTCCCCTTCCCCACCCACAGCAGCGTGCCGACGATGGTGCGCACCATGTTGCGCAGGAAGCCGTCGCCGGCGATGTGCAGGCGGATCTCGCCGCGCTCCTCGCGCAGCTCGCACAGGTGCACCGTGCGCACGGTGGTACGCGTCTCCTGCGTGGCGAAGGTGGCGAAGTCGTGGCGCCCCACCAGGTAGCGCGTGGCCGCCTGCATCGCCGGCAGGTCGAGGTGGCGGAACACCGGCAGCAGCCGGTCGCGGTTGACGGCCAGGCCGCGCGGGTCGTCGCGCATCACCCGCAGTCGGTAGAGGTAGCGGCGGTACAGGCAGTGGAACTGCGCCTCGAAGCCGGGGGCGCACGTCTCGAGGCGCACCACGGCCACGTCGCGCGGCAGGTGGGCGTTGAGCGCCAGGCGCAGCTTCTCGTCGGGGATCGCCGAGCTGGTGTCGGCGTGCGCCACCATGGCGAGCGCGTGCACGCCAGCGTCGGTGCGCCCGGCGGCCAGCACGCTGCCGTGCTCGCCGGGCAGCCGCGCGAACGCCTCCTCGAGGGTCGCCTGCACGGTGCGCTCGCCGGAGGGCTGCCGCTGCCAGCCGAGGAAGCCGCTGCCGTCGTACTCGAGGGTCAGCCGCACGCGGCGCGGCGGGGCGGCCCCGCTCACTCCGGCAGGGCGGCGCCGGGGGCGGCGGGGGCCGGGCGCCCGGAGGTCGGTACCAGCCGCAGCCAGCGGCCCAGCAGCGGCACCAGCAGCGCGCCCACCGCCGCCACCAGCAGGTAGCGCACGAACGAGCCCACCGGGCTGTGCCGCAGCGCGTCGGGCACCAGCGCCGAGCTGCCCAGCAGCGCGCCGAACACCAGCGCCAGGCCGATGACGGTCAGGACGGCGCGCCCCAGCGCCGGGCCGTCGGTGCGGTGCGGCACCAGCTCCGGGAACACCAGGAACGCCGCCAGCGCGCCCATGAACAGCCCCGAGTTCTCGGTGGGCAGCGCCAGGTGGAGCGCGAACGGCAGCGCCAGGCCCAGGCCCACCACCCAGCCGCGCTCCAGGCGCCAGCGCACGCCGTCGAGCGCGCGGCCCCCCAGCGCGAAGGCGAGGCCGAACGCGGCGCCCGCCAGCACGTCGACCGGGAAGTGGACGCCGAGGTAGACGCGCGACAGCGCCACCAGCACCACGAGCGCGCCGGCCAGGGCGTAGAACCAGCCGCGCCGCACGTAGCTGGCCGCCAGGCCCCAGAAGGTCGCGGCGAGCAGCGCGTGACCCGAGGGGAACGAGGTGCCGGTGGCGGTCTCGGCGGCCGCGCTGCTGCGCAGCAGGCCGGGGTCGAGCTCGAAGGGGCGCGGGGAGTCGAACACGAGCTTCAGCAGCTCCATCAGGAAGGCCGCCGCCAGGAAGTAGACGGCCAGGCGCCGGCCCTTGCCGGCGTCGAGGCCCACGAAGGCGACGACCAGCAGCGCGACGTAGACCTGTTCGGAGCCCAGGTTGGTGATCAGGAGCATGAGGCCGTCGAGGGTGGGCGAGGCGGCGCTCTGCAACGCGGCGATGGCTTCCATGGTTTCTCAGTGCCTCCTCACGGATTCTAACCGTGCCGGTGCGCTCGCGCCCGGGGGCGGCGCCAGGTAGCGGCGATGCGACCCCGCGCCGCGCCCGCGTGCGAACATCGGGGCGTGTCCCGCCTCCCGCCCGTGCACGACACCATCGCCGCCATCGCCAGCGCCCCCGGCGTGGGCGCGGTGGGCGTGGTGCGCCTCTCCGGACCCGACGCCTACCGCATCGCCGACGCGCTGTTCGCGCCGCGCCGGGGCGGGCCGCCGAGCGCGCGCCCGGCCGGCCGCGTGGTGTACGGCACCGTGGTCGACGGCGAGCGCGTGGTGGACGAGGCGCTGCTCCTCACCTTCCGGGCGCCGCGCTCCTACACCGCCCAGGACGTGGTCGAGCTCCAGACCCACGGCGGCCCGGCCGTGCTGCGCGCCACCCTCGACCTGTGCCTGGCGCACGGCGCGCGCCTGGCCGGCCCGGGCGAGTTCACCCTGCGCGCCTACCTCAACGGCCGCCTCGACCTGCTGCAGGCCGAGAGCGTGCTCGAGCTGGTCAACGCCCAGACCGACGGCGCGCGCCGCAACGCCGCCCTGGGGCTCGGCGGGGCGCTCGGCGCGCGCCTCGACGGGATCCAGAGCGAGATCACCGAGGCGTACGCCGCCGTGCAGGC
>JAAYYF010000080.1 GCA_012515535.1 Deinococcales bacterium
CTACCAGCGGTAATGCCGAATATGCTCCCCCCGCTCCGCGATCTCGCTCATCGACTGGATCCCCACCTCGATGTGCTGGTCGGTGAACTGTCGGAACACCGCCTTCGCGGAGTCGCGCGTCTTGATGCCCCCGCGCCTGAGCGGCAGGTCCGACACCAGCAGCAGCGCGCCGATGGGCACCTTGCTGGCGAAGCCCACCGAGAAGAGGGTGGCCGTCTCCATGTCGATGCCCAGCGCGCGCTCGTCGTAGAGCTGCTGCTTGAAGCGCTCGTCGAACTCCCAGAAGCGGTAGTCGGTGGAGTGCACCACGCCGGTGCGGTAGTCCTGGCCCCGCTCGACGATGATCTGCGAGACGAACTTCTGGATCTTGAAGGTCGGCAGCGCCGGCACCTGAGGCGGCATGAAGTGCTTGCTTGCGCCCTCGTCGCGGATGGCGGCGGTGGGCAGGATGAAGTCGCCGACCTGCAGCGAGCGATGCAGCCCGCCGCACATGCCCAGGAACAGCGTGGCCTTGGGCTCGGCCGTGGCCAGCACCTCGATGATCAAGGCCGCCACCGGCGAGCCGACCGAGAAGTTGATGATCGACACGCCGAGCTTCCTGCTATGGCGTGCGGTCATGGCCGAGCCGGTGGTGGTGACCACGTCGTCGGACATGCCCTCGAAGCGGTCGAGGTAGTACTGGAAGTTGGTGAGCAGGACCTGCTTCTGGAACGCCTCGGGCGCCGCGCCGGTGTAGCGCTCGAGGATCTCGCGCCCGATGCGCCACTTCTCGGGGTTGTTGTAGATGAGGTTGTGGTTCACGGGGCGTTCGTCGATGTCGGTCACGTCCGCGTCGGCGCGGAGCTCCCCCACGCCGGCCGCCTCGTCCGTGAGGCGGTGTGCTTCTCTCTCGTTCTCCATGCACCATCATACCGGCCGGGCGACAGCGCGCGGGACGCGGCCGCCCGGCCTTCGGTCACGCGGAACGCCGCTACGGTCCGGCCGAGCGGTGAGTGGCGCGCGGCGCCACCATCACGCCCCGACCGGCAAGCGGGGTCGCAGCCCTCGAACGAGCGACCCCCGCGGCGCCTCCGCTAGACGATCAACGCCCCGTGCGCCGGCTCGAAGCGCGCGCTGAAGTGCCGCAGCACCTCCGGCGACTCCACCATGCGCACGCCGCGCACGCGCTCGCGCAGGGCGGCCACGTGCAGCAGCACCTCGGCCAGGTAGTCCACGTGGCTCTGGGTGTAGGTGCGCCGCGGGAACGCCAGGCGAACCAGCTCCAGGGCTGCCGGCTTCTCGCTGCCGTCGGGCTGGCGGCCGAACATCACCGAGCCGATCTCCACCGAGCGCACCCCGCCCTCGAGGTAGAGCACCAGCGACAGCGCCCACGCCGGGTACTCCGCCTGCGGCACGTGCGGCAGCAGCGCCTTGGCGTCGAGGTAGACGGCGTGCCCGCCGGTGGGCTGCACGATCGGCACCCCCGCCTCCAAGAGCCGGTCGCCCAGGTACTCGATCGAGCGCAGCCGGTAGCGCAGGTACGGCTCCTCGAGCGCCTCCTCGAAGCCCACCGCCAGCGCCTCGAGGTCGTAGCCCGCCAGGCCGCCGTAGGTGGGGAAGCCCTCGGTGAGGATGAGCAGCGAGCGCGCCTTCTCGGCCAGGGCGTCGTCGTTGAGCGCCAGGAAGCCGCCGATGTTGGCCATGCCGTCCTTCTTGGCGCTCATGGTGGCGCCGTCGACGTAGCTGAACATCTCCTGCGCGATCTCGCGCGGGGTGCTGTTCTCGTAGCCCGCCTCGCGCAGCTTGATGAAGTAGGCGTTCTCGGCGTAGCGGCAGCAGTCCATGATCAGCGGCACGCCGAACTCGCGGCAGGCGGCGCTGACCTCGCGCAGGTTCGCCATCGACACGGGCTGGCCGCCGCCCGAGTTGTTGGTCACGGTGATCATCACCAGCGGCACGCGCTCGCGCTGCTCGCTGAGCACGCGCCGCAGCGCCGCCACGTCCATGTTCCCCTTGAACGGGTGGATGGTGCCGGGCTCCCGCCCCTCGGGGATGGGCAGGTCGAGCGCGGTGGCGCCCACCGCCTCGACGTTGGCGCGGGTGGTGTCGAAGTGGGTGTTGCTCGGCACCACGTCGCCGGCCTTCAGCGCCACGCCCGCCAGGATGCGCTCGGCGGCGCGCCCCTGGTGGGTCGGCAGGATGTGCTCGAGGCCGGTGATGCCGCGCACGGCCGCCTCGAAGCGGAAGAACGACGGGCTGCCGGCGTAGCTCTCGTCGCCTCGCATCATGCCCGCCCACTGCTGGCTCGACATGGCGCCGGTGCCCGAGTCGGTGAGCAGGTCGATCAGCACGTCGTCGGAGCGCAGGGCGAACAGGTTGTAGCCCGCCGCGACGAGCGCCTGCTCGCGCTCCTCGCGGGTGGTGAAGCGGATCGGCTCTACCACCTTGATGCGGAACGGCTCGATGATGGTCTGGAACGGGGTGTCGCGTAGCGGCATGCGTCCTCCGGACCGCCGGGCGCCGGGCGGCCGGCGGCGGCGCGCCGTGAGCGGCGCGGATGTGAGCGTTACCGTGAGTCTACCCGCGCGTGAGCGCGCCGAACGGCGCTCGGTAGCGGAGTACCAGCGTCAGGCCGCGCACCAGCATCAGCGCGATCATGCCCCACCACACGCCCAGCAGCCCCCAGCCGAGCGGCAGCACCAGCAGGAGCAGCGCGGCCGCGACGGCCGCGGCGATCACCATCGCGCGCGCCAGGAAGCGGAACTCCTCGGCGCCCATGAACACGCCGTCGAGCACGAACACCACCGCGTTCAGCGGCTGCATCACCACGATGAACAGGTAGACCGAGTCGAGCGCCGCCACCACCGCCGGGTCGGTGGTGAACAGCCCCACCAGCAGCGGCTTGGCGAGCAGGAACAGCAGCGCCTGCGCCACCCCGAGCGCGAAGCCCCAGGCGATCACCCGGTCGGCCACGCGCCGGGCGCCCCCCGGCACCCCGCGCCCGGCCTCGGTGGCCACCAGGGCCTGCGCCGCCACCGCCAGCGAGTCGATGGTGAGCGACAGGAACAGCCACAGCTGCGACGCCACCTGGTGGGCGGCCACCTCCACCACGCCCACGCGCGCCGCGATGGCGGTGGCCAGCGTCAGCGTGCCGACCAGGCTGCTGGTGCGCAGCAGCATGTCGGAACCTACGCGCAGGAACGGCGCCAGCTCGCGCCAGGCCGGCAGGCGCTTAGGCACCGGCACCCGGTGCGGGCCGCGCACCAGCCCCAGCACGAAGGCGGCCGCTCCTACCCACTGGGCGATCAGCGTGGCGTAGGCGGCGCCCGCCAGCCCCCAGCCGAAGCCGAAGATGAACAGCGGGTCGAGGACCAGGTTCACGAGGTTCAGCAGCAGCGCGAACCTGAGCGGCGTGCGCGTGTCGAGGAAGCCGCGGTAGGCGCCGTTGCCGGCGGTGATGAGCAGCAGCGCCGGCCCCGCGAAGGCGCGCACGCGCAGGTAGGTGAGCGCGTCGGGCATCAGCTCGGGCGCCGTGCCCATGACCTCGAGCAGCGGCACCGCCAGCGCCTGCATCAGCAGCAGCGCCAGCGCCCCCGCGCCCACCGCCAGCACGAAGGCGTGCGCCACCACCGCCTCGGCGGCCGCGCGGTCGCCGCGCCCGAGCGCGCGCCCCACCATGGGCGTGGTGCCGTAGGCCAGGAAGTTGAAGACCATGAACACCATCGAGAAGAGCGCGGTGTTCACCCCCAGCGCCGCCAACGGCGCGGCGCCCAGGCGCCCCACGAAGAAGGTGTCGACCAAGGACACCAGCGGGTCGGCGGCCAGGGTGGCGAGCGCCGGCAGCGCCAGGCTCGCGATGGTGCGGTTAAGGCTCCGGGCGGGGCCGGGCGTGGGCGGCTCGGCGACGCTCACACCAGGCGCGCCTCGATCACGGCGGCGCGCCCCAGGCTGGCCCGCACCGGGCAGCGCTCGGCCGCCTCGAGCAGCCGCGCGCGCTGCGCCTCGCTGAGGCCCGCGCCCACCAGGCGCACCTCGACCGCGAAGCGCGCCGCAGCGTCGGGGCCCACGGCGCCGTCGCGTTCGTGCGTCACGCGCGTGGTGACCTCCTCGAGGGGCCAGCCCTCCTCCTGCGCGCGCGCGCGCACCGCCAGGCTCGTGGAGCCCGCCAGCGCCGCGCACAGCAGGTCGAACGGGTCGGGGCCGGCGTCCTCGCCGCCGGCGGCCTCCGACTCGTCGATCACCAGCGGGAAGCCGCCCGCGCTCGCCTCGGTGCGCGTGGTGCTCGCGGTGGTACGGGCGTAGGCCACGCCGTCCTCGCGCCACTCGTCGGGCGGCGGCGGCTCGGGCGGTAGCACCGTCGCCGCCCAGGCGCCCACCAGCTCGCCGGCCACGTGCGCCTGCTCCGGACGGGTGAAGGCGTGGTCGGCGCCCGGCAACGACACGAAGCTCTTGGGGTGGCGCGCGGCGTCGTAGATGCGCCGCGCGTTGTCGATGCCCACCACGTTGTCGAGCGGCGAGTGCAGCACGAGCAGCGGGCGCTTCAGCGCCAGCAGCGCGTTGCGCATCTCGGTCTCCTCGAGCTCGTCGAGGAACGGGGCGCGCAGGCGCGCGAAGCGGTCGACCACCCACAGGCGCGCCTCGCCGCGCGCCTCGATGGTGGTGTCGTCGTCCTCCAGCAGGTGCAGCATGTGGGTGGCGTCGGAGGGCGCCGCGATGGTGGCCACCGCCCGCACCTCGTGCAGGTCGAGCGCCGCGCGCAGCACGGCGGCGCCGGCCAGCGAGTGGCCCACCAGCAGCTCGGGGGCGCCGTGCGACACGCGCAGCACCGAGGCCGCGTCCACGATGTCCTGGGTGTCGAGGGCCAGGGGCGGCTCGCCCTCCTCCGCGGTCGGCGCGGCGCGCGCCTCGCCCTCCGCGTCGGGCGGCGCCTGCGGGGCGGTGAGCTCGAAGCTCAGCACCCCGATGCCGTACTCCAGCAGGCCGGCCACGAACGCCTCGGCCGAGGGGTCGCCGTCGGGGCCCAGGCAGTGGGCGAACACGGCGTAGGCGCGCAGGCGGCCGCGCGGGATGTCGAGGCGCGCGAGCACCTCCTGCCCCCGGCGCGTGCCGAACGCCACTTGGGTGGCCCTGGCCCTGTTGTCGAACATCGCCCCTCCGGAGCCGGTCAGCCGATCAGTCTTCCGATGCGCTCGAGCGCTGCCTTCACGTTATCCAGGCTGGTAGCGTAGCTGAAGCGCAACCGCCCCGGCGCCAGGAAGTCGGTGCCGGGCACCACCGCCACGCGCGCCTCGTCGAGCAGCCGGATGGCCGCCCGCTCCTCGTCGGGGTCGATGGCGCTGGAGTCGGCCATCACGTAGAACGCCCCCTGCGGCTTCGGGGTGCTGAGCCCCAGGCGGTTGAGCCCCTCGACCAGCACGTCGCGCCGTTCCACGTAGGCGGCGCGCGTCATGCGCTGGAACGCCGCGGTCTTCTCGACCTCGGTGAGCGCGGCCACCGTGGCGTGCTGCGCCACGGCGTTGGCGCCGCTGGTCGACTGGCCCTGCAGGCGGTTCATGGCCTGGACGAGCTTCTTAGGCCCGGCGCCGAAGCCGATGCGCCAGCCGGTCATGGCGTAGCCCTTGCTGGCGCCGTGCACCAGCAGGGTGCGCTCGGGCGCGTAGCTGGCGGCCGTGACGAACTCGCCGTCGTAGACCAGGTGCTCGTAGAGGTCGTCGGTGAAGAGCCACAGGTCGTGCTCCTCGGCCAGCTCGGCGAAGCCGCGCACCAGCTCGGGCGGGTAGACGGCGCCGGTGGGGTTCGAGGGCGAGTTGACCAGCAGCACCTTGGTGCGCGGGGTGATCGCCGCGCGCACGTCGGCCAGGTCGGGCACGAAGCCCGTCTCGGCGGGCGCCCGCACCACCACCGGCACGCCGCCCGCCAGCTCGATCTGCGCCGGGTAGCTGACCCAGTAGGGCGCCACCAGCACCACCTCGTCGCCGGGGTCGAGCACCGACAGGAAGCCGTTGTAGAGCACCTGCTTGCCGCCGTTGCTGACCATCACCTGGTCGGGGGCGTACGCGATGCCGTTCTCGCGCTGGAACTTGGCGGCCACGGCCTCGCGCAGCTCGGCGGTGCCCTCCGACGGGGTGTACTTGGTGAGGCCCAGGTCGATGGCCTCGCGCGCCGCGTCCAGCACGTGCTGGGGCGGCAGGAAGTCGGGCTCCCCCGCCGTCATCGAGATCACGTTCACGCCCTGGCGCGCCAGCTCCTTGGCGCGCCCGGCGAAGGCCACGGTGGACGACGCCTTGAGCCCCTCGATGCGGCGGGAGAGCGTGGCGGGCATCAGTCCAGCAGCTCGGCGGCGTCGAAGAAGATGCCGATCTCGCGCTCGGCGGTCTCGGGGGCGTCGGAGCCGTGCGCCACGTTCTCGTCGATGGTGCTGGCCAGGTCGCCGCGGATGGTGCCGGGGGCGGCGTCGGCGGGGTTGGTGGCGCCCATCATGGTGCGCCACGCCTTGATGGCGTTCTCGCCCTCGAGCACCATGGCCACGACCGGGCCCGAGGTGATGAAGCCGACCAGGCCCTCGAAGAACGGCTTGCCCTGGTGCTCGCCGTAGTGGCGCTCGGCCAGCTCGCGCGAGATGACCATCTGCTTGAGGCCCACGATGCGGAGGCCCTTGGCCTCGATGCGGGAGACGATCTCGCCTACGAGCCCGCGGCGCACGCCGTCGGGCTTGACCATCGCGAAGGTACGTTCGGTAGCCATAACCCCAGGAGGATACCACGCCTCGGAGGGCGCGGATCCCCTCCGCCACGGAGTTCCCGCCCGCGCCCGGCCGGCCTCAGCGGGGCGGCTCGACCTCCACGCCGAGCTGCTCCAGGTGGTTGAGGTCGTGGGCCGCCAGGTAGCGCACCATGAAGTCGACGCTCTCGAAGCCGCGCTCCGGGTGGTAGCCCTCGGCCAGCCAGTCCTGCAGCGTGAGGGACGCCAGCAGCGCCAGGTTCCAGGCGCGCAGCGCGCGGAACGCCTCGAGCGCCAGCGCGGCGTCGAGGCGCGCGTAGCGCACCGCCCAGGCGTCCTGGTCGTAGAGCGCCAGCTCGACGCCGGGCGCCGCCACCGTCTGCCGCAGGCGCCAGCCGGTGGCCAGCTCCACGTCGGCCAGGTGGGAGATCACCTGCCGGGGGCTCCACTTGCCGGGGGCGTACGGGACGTCCAGGACGTCCTCGGGGAGGGACTCGAACAGCTCGGCGAGGTAGGCGGGCGTGGCCTGCAGCACCTCGATCGGGTCGCGGCCCGCCAGGCGCGCGCTGGGGGTGGTGTGGGGCTCTTCCATGCCCGCACACTCTAGCCGAGCGCCACCACCCGGCGACGCTCGGCTGGTACTTGGGCGGGCTGCCGGGTCCGCCTCAGGCGTCGTCGCGGGGCACGACCAGGAGCCCCTTGGCGAAAGCGCGTTCGAAGGCGATCACCACGGCGGGGTCGAACTGCTCGCCGGCGTGGCGCACGATCTCCTTGACCGCCTCCACCTGCGACACGGCCTTGCGGTGCGAGCGGTCGTGGGTGAGGGCGTCGTAGGCGTCGGCCACCGCCAGGATGCGCGCCTCCAGCGGGATCTCCTCGCCCTTGAGGCCCTGCGGGTAGCCCTTGCCGTCCCAGCGCTCGTGGTGGGTGAGGGCGATCTGCTCCGCCAGGCGGATCAGCGGCGAGCGGCTGCCCGACAGCAGCTGCGCGCCGGCGGCGGCGTGCCCCTTCACCACGGCGTACTCCTCGGGCGTGAGCTTGCCGGGCTTCATGAGGATGCCGTCGGGGATGGTGATCTTGCCCACGTCGTGCAGCCGCGCGGCGCGCAGCAGCAGCTCGACGCGGTCGCGGCGCATGCCCATCTCCTGCGCGATCATGCCGCTCACGTGCGCCACGCGCCAGGTGTGCTCGCCGGTGTCGTCGTCGCGGTACTCGGCGGCGCGCGCCAGGCGCACCAGCATCTCGAGCTGGCTGTGCTCCAGCTCCTGGGTGCGGCGCCTGACGGCCGCCTCCAGCCGCTCGTTCTGGCGCATCAGCTCCAGCTGCAGGCGGCGCGCCTCCAGCAGGTTGCGGATGCGCAGCCGCGCCTCGGTGGCGTTGACCGGCTTGGTGAGGAAGTCCTTGGCGCCGCCTGCCAGGGCCGCCTCGCGCAGGCCCGGGCGTTCGTCGCCGGTGACCATCAGCACCGGGAAGGCGTCGGGCAGCTCCGGCGCCAGCTCGTCGAGCACCGCCAGGCCGTCGCGGCCGGGCATGCGGTAGTCGAGCACCAGCAGGTCGGGTCGCAGCTCGCGGAAGCGCGCGGCGGCGGCGCGCGGGTCGTCGCAGGTCTCGACGAAGCGGTAGCCTGCCGAGGTCAGCAGGCTCTTCATGACGACTAGCGCGGCCTCTTCGTCGTCGACGAGGAGGATGCGCATGGCGGCCAGCGCCGGGGTGGGCGCGTCGGTCCGGTGGGCTGTCAAGGTCACGAGGTCCCCTTCCTCCAGGGCCCCCAGACCTGGAGCTTGCGCCGAGCCACGGTCGCCCGGCGATCTTGAACCGATGGTAATGCCACGCGCCTTACGGCGCTCTTACCGCCGCACAGGGGGAAGCGACGGGCCGCGCTGCAGGAGCGCGGCCCGTCCGAAGCATACGCGTACGGCGCTTACAGCCCCGCCAGCAGCGTCTGCCCTGCCCCCAGCAGGTCGTGCCACAGGCCGGGGAACAGGCCCAGCAGCAGGGTGCCAGCGAGCGCCACGCCGATGGCCACGTTGGTGGCGGTGGAGGTCAGCCGCGGCGGCTCGTACTCGCTCTCGCGGAAGTACATGTGCGCGATGATGCGGAAGTAGTAGACCAGCGCCACCACGCTGGTGAGGATGCCCAGCACCGCCAGCCACAGGTAGCCGGCGTCGATGACGGCCTGGAACACCAGCACCTTCCCCGCGAAGCCGGCCAGCGGCGGGATGCCGCCGAGGCTCAGCAGGAACAGCGTGAGGCTGGCCGCCAGCCAGGGGCGCGTGCGGCCCAGGCCGGAGAAGCGCTCGAGGGCGTCGCCGCGGTCGTTGGCGTCGGTCATCAGCGTCAGCACCGCGAAGGCGCCGGCGTTCATGACGGTGTAGGCCGTCAGGTAGAAGGCCGCGGCCGCCACGCCGCCGTGCTCGGGTGCCAGCAGCGCCAGGCCGACGTAGCCGGCGTGCGCCACCGCCGAGTAGGCGAGGATGCGCTTCACGCCGCGCTGCATCAGCGC
>JAAYYF010000081.1 GCA_012515535.1 Deinococcales bacterium
CCCACGGTACGCGGAGAAGCGGCCGCCGGTTCCGGTACCGGCGGCCGCTTCTCCGTGGCGCCCGAGGCGCCCTTAGCGTGGGCGCCGCCCAGCAGGCGGCGCCCCGTCGGGCTTCAGATGTCGATGCTGGCCAGGTGCGCGTTGGTCTCGATGAACTCGCGGCGCGGCGGCACCTCGGTGCCCATCAGCACCTCGAAGGTCTCGCTGGCCTCGAGCACGTCGTCGATGGTGACGCGCTTGAGCACGCGCGTCTCGGGGTTCATGGTGGTCTCCCAGAGCTGCTCGGGGTTCATCTCCCCGAGGCCCTTGAAGCGCTGGATCTCGAAGCGCTTGTCGCGGTTCTTGCGCTGCAGCTCCACGAGGGCCGCCTCGTCGTAGACGTACCGCATGTCGCGCTGGCGCCCGATGCGCACGCCGTACAGCGGCGGCTGGGCGATGTAGAGGTAGCCGGCGTCGATGAGGGGGCGCATGAACCGGTAGAAGAAGGTGAGCAGCAGCGTCCGGATGTGGGAGCCGTCGTGGTCCGCGTCCGTCATGATAATGATGCGGTGGTAGCGGACCTCGTCGAGGTTGAAGTGCGAGTCGTCGCCGGTGCCCTCGATGCCGGCGCCGATGGCGGCCACCATGGCGCGGATCTCGGCGTTCTTGAGGATCTTGCCGATGTTGGCCTTCTCGACGTTGAGGATCTTGCCGCGTAGCGGCAGGATGGCCTGGAAGCGGCGCTCGCGGCCCTGCTTGGCGCTGCCGCCGGCCGAGTCGCCCTCCACGATGTACAGCTCGGAGACGCTGGGGTCCTCGGACTGACAGTCGGCGAGCTTGCCCGGCAGGTCGTCGTTCTCGAGGGGGTTGGCGCGGCGCACCAGGTCGCGCGCCTTCCGGGCGGCCTCGCGCGCGCGGGCGGCCTGCGCGGCCTTCTCGATGATCTGGCGGCCGATCCTGGGGTTCTCCTCGAGCTCCTCGGTGAGCTTCTCGTAGACCACGCTGTTGACCGCCGACTGCGCCTCGGGGTTGAGGAGCTTGACCTTGGCCTGCGACTCGAACTGCGGGTCCGGCAGCTTGACGGAGATGACGCAGGAGATGCCCTCGAGGAAGTCGTCGCCGGTGGGGGCCGGGTCGCCCTTCTTCAGCAGGTTCTTGGAGCGGGCGTAGTTGTTCAGCACGCGCGTGTAGGCGCTCTTGAAGCCCGTGAGGTGCGTGCCCCCGTCGCGGTTGGTGATCATGTTGGCGTAGGTCAGGATGGTCTGGCCGTAGGCGCTGTTGTGCACCAGGCCGACGTCGACCTCGATGTCCTGCATGCCCTGGTCGGTCTGCACCGAGGCCGTGCCGCTCATGACGAGCGGCTTGTCGTAGAGCAGCTCGCCGCCCTGCGCCAGGGTCTTGGCGAAGGCGGCCACGCCGCCCTGCTCCTGGAACGTCTCGGTCTTGGGGGTGTCGCCGCGCTCGTCGGTGAGGACGATCTTGACGCCGCCGGTGAGGAAGGCGAGCTCGCGCAGGCGCCGGCGCACGCGGGCGTAGTCGAAGCCCTCGATGTCCTTGAACACCGACATGTCGGGGTGGAAGGTGACGCGGGTGCCGGTCTTCTTCTTGGGGGCGGGCCCCACGACGTTGAGCGGCTCCACGACCTCGCCGTTGTGGAAGCGGATGCGGTGGTGCTTGCCGTCCAGCCACACCTCGGCCATGAAGTCGGTGGACAGCGCGTTCACCACCGAGCTGCCCACGCCGTGCAGGCCGCCCGAGACCTTGTAGGCCCCGGAGTCGAACTTGCCGCCCGCGTGGAGCTCGGTGAAGATGACCTCGATGGCGGGGCGCCCCTCGCGCTCCATGGTGTCGACGGGGATGCCGCGGCCGTTGTCGGTGACGCTGGCGGAGCCGTCGGCGTTGAGGGTGACCTCGACGGTGTCGGCGTAGCCGGCCAGCGACTCGTCGATGGCGTTGTCGATGATCTCGGTGAGGAGCTGGTGGTAGCCGTCGATGCCGGTGCCGCCCTGCACGTACATGGCGGGGCGCTTGCGCACGCCCTCGAGGCCGCGCAGCACCTTGATGTTCTCGGCGGTGTAAGCGCCGGACGTCTTGTTCGCGTTCAAAGGAACCTCCGGGTGAGGCGGCGCGGGCCGGCGCGAAGGCTACCTGCAGGACGCTCACCGCGCGCCACCTAACCTGTCCATTCTACCCCTTCGCGGCACCCCCGGTCAAACGGTTCTTGCCGTTCAGGACGGGGTTTCTGCCCGCTCCGGCGCTCGCCACGTGAGCCTCCCATGAGAGGTGCGCGCGGCCGGTAGAGTGGGGCATGGACACGCACGAGAGCGGGATGCTGGCGGTCGTCACCGGCGCCGCCGGGGGCCTGGCGCCGGCCGTGGCGCTGCGCTTCGCGCGGGCGGGCTACCGCCTGGCGCTGGTCACCCGGCCCGGCCGCGAGGCCAGCGTCCGCGCCACCCTCGAGGCGGTGCGCGCGGCCGCCGGGCCCGACGCGGCCGCCGCCTACGGCGCCGACCTCACCTCCGCCGCCACCACGCGCCAGCTGATGGCGGCCGTCGAGGAGGCGCAGGGCCCGGTGGAGGCGCTCCTCAACCTGGCGGGCGGCTTCAGCATGGGGCGCGCCTCGGAGGTCGACGCCGACGGGTTCGAGCGCATGCTCGACGTCAACCTGCGCACCGCCGTGAACGCCACCACCGCGGTGCTGCCGCGGATGCTGCCGCGCGGGCGCGGCTTCGTGGCGGCGGTGGCCGCCAACGCGGTGATCTCCCCCTCGCCAGGCACGACCGCCTACGCCGCCTCCAAGGGGGCGGTGGCCTCCTACTTCCGCTCGCTGGCGGCCGAGGTGGGCAAGGACGGCGTGAACGTGGCGCTGGTGCTCCCCGCCGCCGCCATCGACACCCCCGCCAACCGCGCCGCCATGCCCAACGCCGACGCTGCGAACTGGGTCGACCCCGAGGCGCTGGCGGAGGCGCTGCTGTTCCTCGCCACGCGCCCGCCGCGCGGCCGCGTGCACGAGATGGTGGTGTCGCCGCGCTGAGGCGGCGGCCGGCGCCTCAGCCGGCCAGCCGCTCGGCGCCGTAGGTGAGCGCGCCGCCCTTCATGGTGGCCACCACCTCGAGGCCGTCGAGGCTGACGGTGGGGTCGTGCGACAGCACCACCAGGTCGGCGTCGAAGCCGGCGCGCAGCCGCCCCGAGCGCCCCTCCGCCCCGATGGCGTAGGCGGCGCCCGTCGTGTAGGCCGCGAGCGACACGTCGGGCGCCACCGCCTCGGACAGCGGCAGGCGCCGCCCGTCGGGCGCGGCCCGGCGCGAGGCCGCCCGGAGCCCCTCGAACACGTCCGGCGGCGCCACCGGCGTGTCGGAGCCGAACGCCAGCACCGCCCCGGCCTGCGCCAGCGAGCGCATGGGGTAGGCGCGCTCCAGGCGGCCTGGCAGCGCGTCGTGGATCTGCGCCACGTCGAAGGTGAGGTGCACGGGCTGCATCGACGCCACCAGCCCGAGCGCGCCGGCGCGCTTCACGTCGACCGGGTGCATGTGCTGGGCGTGCTCGAGGCGCGGCCGCAGCCCCTGCGCGCGCCACGCCTCCGCGCTGGCCTCGTAGGCGTCGACCACCGCGCGGGTGGCGGCGTCGCCGATGGCGTGGGTCACCGGGGTGAGGCCGGCGGCGATCGCCAGCGGCACGCGCTCGGCCAGCACCTCGGGGCCGTCGACGGGCATGCCTGTCTCGGTGCCCCCGGCGTACGGCTCCAGCATCCAGGCGGTGCGGCTGCCGAGCGCGCCGTCGGCGAAGAACTTGGCGCCGCCCACGCGGAAGCCGTCGCCTCCCAGGCCGGTGGCGAGGCCGATCTCGGCCGCCGCCTCGATGCTCGCGTGCGGCACGCACGCCCACACCCGCAGCGGGTAGCCGGGGTCGGTGGCGCTGAGGGCCAGCTGCCGGAAGTAGGCGGCCGGCTCGTACGCCATGTGGTGCACGGTGGTCACGCCCAGCGACGCCAGGTGGGCGGCCGCGCCCGCCAGCCAGCGCCTCACCGTGGCGGCGTCGGGCTCCGGGATGGCGTCGGCCACCAGGCGCGTGGCCTTCTCGAGCAGCAGCCCGGTGGGCTCGCCGCTCGCGTCGCGCACGATCACGCCCTCGGCCACCTCCCCGGTGGCGGCGCTCACGCCGGCGCGCCTGAGCGCCGCGCGGCTGACCCAAGCCGAGTGGTGGTCCTGGCTGCTGAGGTAGACGGGGCGGCCGCCGGCGGCGCGCTCCAGCGCGTCGGCCTCGCTGGGGCCGACGCTGCGCAGGCCCCAGCGGTGCAGCGAGAAGCCCGATCCTTGCAGCCACTCGTCCGCCGCCAAGCGGGCGGCGCGCTCCGCGACGCGCGCGAGGGCGTCCTCCAGGGTGGCGCTGGTGGCCAGGTCGAGCTGCTCCAGCGCCCGCCCGTGCGCCGTGAGGTGCAGGTGGGCGTCGTGGAAGCCAGGCATCAGCGTCCAGCCACCCAGGTGCACCACGCGCGTGCTGGGCCCGGCCAGGGGGTGCAGCTCGGCGGCGCTTCCGACCGCCAGCACGCGCCCGGCGCGCACCGCCACGCCGCCCTGGCGCGGCGCGGCCGGGTCCATGGTCAGGACGTTGCCGTAGAAGATCGTGTCCGCGGTCGCCACCCGTTCCTCCTTCGCCCTGCCGCCTAGCGGCCTTCGAAGCGCGGGGCGCGCTTCTCACGGAAGGCGGCGAGCCCCTCGCGCAGGTCGTGCGATACGGCGGCGCGCGCCTGCGACGCCCCCTCCAGGGCCAGCTGCTCCTCGAGGCCGTGGTCGAGGCTGGCGCGCAGCTCGCGCTTGGCGAGGCCGAACGCGAGGGTGGGGCCCTGCGCCAGCTTCACCGCCTCCTCGAAGGCGGCCTCGGCGAACGCCTCGCCCTCGGCCTCGAGCAGCCGCTCGCCGAGGCCCAGCGCCAGCGCCTCGCTGGCGTGCACGCGCCGGTTGGAGAAGGCTAGCTCCATGGCGCGCCCGACGCCCACCAGGCGCGGCAGGAAGTAGCTGCAGCCGGCGTCCATCACCAGCCCGATGCCGGTGAAGCCGACGGCGAAGCTGGCGCTCTGCGCCAGCAGGCGCATGTCGCACGCCAGCGCCAGGCTCATGCCGGCGCCGGCCGCCACGCCGTTCACGCCCGCCACCACCGGCTTCTCCAGGGCGGCGATGGCGCGCACCACGGGGTGGTACGAGCGCTCGAGGATGCCGCCGATGTCGCCGTCGACGTTCGTGGAGCCGAGGTCGGCGCCGGCGCAGAAGCCGCGTCCCGCGCCGGTGATCAGCACCGCGCGCACCCCCGGGTCGGCGGCCGGCCCGCTGAGGACGTCGGCCAGCTCGGCGAGCAGCTCGAAGGAGAGCGCGTTGAGCACCTCGGGGCGCTCCAGGGTGACGCGCAGCGCGCCGCCCCGCTCCGCTAGGGTCAGGTTCCGGTATGCCATCGTCACTCCTACGCGCCGCCGGCCGCGCCGGGGCGTGGGCCCGGGCGGATCGTTAGCAGCGCCCGCACGGTGGGTCGAAGCGAGTCTACCAACGCGGCGGGCGGCCCGCGGACAGCGCCAGGATGACGTCGTAGTCGTCGGGCACGTCGGGGTCGTCGAGCGCGGCGCGGTTGCGGCGCACCTCGCCGCAGGCGCGGCAGCGGTGGACGATCACCCACCCCTTCTTGCCCGAGCTCTCCACCCCGACCGGCTCGAGCACGCCGCCGCAGTCGGAGGCGCGGTCGCCGGGGTTGACGTCGACGTGCAACGAGTGCAGGCAGTACGGGCAGTGGTTGCGGTAGCCGCCGGCCGCCAGCGGCGGCACCGGGGCGCCGCACACGACGCAGTCGAACGGCTGGTTGGCCCCGCGGCCGATGAAGCGCTTCACCACGCCAGGATAGCCCTGGGCGCCACCGCCGGCGGACGCCAGCACGACCGGCGCGCTTGGCTAAGATGGCGCCGTGCCCGCCCCCTCCCCGACCCCGGAAGGCGCATGGAGCTCCTGGTCGCTCGCGGCGTAACGCGCCTCGTGGGCGGCAGCGAGCTGTTCGCCGGCGTCGACCTGCGCCTCGCGGCCGGCGACCGGCTGGGGCTCGTGGGCCCCAACGGCAGCGGCAAGAGCACCCTGCTGCGCACGCTGGCCGGCCTGGAGCCGCCCGACGCGGGCCGCCTGCTGCGCGCCCCCGGCGTGCGGCTGGGCTACCTGCCGCAGCGCGACGAGGCGCGCCCCGCCGGCGCGCTCACCGTGTGGCAGGCGGCGCGCGGCGCCCTGGCGCACCTGGACGAGCTCGAGCGGCGCCTGCGCGAGGAGGAGCGCCGCCTCGCCGCCGGCGCCGCGAGCGACGAGGCGTACGCCCACCTGCGCGCGGAGTTCGAGCGGCTGGGCGGCTTCGAGGCCGAGGCCGCGCTGCGGCGCGAGCTGGCGGCGGTGGGCTTCGGGCCCCAGGACGACGCTCGCCCCGTGGCGGAGCTGTCGGCCGGCGAGCGCCGCCGCCTGGCGCTCGCGCGCACGCTGGCCGCCGCCCCCGACGTGCTGGTCCTGGACGAGCCCACCAACCACCTCGACCTGCCCGCCCGCGCCCGCCTGGCGCGGCGCCTGGCGCGCTGGCGCGGCGCGGTGGTGGTGGTGAGCCACGATCGCGCCCTGCTCGACGAGGCCACGAACCGCACGGCGTTCCTGGAGCCCTCGCGCCTGGACCCGTCGGCCCCCGCGCGCTGGGCGCTGGAGGGCGGGCACTACGCCGTGGCGCGGGCGCGGCGCGACGGCGTCCTGCGGGCGAGCCACAAGCGCGAGCGCGAGCGCCAGAAGGAGGCGCGGCGGCTGGAGGCCATGGCGGCCGAGCTCGCCACCTTCGGGCGCAAGGCGAACGCGCGGCGCCGCGCGGCCCTGCGGCAGCGCCAGCGCCTCCTCGCCCCCCACGACGCCGGTGCGAGCGCCGGGGGCGCGGGGGCGCCCGACGGCCCGCGCCTGGCCGGCCCGGGCACCGCCAAGCGCCGGGCGCGCGGCGCCGCCACCCTGCTGGAGGCCGAGCACCTGACGGCGCCGGCGGTCCTCGAGGACGTGACGTTGCGCCTAGCGGGCGGCGACCGCGTGGCGCTGCTGGGGCCCAACGGCAGCGGTAAGAGCACGCTGCTGCGCCTGCTGGCGGGCGAGCTGGCCTCGACCGACGCGCGCGCCGAGGTGCGGTACGCGCCCGCCCTACGGCTGCGCCACGTGGACCAGTCGAGCCGCGGCCTCGCGGACGGCGCGCCGCTCCTCGAGCAGGCGGAGGCGCGCGTCGGGCGCGTGGCCGCCGGCCGCCTGCTCGCCGGCGCCGGGGTGCCGCCGCGCGCCTGGGCGAGCCCGCCCGAGGCGTTGTCCGGCGGCGAGCGCGCCCGCGCCGGGCTGGCGCTCGCGCTCGCGGAGGACGCCGACCTGTGGCTGATCGACGAGCCGACCAACGACCTCGACCTGGCGGCCGTGGAGGCGTTGGAGGAGCAGCTGGCCGCGAAGCTCGACGCCAGCGGCGCGGCGCTGGTGCTCGCCACCCACGACCGTCGCCTCGCCGAGCGCCTGGCCACCGAGGTGTGGGCGGTCGAGGGCGGCGCGCTTAGGCGCTACCGCGACGTGGCGCGCTACCTGGCGGGCGAGCCGCTCGGGGCGCCGCCGGCGCCGCTCCCCCCCGCCCCGGCCGCCGCGCCGGCCGCGCCTTCCGCCCTGCCCGAGCCGGCCGCGGGCCTGGAGGCGCTGGAGGAGGAGCGCCTCGAGCTCCTGCGCCTGCGCGACGAGGCGCTCGACCTCACCGAGCGCGAGCGCGCCCGGCTGGCGGCGCGCCTCACGGCCGTGGAGGAGGCGCTGATGGAGGCGTACGCCGCGCGCCTGCCCGTCGCCGCGCCGCGCTACCGCCTGCTCGAGCGCGGGGCGCCGCTGTTCGCCGACGAACTGCCGGCGCCGGAGGGGGCGCAGGCGCGGCTGGCGGTGGTGGCGCCGGCGCTGGTGCCGACGGTGCAGGCGGTGCAGGCGGTGCCCGCGACGGGCGCGACCGGCACCGCGGGCGCGTGGGGCACGGCGGGCGTCGGCGCCGACCCCGCGGCCCTCGCCGCCGCGGGCGCGCTGGCGGCGCTGGCCGAGGGCGCCCCGCCCGCCCGCGCGCTCGCGGGCTGCGCGGCGGGCTGGGTGGAGGTGCGGCTGCTGCGCGAGGCCGGCGAACGCCCCGAGGAGCGTCTCGACGGCACGGCGCCCGAGGGCGAGGCGGCGCGGTCCCGGCGCTCGCCGAGCGCCGTGGCTCACCTGCGCCTGGTGGAGCGCGACGACGCCTGCCTGCTGCCGGCGGCGCGCGCCGCGCTGGTGAACGGCGCCGCGCGCCTGGCCTTCACGCGCCTGGGCGCGCAGGCGGTGCAGCTGTACCACCCGGGGCCGCTGCCGGGCGCGCTGCTGGAGGCGGCGGGCGCGGGCTGGTGGGCGCTCGGCCTCGGCGGCTTCCTGCGGGCCGAGGGGTGGCGCCGGTGACGCGCGTCGCGCTGTGGGCGCTGGGCCTGGCGCTGGCGCTGGTGCCGTGGCCGGCCGCGCTCGCCGAGCGCGCCTACCTGGGGCTCCTCCACCCCGCCTGGTCGGCGGTCACCTCGCGCCTGGTCGACGCCGCGGGCGTGAGCCTCTCCGCCCTCGCCGGCGGGGCGCTGGTCGTGCTACCGCTGCTGGCGCTGCTGCTGGGCGGGCGCCGCGCCCGCCGCGGGGCGCTGCGCCTGTGGAGCGGCGCGGCGCTGACGCTGCTGCTGCTCTTCCCCCTCGCCTTCGGACTGGGCTACCGCCTGGCGCCGCTTTCGGAGCGCGCCGGGGCGAGCGACGCCGCGCTCGACGCCGAGGCGCGCCGCGCGCTGGCGGCGGAGGTGCTCGAGCGCCTGACCGCCGCGGCGCCCAGCGCCGGCTCCGCGGGGCTGGCGGCGCCGGACGCGGTGGCGGCCGCCGCGCGCTGCGTCGCCGACCTCGCCGGCGAGCTGCACGGCGGCACAGCGCCCGCGCTGCCGACGCGCGTCAAGCGCCTGCCGCCCGGCACGCTGCTGCGCTTCGGCTTCGCGGGGGTGGTGTCGCCCTGGCTGCTGGAACCGCACGTCGACGGCGGGCTACCGCCCGCCGCGGCGCTGGCGGTGACGCTCCACGAGCTCGCCCACACCGCCGGCTTCGCCCCCGAGGCCGAGGCCGAGGCCGTGGGGCTGGTGGCCGGCCTCGCCTGCGCCGACGAACGCGTGGCGTACGCCGCGGCCTTGCGCCTGGCCAGCGGCCTGGCGGCGGCGTTACCCGCCCCGGAGCGCGCCGCCTACCTGGACGCCTGGCCGCCGCGCGCGCGCCACGACCAGCGGGCGGCCGCCCTCGCGGCCGCCCGCTTCCGTAGCGCCGCTCTCGCCCCGAGCGTGGAGGCGGCCTACGACCTGTACCTGAGGAGCCAGGGCGAGGCGGCCGGCCTCGGGGAGTACGACCGCGGCACCGACCTGGCGCTGCGCCTGCTAGCCGTCGGCCTCGGCGGCCGGTAACGCGTCGGCGGCCGCGCCGGCCACCACGCCCAGGTTGCGGCGGATCAGGGCGTCGACGTCGGGGTCGCGGCCTCGGAAGGCGCGGAAGAGCACGGCGGCGTCCTCGCTGTCGCCCTTGGCCAGCACCTCGTTCGCGAACGCGCGGCCGGTGTCGGGGTCGAAGATCCCCTCCTCCTGGAAGCGGCCGAAGGCGTCGGCGTCGAGCACCTCGCTCCACTTGTAGCTGTAGTAGCCCGCGGCGTAGCCGCCCGAGAAGACGTGCGTGAAGCGCGTCAGGCGCTCGCCGCGCGCGAACTCCGGCTTCACCTCGAGGGGCGCCAGCACCCGGCGCGCGAACTCGAGCGGGTCCTCGTCCGAGGCGGGGTCGTAGTCGCGGTGCAGCGCCAGGTCGACGGTGCCGAACGACAGCTGGCGCATCTGCGCGATGGCGCCGTGGAAGGTGCGGCTCCTCCGCAGGCGCTCGAACAGCTCGTCGGGCAGCGTCTCGCCCGTCCGGTAGTGGCGTGCGAAGAGGTCGAGCGCCTGCTTCTCCCAGGTCCAGTTCTCCATGATCTGGCTGGGCAGCTCCACGAAGTCCCAGGGCACGCTCATGCTGCTGCGCGCCTTGATGGGCACGCGCGACAGCAGGTGGTGGAGCAGGTGGCCGAACTCGTGGAAGATCGTCTCGACCTCGGAGTGGGTGAGCAGCGCTGGCGTGTCGCCCTCGGGGGCGGTGAAGTTGCAGGCGATGATGCCCACGTGCGGCTCGAAGCCGTCGGCGGTGGGCCCGCCGGTCACGAGGCCGTTCATCCACGCGCCGTCGCGCTTCGACTCGCGCGGGTACCAGTCGGCGTACATGGAGCCGAGGAAGGTGCCGTCCTCGTGGGTGAGGTGGTAGACCTCCACCTCGGGGTGCCAGGTGGGCACGCCCTCGACGCGCTCGACGCGCACGCCGAACAGGCGCTCGGTGAGGTCGAACAGCCCCTCGAGCACGTGCAGCAGCGGGAAGTAGGGGCGCAGCGCCTCCTCGTCGACGTCGTAGCGCGCCATGCGCAGCTTCTCGGCGGCGTAGCTGACGTCCCAGGGCATGAGCTCGTCGATGCCCAGCTCCTCGGCGGCGAAGCGCTCGAGCTCGGCCACCTCGCGCTCGAAGTGAGGGCGCGTCTTCTCGGCCAGCTCCTCCTCGAAGGCGGCGGCGCGCGCGCCGGAGCCGATCATGCGCGGCTCGGTCTGGTAGTCGGCGAAGTCGCGGTAGCCCAGCACGTTGGCCGCCTCGCGGCGCTTGGCGAGGATCTCGCGGATGAGGCCGCGGTTGTCGTGCGGCTCGGCGCCGCCCACGGCCAGGAACGCCTCGTACATGGTGCGCCTGAGCTCGCGGTCGTCGACGTACTTCACGAACGGCAGGTACGAGGGGGCCTGCAGCGTGAAGCGGAAGCCGTCCACCCCCTTGGCCTCGGCCGCGGCGCGGGCGCGGCGCTTGGCGCTGTCGGGCAGGCCGGCCAGGCGCGCCTCGTCGGTGATCACGAGCTCGAAGGCGTTGGTCGCGTCGAGCACGTTCTCCGCGAAGCGGGTCGAGAGCCGCGCCAGGTCGACCTTCAGCTGCTCGACGCGCTTGCGCTCCTCCTCGGAGAGGGCGGCGCCGGCGCGCTCGAACTCCTCGAGCGTCTTGTCGAGGTTGCGCTTGGCGACGCCCGTGAGCGCGCGCCCGGCCTCGCTGTCGGCGAAGCGGCGGATGGCGCGCCACACGCGCTGGTCGGACGACAGGCGCGCGAAGAAGGCCACCACCTCGGGCTGGACCTCGTTGAAGGCGGTGCGCAGCTCGGGGGTGTTGACCACCGAGGTCAGGTGGCGCGCCAGCGTGAAGGGCCGGGCCAACGCCTGCGACAGGTCGTCGAGGACGGCGACGCTGGTCTCGTAGGCGAGCTCGCCCTGCTCGCCGGCGGCGACGAGCGCCTCGAGCTGCGCCTCGGCGCGCGCCAGGGCCTCGCGTAGCCCCGGCACGACGTGACTGGCGTCGATGCGGTCGAACGGGATGACGAAGTCGGTGGATAGCAGCGGGTTGTCGGGCACGGGGACTCCTCGGTCGCCGGCGGCCACCGCGGCCGGCGCAGGCTCAGATGGCGCCGATTCTACCGGTAACCCACGTGTCCATCGGCGAGCGCCGACACCGAGCGTGCCGGGCGGGCGGGGTCAGGCCGCGCGCCTCACGCGAACGCCGGCACGTACTCGGCGGGCACCGGGTGGCTGAACAGGAAGCCCTGGCCGTCGTCGCAGCGCAGCTGGCGCAGCAGCAGGTTCTGCTCCTTGGTCTCGATGCCCTCGGCCGTCACGCGCAGCTTCAAGCTCTTGCCGAGCGCGATGATGGCGCGCAGCAGGTCGACCTCCTCGGCGCGTCCGTCGCCGTCCAGCTGGCTGATGAAGCTGCGGTCGATCTTGAGGCCGTCGAGCGGCAGCCCGCGCAGCTGCGTGAGCGAGGAGTGGGCGATGCCGAAGTCGTCGAGGGCCACGTGCACGCCCATGGCGCGCACCTCCTGGAGGGTGCCGGCGGCGGCCTCGAGCGTCTCGTGGCCCGTGCGCTCGCTGATCTCGAGCTCCAGCAGGCCCGGGTGCAGGTCGTAGCGGCTCAGGGTGTCCTGCACCTGGCGCACCAGCTCGCCGCTGGCGAGGGCGGTGGGGCTGACGTTCACCGCCACGCGCTTCGGGGCGCGCTGCTTCTGCCAGCGCTGCGCCTGGCGGCAGGCGCGCTCCAGCACCCACTCGAACAGCCGCGGCCCGAGCTGGGCCTCCTCCACCAGCGGCACGAAGTCGGCGGGCTTGAGCAGCCCCTTGACCGGGTGGCCCCAGCGCACCAGCGCCTCCACCGAGTGGATGGCGCCGTCGTCGAGCTGCACGCGCGGCTGGTAGTGGAGCACCAGCTGGTCCTCGCTGAGCGCGCGCCTCAGCTCGCCCTCGAGCTCGAGGCGCGAGCGCATGCCGGCGTCGAGCTTGGCGTCGTAGAAGCGGAAGCCGCCGCGCGCGTTCGCCTTGGCGCGCCTGAGCGCCTCGTCCGCGCGCTCGAGCGCCGCGCTCGGCGAGCGCGTGCCGGCCGGCAGGATGTCGACGCCCAGGGTGGCCGACAGCTGCAGCGTCAGTGTGCCGTCCTGGTACCGCTCGCGCACCGCCGCCAGCGCCTTCTCGAGCACGGGCAGCGCCGAGCGCTCGTTGGGCAGGTCGCAGAGCACCAGGGCGAAGGTGTCGGTGCCGCAGCGCGCCAGCGTGTCGGTGCGCCGCAGGGCGCGGCGCAGGCGGCGCGCCACCTCGATGATCAGGCGCTCGCCGTGGCGCTGGCTGAAGGTCCGTTCCACGAAGCGGAAGTGGTCGAGGTCGAGCAGCGCCAGCGCCACGTGGGTGCCGTTGCGGCGCGCCTGCAGCAGCGCCTGCTGCACGCGGTCCTCGAGCAGGTGGGCGTTGGGCAGGCCGGTCAGGGCGTCGACGTGGGCCAGGCGCCACAGCTCGGCCGCCTCGCGCTTGGCGTTGGTGACGTCCTTCATCATGCCGTAGACGGCGGTCACGCCGGCCTCGTCGGAGCGCCAGCGGCGGGTGGCGAAGTCCTCGACCCACAGCACGCGCCCGCCCTGCGTCACCAGCCGGTACTGGTCGACGCGCCGCTCCTGGTGGCGGAGGCCGCTCAGGCGCTCGCCCAGCAGCTCGCGGTCCTCGGAGTGGACGAAGCGCTCGAGGCCCTGCTCCACCACGTCGTCGACGCCGTAGCCGGTGAGGTGGCGCCAGGCCTCGGAGGCCCAGGCCAGCTCGGCGCGGCCGTCGTCGTGCAGCAGCAGGGCGTAGCTGAAGAAGCGCCCGTCGCCCTCCAGCGAGCCGCTGAGCTCCTGGCCGACGGCCTGGGCGCTGGCGGCGTGCACCTGGTCGCTCACGTCGCGCAGCAGCGTGAGCAGGTGGGTGGTGCGGCCCTCGCCGTCCTGGATCGGGTAGTGGCGCTGCTCGCACCAGAAGAGCGCGCCGTCCTCGCGGTAGGCGCGGACCAGCACGGTCACCGGCCGGCCGCTCTCGACGGCGGAGCGGGCGGCTTCTGCCGCCTCCTGGTCGGTGTCGTTGCGCAGCAGGAAGCCCAGGTTGCGCCCCGTGAGCGCCTCGACGGCGTAGCCCGTCAGGTCGGCCAAGGCGGGGCTGGCGTGCACCACCGGGTGCCCGACCAGGCGCAGGTCGGTGAGGCAGAAGCAGTCGTGGGCGAACAGGCGCGAGGTGGCCTCGACGACGCTCTCGGTGCCGGCGCTGCGCAGGGCGCTGCTCGGGGCGAGGGCGGGGCGCGGCTCGCCGGCGCCGGTGGCGGGCGGTAGCGCTGAGCGGGCTTCGGTCGTTAGCGACGACATGGCGTGGGCACGACTCCTTCTCGCGTCTCGGCTGTCATGGGCGGGTGACGCCCGTAGAGGGCGGCTGGGGCTCCCGACCCCTGGCTCGCCGCCGCTCCCCTCGATGCCTCTTCCGAACCGCAAGCTAGCAGGCGCGCCCGGGGCTCCGTATGACATTTCTCCGCTGGCAGGGCGGTTGTGGCGAACCCCACGTCGGCCCCCGGTCGCGCGTCAGGGGCGCGAGGCGCACCCACGAGCGCCGCTCGTGAGGCTGTTTCCAGCCCGACCCGGGAACGCCGGCGCCGGTGCTAGATTCGGAGGAGATATGGAGGCGCGGATGCCCAAGCCAGTACATCGTCATGACGTGGTGATCATCGGAGGCGGCCCCGCCGGGCTCACGGCCGGGATCTACGCCGGTCGCGCCGACCTCGACACCGTCATCATCGAGAAGGCGCTGCCCGGGGGGCAGATCTCGCAGACGGAAGAGGTCGAGAACTACCCCGGGTTCCCGGAGCCCGTCAGCGGCGCCGAGCTGTCGCAGCGCATGGTGGCGCAGGCGGAGCGCTTCGGCGCGCGCATCGTGATGGACGAGGTCAGCGGCCTCGCGCACCACCCCGAGGGCGGCTTCCTGGTGCACGGCTACGAGGCCGACTACCACGCCAGCGCCCTGATCATCGCCACCGGCGCCAACCCGCGCCGCCTGGGCGTGCCCGGCGAGGACGAGCTCTACGGCCGCGGCGTGTCCACCTGCGCCACCTGCGACGGCTTCTTCTACCGCGGCCGCGAGGTCGTGGTGGTAGGCGGCGGCGACGCGGCCGTCGAGGAGGGCAACTTCCTCACCAAGTTCGCCTCCAAGGTCACGGTCGTCCACCGCCGCGACGAGCTGCGCGCCAACCAGGCGGCGCAGCAGCGCGCCTTCGCCAACCCCAAGATGGAGTTCGTCTGGGACACGGTGGTCACCGAGGTCGTCGGTGAGGACGGCGCGGTCCGGGGCGTGAAGACGCTGGGCGTCGAGAGCGGCGAGGAAGGCTTCCTGCCCGCCGACGGCGTGTTCGTGTACATCGGCCACGTGCCGAACACCGCCTACCTCGAGGGCTTCGTCGAGCTCGGCTCCACCGGCTACGTGGCCGTCACCGACGAGGTGTTCACCAGCGTGCCCGGCGTGTTCGCCGCCGGCGACGTCGCCGACGAGGTCTACCGGCAGCTCTCCACCTCGGTCGGCGCCGGCACCCGCGCCGCCATGATGGCCGAGAGGTGGCTCGTGGAGCAGGGCGTGCCCTCGGTGCGCGCCGCTCAGCCCGACGCCGTCGAGGCGGTCGCGGCCCCGGCCGACTGAGCCGGAAGCGCTGGACCGGTAGCGCCACCGGCCGGCGCCGCCCCTCGAACAGCTAGCTCACCTTCGCTCCTGCCGCGCGGCTCAGTCGCGCGGCAGGAAGTCGTACACCAGCAGCACCTGCCCCACGTGCGCCACCAGGCGCTGGCCGTCGCTCCACAGGGGCGTGCCGTAGGCGGCGCGCCAGCTGCTGGCTCTGGCGCCCTCGGCGCTCGGCGTCACCGTGAGCCGCACGAAGGGGCCGTCGGGGGTCGCACGCCAGCCGTCGCCCGCCACGACGGTCCCGCCTTCCGGCGCCGCGTCGACCTCCGCCACGTCGACCCCGTCACCGGCCACGTCGACCTCCCCCGCGCCCGCGGCCTCGGGGGGCGCAGGCGCCTCCTCCGCCTCCTCCGCCTCCTCCGCCTCCTCTGTATCCTCTGTATCCTCTGTCTCCTCCGCGGCCTCCCCGCTCTCCGCGCCCTCCGCGGGCGCGGTGGGCTGGACTCTCGGTTCGGCGGCGTCGGCCTCGGCGGCCTCGGCGGCCTCGGCTCCGGTGGCGTCGGTGGTGTCACCGGCGTCCACCGGCCCCGCGGGGTCGCCGCCGGCCTCGTTAGCCCCGACCACGTCACCCCCGGCCCCGTCGGCGCTCCCTGCGCCCC
>JAAYYF010000082.1 GCA_012515535.1 Deinococcales bacterium
CCCCAGCGACAGGGGGACCAGCGTGAGGCCCGCGCCGGTGGCCGAGACCTGCACCACGTTCACCATGAAGAGCGGCAGGAACGCCACCGTGCACAGGAAGGCCGCGCCCTGGAAGAAGAGGGCCAGGAGAACGCCGACGAGGGTGAAGTTGCGGTCGCGCACCGAGAGCGTCATGGGACCTCCTAACCGACCGGAGGATGGTACGCCCGCGTGGGCGCCCGCCCCTGAGCCACCATCACGTCGCACGCGGCTCCATGGGCGCCCGCGGTCGCTGTGACCCCCCGGTGAGGGCCGTGGCTCCACGGTTGCTACCGTTCCACCAGGTAGCAGGACGGAGGCAGCCCTTGCGCGCTCATCACGACCCCGAAGCTCAGGAAGCGGCACGTCCGGCGCGTCCGGAGGGGCGGGCTGCCGGCGTCCCAGGTCTGGGATGACGCGAGAGGTCGACGAGCGCGTTCAGGAGCGGCACAGCAAGGTCGTACAGGGCTTCCTCTGGGCGCTGCTGGCGGTGGTGGTGGCCGTCTCGCTGCTCAACGTGCTGCTGCTCGGGGAGGCGTCGCTGCCCGGCCTGGCGCCGAACCTGCTGTTCGCGGCGCTGATCGGCAGCTCGCTGTTCCTGAACCGCCGCGGTCGCTTCCGGCTCGCGGTCGGCCTCCTCACGGCCATCATCACGCTCATCGCCTCGCTGGCGCCGCTCGCCACGGGCCTCACGGGCTCGGGCGTGAGCCTCTACATCTTCTTCGTCCCCCTGGGGCTCGCGGGCTTCCTGCTCGACCGCAAGGCGCTCTACCTGACCGCCGGCTGGAGCGTGCTGGTGGCGCTCGCCGCCCCGCTGCTCCACGGCGTGCCGCTGTTCACCGACGAGGGCTTCTCGCCCGCGTGGCAGGCGGCGCTCCAGTTCGGCGCCGTCTTCGTGGTCATGACGCTCTTCCTCGACCGCTTCAGCGTCGCGTTCCGGAGCACGCTGGGCCACGCCATCCAGCACGAGATGGCGCTCAAGGAGGAGGCGCAGGAGCGGCTCCGCACCTACGAGCAGCTCCTCGAGGAGCGCCGCGTCAACGAGACGATCATGGAGCACCTGCCCGGCATCTTCTTCGTGCTCGACGCCACGGGCCGCTACCTGAGGTGGAACCGCAACTTCTCCGAGTGGTTGGGGTACGGCGAGCGGGAGATCAAGAGCATGACGCCCCAGGCGTTCTTCGACGCGCGCGACCACGCGCGCCCCGAGAGCGCCATCGCCCAGGTGTTCGAGGAGGGCGCCACCACCCTCGAGGCCGAGGTCGTCGCCAGGGACGGGACGCGCCACCCGTACTTCCTCACCGGCGCCCGCGTCAGCATGGGCGGTGAGAAGCTCCTGGCCGGGATCGGCATCGACCGCACCGACATCGACCGGGCGCGCTCGCACATCGATCGCCTCGACCGCGACCTGCGCGAGCGCCTCGAGCGCATCACCGCGCTCCACGAGATCGACAAGGCCATCACCGGCAGCTACGACCTGGAGCGCACGCTCGACGTGGTGCTCGAGCAGGTCACGAGCCGCCTGCAGGTCGACGCGGCCGCCATCCTGCTGGAGCGCTCGGCACCGGGCTCCTGCGCTTCGGCGCCGCGCGCGGCTTCAAGGACCCGCTGGCGCTCAAGGGCGTGCAGCTACGCGTGGGCGAGGGGCTCGCCGGCAGGGTCGCGTTGGAGCGGGAGCGGCTGCTCATCGACGACCCGGCCGCGGTGGAGCGCGCGTTCGCCGGAGCCGACCGGCTCAGCCGCGAGGGCTTCCGCAGCTACGTGGCCGTGCCGCTCGTGTCGAAAGGCGTCCTCCAAGGCGTGCTCGAGGTCTTCCACCACCAGCCGCTGGACGTGGACGACGACTGGCTCGACTTCCTCACCGCCTTGTCGCTGCAGGCCGCCATGGCGATCGACGACGCGCGGCTGTTCACGGACCTGCAGCGCTCGAACACCGAGCTGCGCCTGGCGTACGACACCACCATCGAAGGCTGGGCGCGCGCCCTGGACCTCAGGGACCAGGAGACCGAGGGGCACAGCCGCCGCGTGACCGACCTGACCGTCGACCTGGCCACGAGCATGGGCGTGAACGGCGCGCGCCTCGTGCACGTGCGGCGCGGCGCGCTGCTGCACGACATCGGCAAGATGGGCGTGCCCGACGCCATCCTCCGCAAGCCCGGCAAGCTCACCCCCGAGGAGCGCCGCGTCATGCAGCGGCACACCGTCTACGCGCTCGACCTGCTGATGCCGATCGGGTTCTTGAGGCCCGCGCTCGACATCCCCTACTGCCACCACGAGAAGTGGGACGGCAGCGGCTACCCGCGGGGCCTGCGCGGCGAGGAGATCCCGCAGGCGGCGCGCATCTTCGCCGTGGTGGACGTGTACGACGCCCTCACCTCCGACCGGCCTTACCGCCGCGCCTGGGCGCCGGGCAGGGCGCTGGAGCACATCCGCTCCGAGGCCGGCAAGCACTTCGAGCCGCAGGTGGTGGAGGCGTTCCTGGACCTGGTGGAGGGCGGCGACCAGGCGTCGCGGCACCCGTACCGGGCGTACGACTGAGGGCGCGGCCCGATGGGGGAGTCGCGAGGCGTCCTGGCGGCAGCGCGCGCCGCCGCCAGGACGCCGGTCAGGTCACTGACCCACGTTGATGAACGGCACCGTGCCGCCCGGCGGCATGGTGGTCGGCAGCTGGCCGTTCCACGCCTCGGCGGTGACCAGGGCGATCAGCTCGGGGCTGTCGCGCAGCGCCTCGCCCTTGGCGCGGATGGCCTGCGCCTCGGCCTCGCCGGCCAGGATGGTCGCCTCGGCCTGCGCGCGGGCCTCGGCGATGCGCGCCTCGGCGGCGCCCTCGGCCTGCGTGACCACGATCTGCGCCTGGATGCGCTGCTGCTCGAGCTCCTGGCTGCGGCGCTGCACCTCGACCTCGGCCATCATGCGCGCCTCGACCGACTGCTCGTAGGCGGTGCTGAAGGCCACGTCCTCGACCTGCACCGACTCGATGACGACGATCGGCGTGTCGATGGCCTCGAGGACCTGCTCGTAGATCTGGCGGTTGAGGTTGCTGCGCTGCTGGATCGCCTCGACGGCGTTGAACTGCCCGAACACGGTGCGTGCCAGCTCGTTCACGCGGCGGTCGATGAGGCGCGTGACCAGGCCCTCCTCGCTGCCGAACTGGGCGTAGACCTGGTCGACGGCGTCGGGCACCAGGCGGTAGGTGACGGACATCCGCAGCTCGGCCAGCTGCTGGTCGCGCGAGTAGGTCTCCATGTTGTCGTAGACCTTCGAGTTGGTCTGGGTGCGGATCATCACCACGCGGTCGAGGAAGGGGATCTTGAAGCCGAGGCCCGGCTGCGCGATGCCCACCACGGCGCCGAGGCGCAGGTGCACGCCGCGGTAGCCCTGGTCGACGGTGAAGAAGCCGTTGAACAGCACGATCACGGCCGCCACGGCGACCACGGCCGCGACCACGAGGCCCCCGGAGGCGCGCGCCACGCGGCCCCGGTTGCGGGAGGTAAGCACTTCGAACTCGTCCATCTGAATGTTCTCCTGTCGTTCGTGGTCGTCGGCTCACGCGAGCCCGCGCGAGGCGAGGCGGTCCGGTGACGTGATGCGCTGGCTGGACGCTGGCGCACCGGATCACCGTGGCCTTGCGCGGGGAACGGGATGGAGCCTGTCGCGACCCTTCGGCCGATGCTAACGCGCCGGGCGGTGGCGCGCCCAGGGGCGCGGCCGGCGGCGAGCGTCAGGTGCGCGCCACCACGCTGGTCCGCGCCGGCGGCCGCTCGAGGAGCAGGAACGCCATCGCGCCGGTGAGGCCCACCACCACGAGCACCCCGAAGCCCCAGGCGTACCCGCCGGCGCCGTCGGCGAGCAGCCCGACCAGCAGCGGCCCCAGGACCGAGCCCACCGTGACGATCAGCGAGGAGAAGCCCATCACCATCGCGAACGCGGCGCGCCCGAAGTAGTCCGCGCGCAGCGCCGACATCAACGGGCCGCGCAGGCCCCAGGCGAGCCCGTGCATCACCACCGCCGCCACCGCGCCGAGCAGGTTCGGCAGGAAGGTGAGCGTCGCCATGGCCGCCGCGTGCAGCAGCATCCCACCGGCCGCCAGGTGGCGCTTGTCGAGCCGGTCGCCGAGCAGCCCGCCGACCGTCTGACCCACCATCGAGCAGACGGTCATGAGGGTGAGCAGCGCGGCCGCCGTGGTGACGCTCAGCCCGATAACCTCCTGGGCGTAGATGACGTAGTGCACGCCGACGGCGGACACGATCGCCAGGGCGTTCGAGTGCCCGATCGAGATGAGCCAGAACGCCCGCGAGCGCGCGGCGCGCCACGCCACCGCGCTCGCGGGCCGCTCCTCCCGGCCCGCCCCTGCGCCCGGAGGGTCGGCGGGCGTGGCGGGCTCCGCCGCGCGCGCCTCGCCGTCGGGTCGTAGCCCCACGTCCTCGGGCGCGGTGATCAGCAGGCGCCCCAGCGGCAGCATCAGCGCGAGGAACACCAGGCCGGAGCCGATCGACACCCCGCGCCAGCCGTAGGCGAGGATGAACCAGGCCAGCAGCGGCGCCGTCAGGCCGCCCACGCTCATGCCCAGGCCCGTCAGCGCCAGGGCGGTGGCGCGCTGGCGTTCGAACCAGTTCACGACGATCGTCGACAACGACAGGAAGCCGCAGAAGCTGGCACCCACGGCCATCACCAGGAACGCCGCGAGGAAGGTGCCGAAGCCCGTGGCGAAGCCGAGCGCGATCATCGCGGCGCCCATCAGGCCCAGGCCGAGGACGGTCATGCGCTGCGGCCCGAAGCGGTGGACGAGCCAACCGTTCACGGGCCCCAGCAGGCCGCTCTCGGTGCGCTGCAGGGAGTGGACGAGCGAGATGGTCGTGCGGCTCCAGCCGAACTCGGCCATCCAGAACGGCGCGTAGACCCCGAACGCCCCGTGGAAGAGGGCCGACTGCAGCGCCTGCACGCCCATCGCCCCCGCCACGACCCACCAGCCGCGGAACATCGCACGGCTGGTCTCCAGGAGTCGAGTCACGAGCCCAACCTTACCTGCTGCGGCGCGCGGCAGCGCGATGCGCTAGCGTGAGCGCATGCCGAAACGTGCCGTACCCCTCCTGCTGGCCGTCGTGGCGCTGGCGCTCCCCGCGTTCGCGGCGGCTCAGCGGCCCCTCACGGCCCTGCTGCCCGACACCACCGTGCTCGCCGTGGAGGTGACGCCCGCCGCCTTCGAGCCGGGGGCGTTGCGTTCGCTCCTGGCTGGGCTCGACACCGCCGAGGCTGCGGCGGTGTGGGACGACGTGCAGGCGCTGCTCGTCGCCCTGCTCGACGAGGGGGCGGCGGGCCACGAGGCCGAAGACCTGGACGCCTGGCGCGACCAGCTGGCTCAGGGGTGCCCCGCGCTGGCCACCGCGGTCGAAGACGTCGAGGCGGGCGGGTGGACGGCCGCGCTGGGCGTGAGCGTGTCGCGCTTCGCCCCACGGCCCGGCGCCCTCGTGGTGGCCCGCGCCGGCTCGCGCGCCGCCGGCGCGCGGCTCCTGGCCGGCGCCGTGGCGTGTTTCGACGGGCGCCGCTTCGGCGCCGAGGGCCCCTCGACCATCTTCCTGCTCGGCGACGAGAGCGGGACGCCGCTCCTGGTCGCCGAGCGCGACGGCGCCCTCGTGGTCGCCACCGACCCCGACCTGCTGCGGGGCGCCCTGCGGCGCGCCGGCGGCTCCGGAGAGCCGAGCCACGCCGACGCGCGCATCAGCGGCTACGCCGCTCAGCTCGAGCCGGCCGGGGTCCGGGTGACCCTCGACCTGAACGCCGTGGCCGACGCCATGGGGCTGTTCCGCGGGGCGGTCGTGCCCGAGGCCGCTGAGCTGTTCGACCGCCTCGTCACCACCCTGCGCGTCGTGAACGGCTACGCCTGGGGCGTGGCGCTCGACGAGCGCGGCCTCACGGTGGCCACGGTGGGAGCCTGGGACGCGAGGCTCGCGGCGGCGGAGGGCGAGGACGCCCTGCTGGCCATGCTCGCCTGCGAGGGGTGCGCCTTGGCCGACCCGGCGCCGGTGCCCGCGGGCGCGGTCGCCGTGAGCGGCGACGCCTTCCCCGTCCACGCGGCCGTGAAGTGGGTCGACAGCTGGTTCGCCGAGCTCGGCGCCACGGGCGCGTTCGGCGGCGAGACCGTCACGCTGCGGAGCCTCCTCGCCGGGGAGCTAGGCTTCGACCTGGACGCGGCGCTGCTCGACTGGTTCGGCGGCTCGTGGCACGCCACCGTGCTCGGCGCGTACGGCACCGACCTGCGCGATTGGCTCCAGGGGCCGCCGACGCTCACCGTGCTCCCCGTGACCTCCGAGGCGGCGGCGTGGGAGGGCGTGCGCCGCTGGCTCGCGGCCGCCGAGGACCTCGACTGGCTGGCGCAGGGGCTCGCCCGCGAGGCCGGCCAGGCGCGGCCGCCCAGCTTCGAGGAGGCGGTGTCGGTGCGCGAGCTCACGCACGCGGGCGTCGACTACCTGCGCCTGCGGGCGGGGCCGTCGCTCGACGTGGGCGTGGCCGTCTTCGACGACCAGCTGGTGATCGGCACGCCGGTCGCGAGCCTGCTCGCCGCCATCGACCGCCGCGGCGGCAGCGGCGCGGGGGCGGGGGCGGAGCGGCTCGGGCTCGACGCCGGCGCGCTGCCGGCCGGGCGCCTGGTCGGCTACTCGGTCACCGACGTCGGCGCCTTCCTGCGCGGCCTCGCGGACGTCGCCGAGCTGGCCGCCGGCACGGTGGCTACCACGCTGTGGCTGGGTGGGTACGGCCTGAGCGAGGCGGAGCTCGACCTCCTCCCGGAAGGCGCGGCGCTGCCGACCTACGACGACCTGCTCGTGCTGACGGACGTGGCGGTCGCGGCCCTCGAGCTGCTGGCCGAGCGCACCGGCCCCGCCGTGGGCACCACCGCGTTCCGCGACGACGCCCGCTGGAGCACCTGGAGCCTCCCGCTGAGGACGCCCGGCCGCTAGGCGCCGTTCGCCCCCGGCGGGAGGGGCGGCCGGGGCGCGCGCTGAAGGTTAAGCGAGGGCTTGACCAACCGGCCGCGGCCCGCTATGCTTCAGTGGATGCTTAACCATCGGTCCGCCCCCAGAGCCCCCGCCGCGCTCGACGCGCTCGGGGACGCCACGCGCCGCGCCATCGTCGAGCGGCTGAGCGGCGGCCCCGCCACCGTCACGGAGCTGGCCGAGCCGTTGAGCATCAGCCGCTCGGCCGTGCTGCAGCACCTGACGGTGCTGGAGGGGGCCGCTCTGGTGCGGACCGAGAAGGTGGGGCGCACGCGCGTGTGCCGCCTCGACCCCGCGGGGCTCGAGGCCGTGCAGGCGTGGGCGGCCGACCACCGGCAGCGCTGGGAACGCCGCCTCGACCGCCTCGGCGAGCTGCTCGCTGAGGAAGAGGGTTAGAGAGCGAGAGCCAAGGGAGGCAGACATGCAGGACCTGACGCACGACAGCTTCACCCTCACCCGCGACTACCCGGTGAGCCCCGAGCGCGTGTTCCGCGCCTTCTCCGACCCCGGGCGGAAGCGCCGCTGGTTCGCCGAGGGCGAGGGCTTCATCGTCGACAGCTACGCGCTCGACTTCCGCGTCGGCGGCAGCGAGAGCGCCGCCTTCCGCGTCGACACGCCCGAGTTCCAGAGCGAGGAGATCCGCAACCAGACCTACTACCTCGACATCGTGCCCGAGCGACGCATCGTGCTCGCGTACAGCATGTCGAACGCCGGCGTACCGTTCTCGGCCTCGCTGCAGACGGTCACGCTCGAGGCGCGTGGCGACGGCACACGCCTCACCCTCACCGAGCACGTGACGTTCATGGAGGGCGCCGACGGCACCGAACGCCGCCGCGAGGGCACCGAGCAGCTGCTCGACAGCCTGGCGCGCGAGCTCGCGGCCGAGGCGGTCAGCTGAGCGACCCCGACACGCCTGGAAGACGGGAGGCCGCTCGCGTCAGCCGAGGCCGGTCGCGGCCAGGATCTCGGCCTCGTCGAGCGTCTCCCGCTCGAGGAGGGTGGCCGCCAGGCGGTCGAGCTCGGCGCGGTGCTCGCGCAGCAGCTGGAGGGCGAGCCGGTAGCACTCGTCGACGAGCTCGCGGACCTCGCGGTCGACGAGCTCGGCGGTGGCTTGGCTGTGGCCGGCGAGGCCGCCGCCTGCCTGGTTGGCGCTGGCGAGGTAGGGGTCCTGTCGGGGGGTGAGGGAGAGGGGGCCGACGCGTTCGTTCATGCCCCAGCGGGTGACCATCTGGGTGGCGAGGCGCGTGACCTGCTCGAGGTCGTTCTCGGCGCCGGTGGTGCGGTCGCCGTAGACGAGCTCTTCGGCGGCGCGGCCGCCGAGGGCGCCGATGATGCGGGCGCGGAGGTAGGCCTCGGGGTAGTTGTAGCGGTCGTCGTCGGGGCGTTGGTAGGTGACGCCCAGGGACTGGCCGCGGGGGGTGATGGTGACGCGGGAGACGGGGTCGGCTTCGGGGACGACGAGGCCCAACAGGGCGTGGCCGGCCTCGTGGTAGGCGATGCGTTCGCGGTCTTGGGGGGTGAGCGCGAGGGGGCGCTTCGGGCCCAGGACCATCTTCTCGAGGGCTTGGGCGAAGTCGCTGTGCGTGACGGTGTCGCCGCCGCGGCGGGCGGCTTGCAGGGCGGCCTCGTTGACCAGGTTGCGGAGGTCGGCGCCGACGAGGCCGGGGGTGATGCCGGCGATGCCGGCGAGGCTCACGTCGGGGTCGAGGGGCACGTCGCGGGTGTGGACCTCGAGGATCTTCTCGCGCCCGTTGCGGTCGGGGGGGTTGACGGTGACGCGACGGTCGAAGCGGCCGGAGCGGAGGAGGGCGGAGTCGAGGACGTCTGGGCGGTTGGTGGCGGCCAGCACGATGACGCCTTCGCGCGAGCTGAAGCCGTCCATCTCGGTGAGGATCTGGTTGAGGGTCTGTTCCTGCTCGCTGTTGCCGCTGAAGACGGCGGCGCCGCGGGAGCGGCCGATGGCGTCGAGCTCGTCGATGAAGATGATGGCGGGGGCGGCCTTGCGGGCTTGCTCGAAGAGGTCGCGGACGCGGCTGGCGCCGACGCCGACGACCATCTCGACGAACTCGGAGGCGTTCATGCTGAAGAAGGGCACGCCGGCCTCGCCGGCGACGGCTTTGGCGAGGAGGGTCTTGCCGGTGCCGGGAGCGCCGACGAGGAGGACGCCCTTCGGGGCGGTGCCGCCGAGGCGGGTGTACTTCTCGGGGTTCTTGAGGAAGTCGACGATCTCGGCGAGCTCGGCTTCGGCTTCGTCGATGCCGGCGACGTCGTCGAAGGTGACCTTGACGTCGGCCTGGTCGTAGCGCCTGGCGCGGCTCTGGCCGAGGCCGAAGAGGCCGGAGCCGGGGGCGTTCAGGCCGGCGGCCATGCGGCGGCTGAGCCAGACGAAGATGCCGATGAGGAGGAGGGTGGGCCCGAACGTCAGCAGCAGGGTCAGGAGGGGGCTGCGGGGCGTCTCGAGGGGCTCGGCGTTGATGACGACGCCGTGGTCGAGGAGGAGGGCCTCGAGGCCGGGGTCGACGAAGGCGGGGAGGGTGGTGGAGAAGGCGCCGACCTCGACGTGGGTGCCGTTGGGTAGCTCGATCTCGAGGGGTTCGGCGAAGGTGCCTTGCACCATGTCGGCGCGGGTGGCGATGGCTTCGACGTTGCCGGCTCGGACCTGCTCGCGGAAGGTGGTGTAGGGCACCTGGACGGGCCTGCGGGGGCCGGGGAAGATGAGGTTGACGAGCAGGAAGTTGATCGCGAAGACGGCCAGGAGGACGAGCCAGAAGGGGCGGCGCGGCGGTGGGGCGGTGTCGGGGGTGGGGCCGGTGACACCGGCGGGATCGCGTTGGGTGGCGCTCGGGTCCGCCATGGGTGCATTATCCCCGTTCCTGGCGGCCGCGTGCGTGCTCGGACACGGCGGGGCCGCGCGTTCGAGCGGGCCCTGGGGCCCGGGGTAGCGGGCCGGCTGGTGGTTCAGCCTGGCTGGTTGCGGAGCTCGAGCAGCGGGTCGCCGTCGTAGTTGGTGCCGACGCGTTGGAAGCCGAGGCTCTCGTAGAGCCGCCTGGCGGGCTCGTTGGCCGGGTTGTAGGCGATGAGCACGCGCTCGTAGCGCGGGCGGAGCCGGGCGATGGCCTCCAGGGTGGCCCGCTTGCCGTAGCCGCGGCGCTGGTAGGCCACGTCGATCACGGTGTGGATCACCTCGCCGGCGCCGGGCACGGGGCGGGTGAGGGCCTCGTCCTGGTAGTGCTGGCCGTAGGCGATGACGCCGACGGGCCGGTCGACCTCGTCGACCTCGATGAGCCGGAAGGCGATGTCGGGGTGGGTGCGGGCGTTCTGGACCCAGTACCGGTTGTAGTGGACCCAGTACTGGGCTTCGTCGCCGGCGAACACCTCGTCGACCCAGCGGCGGTTGTCGTCGTCGACCTCGACCAACCTCATGCTGCGAGGGTAACCCGGGCGGCGTCCTGCTGCGGGACGGTGGTGGACGCTAGCGTGGTCGACGTGGTGGGGTGCTCTCGCGCGCTACCCACGGCGCTCCGTTCTTCTTGTACGCTCCGGGTCCCGAGGACGCTTCCTCGGGCGCTCGAGCTAGCCAACGCCTGGCGTGGCTCGTTTCTCCGTGGGGGCAGGCGGGAGGCCGTCTGGGCCCCCTGTTCTCCCGGGCGCTTCGCAGGGTAGGTGGGCGTGCGCGTCAGCGCCGCCTAGGGGTGCCCGCTGATCAGAGGGATCGCCAGCACGGTCGCCGCCAGCCCCCACGCTTGGCTCTTCCGCAACCGCTCACGCAGGATGGTCGCCGCCAGCACGGCGGTGAAGGCGGGCGCGACGTTCGACAGCACGCTCGCTTCCGCCAGGTGACCGCTCTGGGCGGCCAGCAGGAACAGCAGGTTGCCGGTGGCGTCCAGCACCGAGGAGAGGGCGATGAGCCCGCCGCGGCGGGGCCTGAGGCCCGGGCCGCGCAGGGCCAGCGCCAGCATGCACGCGCTGGAGGCGAGCCTGGCCATCACGAGGGGCCAGAACACGGCGCCCGGTTCGGTCTGGCCCAGGAACACGAAGAACGCGCCGAAGCCGAGGCCGGCGACCACAGCGTGGCCGAGCCCGCCGCGTCCGCCCGTCGGCTGGCGGCTCAGGAGCACGACGCCCGCGAGCGCCAGGCCGGTGCCGGCGAACTGGGTGGGGGAGAGGCGGCCGCCGAGGAGCAGGCCGAACGTGACGGGCACGGCGGTGGCGAGGACCGCGGTGACGGCGGCGACGGTGCCCATGGGGCCGAGCGCCAGCCCGCGGTAGAGGGCCACGAGGCCGATCGCGCCGGCGAGGCCGGCGAGCGCGCCCCAGGCGAGGTCGGCCGCGCGCGGGAGGCCCTCGCCCGTGCCCAGGGCCAGGGCGAGGTAGAGCGCGAGGGAGAGCAGGTGGGCGAGGGCGACGACGCGGACCACGGGGTCGCGTTTCGAGGCGAGGCCGCCGCTGAAGTCGCCGGCTCCGAAGGCGATCGCGGAGCCGATGCCGGTGAGGAGCAGCAAGCCGAGGTCGGTCACGCTGCCGCCGAGGATAACCGGCAGGGAGCGGGGCCAGGAACGGCGTGGCGCTCGCGCGTCGGCCTGGCGCTGGGCGGAGCGGGAGCGGCACGCGGGGCGTCGTCGGGCGCGTGGTATCGTCCGGGCGCGACCGATGATGGTAGCTAGGGTTCCGCCGGGGAGCCGGGCCTGGACCGAGCGCTACGTAACCCCGTGATGGGCAGCATCTGAAGGGATAGAAGCCTCGAGGAGACAGGTCGGCACGCCGTACTGGTGTGCCGTCATGCCACCGGAGGTAGCCCTTGTCGTCCCACACCCGCGCCGTCCTGCAGGCCCTGTTCGTCACGTTCCTCTGGTCCACCTCGTGGGTCTTCATCAAGCTCGGCCTCGACGAGATCCCCGCGTTGACCTTCGCCGGCCTGCGCTACGGCCTGGCGTTCCTGCTGCTCCTGCCGCTCCTGTTCCGCGCCGAGGTGCGCCGCGCCATCGCGCGCCTGTCGGGGCGCCAGTGGGCGCTGCTCGTCGCGCTCGGGGTGGTGATGTACGCCGTCACGCAGGGCGCGCAGTTCCTCGCCCTCGAGCGCCTGCCGGCGCAGACCACCAGCCTCCTGCTCAGCTTCTCGCCCGTGATGGTGGCGCTGCTGGGGGTCGCCCTGCTGGGCGAGCGGCCCGCGCCGCTGCAGGGGGTCGGGGTGCTGCTCTTCCTGGTGGGCGCGCTGGTCTTCCTCTACCCGGCGTCGTTCCCGGCCGGGCAGGTGGTGGGCATGGTGATCGCCGCGTTGGGGCTGCTGGCGAACGCGTTCGCGGCGGTGCTGGGGCGTTACGTGAACCGCAGCGCCGCCATCCCCGCTACCGCGGTCACCCTGATCAGCATGGGGGTCGGCGCGGTCCTGCTCCTCGCGGCGGGCGTCGGCACCCAGGGCCTGCCGGTCCTGTCGCTGCGCGGCTGGGGCATCGTGGCGTGGTTGGCGGTGGTGAACACCGCCTTCGCGTTCACGCTGTGGAACGTGACCTTGCGGCGCCTGACGGCGATGGAGTCGAGCATCGTCAACAACACCATGCTGATCCAGATCGCCATGCTGGCCTGGGTGTTCCTCGGCGAGAGCCTGGGCGTGCGCCAGGTCGTGGGGCTGGCGCTGGCGACGGTCGGGACGCTCGTGGTGCAGCTGGCGGCGCGGCCCCCTAGGGCGTGAGCCCGCGGGTGGGTCAGGGCGCCTAGCGGTGCTCCGCCACCGCCTCGGGCGTGGTCGGGCCGAACCCGTTCCCGAACGAGTTCCGCACGTAGGTGATCACGCTGGCGATCTGCTCGTCGTCGAGCTTGCCCGCGAACGCCGGCATGTAGAGGCTGCCGCGCAGGACCTGGCGGATGACGTCGGCCTCCACCCGGACGCGCTCGGGGTCGGCGAGCGCCGGGCCCACGGCGCCGGTGCCGTCGATGGCGTGGCATGCGGCGCAGTTGGCCTCGAAGAGCTCCTGCCCCTGGGCCATCACCTCCTCCGGCACGGCCGCTGGAGCGCCCGCCGCGGGCGCTTCCGCCTCGCTCGGCGCGGGGGCGGCCGCGCCCGGGCCCTGCGCCGGCGCCACGCCGAGGACCGCCACCACCACCAGGGTCGCCAAGAGCCTTCGCTCGCGCATGTCTGCTCCCCTCGTGACGCGTGAACGCCGCCCACCGCCGGCGGCCATCAGCCAGCAGCGGTGGGCGGCCACTGGGGCTCAGTCGCCTTGGGTGTCGCCTTCCGTGCCGCCGTCGGCGCCGTCGCCCTGGTAGGTGAACTCCAGGATGGCGCCGGGGTTGGCGAGCTCGTCCGTCAGGCCGCCTTCGTCGGCGGCGGTGAAGTTGCGCGAGTCGGTGATGACGTAGACGGTGGTGCCGTCGGGCGAGAACGCCAGGTCGCGGTAGCGGTTGACGCTCTCGAAGTAGTAGACCGGGTCGCCGTCTACCGACCGGCCGTCGTCGCTAAGCTGCAGCTGGTAGACGCGCCCGTGCTTGAGGCTCACGACCAGCAGCGAGCCCTGCCACCCGGGGATGGCGTCGGCGTCGTAGTACGCGAGGTTCGAGGGCGCGATCGTGGGCCAGCAGATGAAGCCGATGTCGCCGCAGGGGGTGTTCTCGAACTCGTAGTCGTCGGGGACCGTGAAGAACGTCTGGATGGGCTCGACGTGGTCGGTGACCTCCCACTCGCTCTCGGCCTGCACCGGCACGCCCTCGGGGATCACGAAGTCGCTGTACTCGACGCCTTCGGGCGCCTCGCTCCAGTTGGCGTACACGTACGCCATGTCGTCCTGGTAGCCGGCGATGTGCGGCCAGCCGTAGTTCCCGCCGGGCTGCAGGACGTTCACCTCGTCGTCGCTCTTGGGCCCGTGCTCCGCCTGGTAGAGGGTGCCGTCGGGGCCGAACGCCAGGCCCTGCGGGTTGCGGTGCCCGTAGGTGTAGACGTGGCTGCGCACGCCGTCGATCTCGGGGTTGTCGTCGGGGATGCTGCCGTCGAGGTTCACGCGCAGGACCTTGCCCACGTAGGCGCTCCAGTCCTCGGCCGCCACCTCGTCGGCCGTCGGCAGGCGCTGCGCCTCGATGGGGTTGCGGAAGTTGGCGAACTGGTTCCCGCCGAGCTCGCCGATCGTGTAGTAGAGCTTCATGTCAGGGCCGATGGCGAGGCGCCCACCGTTGTGGTCGTCGCCCGCGGGCACGCCTTCGAGGAGCACCTGCGGCTCGCC
Organism: Deinococcales bacterium; assembly: GCA_012515535.1. Taxonomy (GTDB): domain Bacteria; phylum Deinococcota; class Deinococci; order Deinococcales; family Trueperaceae; genus JAAYYF01. The sequence goes on from JAAYYF010000082.1 coordinate 14,222, forward strand.
GAGCTGCTCGGTGGCCTCGTCGTACGTGTAGCGCACCAGGCGGGCGCGCCGCATGACCGCCTCGCCCGGGTCGTCGTCGTAGGTGTAGACCAGGTAGACGAAGTCGTTGCCCGTGCCCTGCAGCAGCTCGGGGTGCAGCGCCATGCCCAGCAACCCCTCGTGCTGGGGGCCCACCAGCACGTCGTCGATCACGAGCGCCTCGGTGATGGTGCCGTCCTGCGGGTCCACGCGGATCACGCGCCCCGCCTCCCGCTCCGTCACCCAGAGGCGATCGTCAGGGCCCCAGGCGATCTCCCAAGGCATCTCGAGGCCGCTCACGACCTCGCGGGTAGCGAACTCCCCCTCGCCTTCCTCCAGCGGGAAGGGGAGGTTCTGCGCGAACGTAAGTCCGACCGTCAGCAGTGCGGCTAGGGCTGCGACCACCGCCCGAAGGCGGGGTCTAGGCACGATGCGTTCCATGATGCCTCCTCGAAGACACGAGAACGGGCGGCGCCTACCGTCACCCAAGTCCACGATGGGCATCCGAACGTGTGGAGGGTGAGGAGGAACGGAGAAACCCCCTCCAGCACGTGAGGAGGACGCTTCATCGTCGCCGGTCGGGCGCGCCTGGTGCGCCCAGGAGGGGTCTCATCTACGCTCGGGGCCCCGAAACCCCGTGACCCACGAACGATTTTGCCGTTATGCTCTGCGTGGAGGCCAAGATGAACAAGTCTCAGCTTATCGACCAAGTCGCCACCGAGTCCGGCCTGAGCAAGAAGCAGGCTGGAGCCGCTGTCAACGCCGTGTTCGACGCCATCCAGGCGCAGCTCGCGAGCGGCGGCACCGTCAGCATCACGGGCTTCGGCACCTTCGAGGTGCGCGAGCGCGCCGCCCGCGACGGCGTCAAGCCGGGCACCACCGAGAAGATCCGCATCCCCGCCAGCAAGGCCCCCGCCTTCAAGGCCGGCAAGACCCTCAAGGACGCCGTCAAGGGCTCCTGAGCCGAGAGAAGCGACCCCAAGAGCGCGCCGCGCCCTCCCGGGGGCGCGGCGCGCTCGCGTATGCGACGGCGACGGGCGAGCACATATACTCGCCGAGCGGCGCCGGGCGCGGGAGCGCTACCGGCTCGCGGTCACGGGAGAGGTGCAGGTAGATGAACAGGGCAGGCAACGTCATGGACGCGCTCGCGGTGTTGGTCCTGGTCGTGGTCGGGATCTGGGGCGCGGTGCTCTACCCGCAGCTGCCCGAGACCATCGTCACGCACTGGGACGCCAGCGGCGAGGCCGACAGCTTCAGCCGCAAGAGCTTCTGGAGCGTCTTCGGGACGCTAATGGTCGGCGCCGGGATGGTGAGCGTGTTCCTGGTGATGCGCCTCGTGCTGGCGCGCAGGTCGAACCTCGTGCCGAGCGAGCGCCGCACCTACGCGCTGATCTTCGGTTACCTGAACCTGTCGATGGCCGTGATGTTCGGGTCCATCGGCCTGGCGTCGTGGTACGGCGCGCAGCTGGGCCCGTGGTTCATGGTGTTCGCGCTGCTGGCCGGCGTGCCGGTCCTCCTGATCCTGGGGCTCAACATGCACACCATGACCGAGGAGCGCAAGAAGCTCATCGGGCCGAGCGAGCCGAGCCACGACCCCCAGTACTGGGTGCTGGGCGGGGCGTTCTACAGCAACCCCGACGACCCGCGCGTGTTCGTGCCGCGGCCGCCCCACACCGGCATGGGCTGGACCACCAACCTCGCCACCACCGGCGGCCGCATGTTCCTGATCGGCGTCGGGCTGGTCGTCGTGCTCGTGTTCGCGCTGCCGTTCCTGCTCTAGGGCGCGCTCCGGGTAGCCGGTGGTTCTGGCCTCGCGCGGCGCGCAGGCATAAACTCGCCTGGTGCCGCAGGTCGAACCTTCCCCCACGCAAGCTCGTCTGACGACCACCGACCCGGTGGAACGCTTCTTCGGCTACTACCCTGGCGTCGTCTCGGTGGTCACCGCCCAGCACGCCAGCGAACGCAACGTCATGGCCGCCGGCTGGCACGCCGCCCTCTCGGTCGCCCCGCCGCTCTACGGCGTGGCCGTCGCGCCCGAGCGCTACACCTACGACCTGATCGTGAGCTCGGGCGCGTTCGCCGTGCACTTCCTGCCGTTCGAGCACGCTCGCGCCATCGCCGCCAGCGGCACGCTCAGCCGCCGGACGGGCGTCGACAAGTTCCAGGAGCTCGGCCTCGAGTGGGCGCCCGGCGAGGCCACGGGCGCGCCCATCCTCCAGGCCGCCTACGTGGCGTACGAGTGCCGCGTCACGAACCGCGTGCCCGTCGGCGACCACGACTGGTTCGTGGGCGAGGTGCTGGCCGTGCACCACGACCCGCGTGCGTTCGACGAGCGCATGCTCCAGCGCGCCGACGTGAGCCCCGGCGCCGTCTACTACGGCCGCTCGACCTACGAGCGCCTGGGCGACGGGCCGCGCGTGGCGTTCGACCCGCGCGAGATCAGGGGCGAGAACGGCTGACGCGCCCGGCGCTCACGCGCTCCCGGGCAGGTGCGCGAGCGCCCGCGGGACGCGCGTGAGCGCCACGGGCCCCTCGCTCGTCATGACCACGGTGTCCTCGAGCCGCACGCCGTGCAGGCCCGGCAGGTAGGCGCCCGGCTCGATCGTGAAGGCGGCGCCGACCTCCAGGACGTCGCGCGAGCCTGGCGCCAGGTAGGGCGCCTCGTGCACCGAGAGGCCGATGCCGTGGCCCGTGCGGTGCACGAAGCGCTCGCCCAGGCCCGCCGCGACCAGGGCGGCGCGCGCCGCCGCGTCGACCTCCCCGCCGGTGGCGCCGGGGCGCGCCGCCGCGTACGCCGCCGTCACGGCCGCCTCCACGTGCGCCACGAGCTCGCCGACGGCGCGCGGCGGTGGGGTGGGGCCGAACCACGCCATGCGGGTGACGTCGCCCTGGTAGCCGTGCAGGCGCGAGCCCGTGTCCAGCAAGATCAGCGTGCCGGGAGCCAGGCGCGCGTCGCCCGGCGTGTGGTGGGGGAGGGCGCTGTTCGCGCCGAACGACACGCCTGCGAAGGCCTGCGTGGCGCCGTGCCGCTCGTGGAAGGCGCGCACCAGCGCCGAGAGCTCGCGCTCGCGCATGCCGGCCCGCGCCGCTTCCCAGGCGTAGGCGACGGCGGCGTCGGCCAGCTCGGCGGCGGCGGTGAGGCGCTCGAGCTCGGACGCGTCCTTGACGGCGCGCGCCTGCGCGACGAGCGCCGGCTGCAGGCGCGTGCGTCCGGACGGGAGGGCGGCCTGCAGGAGCAGCAGGGCGTCGGCGCGCAGGGTGGGGTCGACGATCAGGTCGGCGCCTGCGGGCGCGTGGGTCTCGGCCAGGAGCGCGCGCAGGGCAGCGAGCACGTCGTCGCCGTCGTCCCAGGCGCGCACGCGCACGTCAGCGCAGAGGGGGCGGAGCTCCTCCTCGGCGAGGCGCGGCACCAGCAGGGCGTCGCCGCTGGTCGTGGTGAGGAGCAGGCAGGGGCGCTCGTCGGCGACCGAGTGCCCGCCCAGCAGGTAGGCCATGTCGTCGCCGGGGCCGCTGACGACCGCGTGCGCGCCGGCGGCGGCGAGGGCGCGGCGCACGCGGTCGCGGCGCGCGGCGAACGTCGCCGCGTCGGGCGCTTGCCCGGCGGGCGGTTCGGTGCTAACGTTGCTAGACATGCCACGAGATATATCACGTGATGTGGGACAGGGCCCACGTCACCAGGCGGCGCAGATCGCCTACGACGGCCTCCTCGAGCGCATCCTCACGCTCGAGCTGAAGCCCGGCGAGGCGATCGACGAGAAGCGCGCCACCGAGCTCCTCGACCTGGGCCGCACCCCCATCCGCGAGGCGCTCATCCGCCTCTCCCAGGAGGACCTGGTGGTGATCCGCCCGCGCCGCGGCACCTTCGTGGCGCCCCTCGACCCCACCGAGCTGCGCGCGCTCGAGGAGATGCGCTTCCCGCTCGAGGAGCTCTCCGCCGAGCTCGCCGCCAAGCGCGCCGCCCCGACCGACATCGACGCCCTGAGCGCGCTGGTCGAGGAGGCCGAGGGGACGCGCGGGCAGGAGCCCAGCCGCGACCTCGACCGCCGCTTCCACAGCGCGGTCGCCAACGCCGCGCACAACGTCCCCCTGGCCCGGACCCTGCGGCGCCTCTACAACCAGGTGACCCGCTACCACAGCGCGCTCGGCGCCGGCGACCACGACGCCCGCGACGAGCGCGAGGACTACCAGCAACTGCTCGACGCCATCCGCGAGCGGGACGCCGGCCGCGCCCGTGAGGTCATGCGGCGCCACCTGCGCGACTCGCTCACCCGGATGGCTCTCTCCTTAGGGGACCTCGGCACCGATGCCTAGGCACGCGGTCGCTCCCCTGGGCGCCCGTCGCGCCCACCCCTCCCCCTCGTCAGGTTCCCCCGAACCCAGCCACCGTCTCGCTACCCAGGGGGTGAAGCAGATGTAGCCGCAGCGCGTCGGCCGTCGCGCCCCGCTGGCAGCCGCCGCGGGCGTCGTGGCCGTTACCCTCCCCGTCCCCCCGACCCCGAAGTCCTTGAGCACCGTTCCCCCGGAGGACCTCCCTTGCGACGTCTCGTTATCGCCCTCACCGCGCTCCTGGCCCTCAGCCTGGCTGCCGCGCAGACCCAACTGAACATCGCCCTCCAGGCCGAGGCCGGCACCCTCGACCCGCGCATCGCCCTGAGCGTCTACGACAACCAGCTGATCGACACCATGATGGAGCCGCTCGTCATGTTCGGCTACGACCTCGCCCTCGAGCCGCGCCTCGCGACCTCCTGGACGGTCTCCGACGACGGCCTCACCTACACCTTCGAGCTGCGCGAAGGCGTGCTGTTCCACGACGGCACCACCTTCGGCAGCGAGGACGTGAAGGCGACGTTCGACTGGATGCTCGACCGCAACAACCCCGCCACCTACATCGACCTGTACGCCGACATCGTCGAGGTGACGGCGGTCGACGAGCGCACCGTCAGCTTCACGCTCGGTGAGCAGAACGCCTTCTTCCTCAACTCGATCGCTCGCCTGCAGATCATCCCCTCCGAGCGCGTCGACGACCCCAGCTTCGCCACGAACCCGGTCGGCACCGGCCCCTTCCGCTTCGTGGAGCGCGTCAGCGACGACCGCACCGTCGTCGAAGCGTTCGACGACTACTGGGGCGGCCGCGCCAAGGTCGACCGCGTGGTCTTCCGCCCCATCACCGAGGACGCCACGCGCCTGCTCGCCCTCGAGGCCGGCGAGATCGACCTGTTCCAGGGCCAGATCAACGGCATCGACCTGGCACGCCTCGAGCAGGACGACCGCTTCGTGGTCAGCCGCACCGCCGGCACCGGCAACATCTACCTCGGCTTCCAGCACGCCTCCGAGGGCCTGAAGGACGTGCGCGTGCGCCAGGCGTTCGCCCACCTGCTCAACCGCGAGGCGATCGTCGACCGCGTGCTGCTCGGCGTCGGCCTCCCCGGCGTGAGCATGATCAGCCCCAACACCGAGTGGTTCAACGAGAACGTGCAGCGCTTCCCCTACGACCCCGAGCGCGCCCGCGAGCTCCTCGCCGAGGCCGGCTACGCCCCGGGCGAGCTCAGCCTGCGCCTCTACACCGACGAGAACCCGGTGCGCGCGCAGATCGCCGAGATCGTGCAGTTCGAGGCGGCGCAGATCGGCGTGAACGTCGACGTCACCGTCGAGGAGTTCGGCGCGTTCTGGGACCGCATCATCCAGACCGACGACTTCGACCTGTACCTGGCGGGCTGGACCGGCAACGTCGACCCCAACTACGCCATGTACAACCTCTACAAGAGCGACGGCGCCAACAACTTCAACAACTACAGCAACCCGCGCGTCGACGAGCTGCTCGTCAAGGGCCTGCGCGTCGAGCCGTTCAGCGACGAGCAGTTCGCCATCTACGACGAAGCGCAGGAGCTGATCGTGGCCGACCTGCCGGGCAGCTACATCTACTACATCGAGGAGACCGGCGTCTTCCGCGCCAACGTCGAAGGCTGGCGCACCCACCCGTACGCCTCGTCGACCTTCAAGAACCTCCACCTGGTCGAGAAGAAGTAACCCCCACCGAACGGAGGAACTCCCGAGCGGCGCGCGTCAGGCGCCGCTCGGGTCCAACACTGCCATGCTGATCTTCATCGCCAAGCGGGTGCTGGGGCTGGGCATGATCCTGCTCGCGTTGTCGGTGCTGGTCTTCCTGCTGGTGAAGACCGCCCCCGGCGACCCGATCCGGATCATGCTGGGGGAGACGGCCTCCGCCGAGCAGGTCGCGCACCTCACCCGCCTCTACGGCCTCGACCGGCCGCTACCCGAACAGTATCTACTCTGGCTCAAGCAGGCCCTGCAGGGCGACCTGGGCGTCTCCGTCAGGCGGCAGCTGCCCGTCGCCGACCTCATCGCAGAGCGCATGGGCGCCACCATCGAGCTCGGGCTCGCCTCGCTGCTCCTATCCATCCTCCTGGGCGTCCCGTTAGGCGTCATCGCGGCCGTGAAGCGCAACACCTGGCTCGACGCCGGCACCATGGTGCTGGCCCTCATCGGCGTCGCCGCGCCCAGCTTCTGGGTCGGCCTGCTGCTCCTGTCCACCATCGGCCTCAGCGTCGACTGGGTGCCGATCTTCGGGCGCGGGCCCGCCTTCGGCCCGGCGCTGCTCGAGCTCGTGAGGGGCGACGCGCGGCCGCTGATCGACAGCCTCCGCTACCTGCTGCTGCCCGCCCTGGCGCTCGGTACCAGCATGATCGCGGTCATCACGCGCATCACGCGCTCGAGCATGCTCGAGGTGCTCGGCGCCGACTTCGTGCGCACCGCGCGCGCCAAGGGCGTCAGGCCCACCATGGTCGTGGTGGGGCACGCCCTGCGCAACTCGCTGATGCCGGTCGTCACCGTGATCGGCGTGCAGTTCGGCGCCCTGCTGGGCGGCGCCATCGTCATCGAGAACGTGTTCGCCTGGCCGGGCGTGGGGCGCCTGATCGTGCAGGCCATCACCCAACGCGACTTCCCCCTCGTGCAGGGCTCCGTGCTCATGCTCGGGGCCGTGTTCGTGATCGCCAACCTGCTCGTCGACCTCAGCTACGGCCTGCTCGACCCGAGGATCCGCCATGAGTGACACCGCCACGGTCGCCACCAGCGCGCGCTCGCGCGGCCCGAGCGCGCGCCTGCGCAAGCGCCTGCTCGGCAACCGCGGGGTGCTGGTGGGCAGCGTCATCGTCGCCGCCCTCGTGCTCACCGCCCTCTTCGCGCCCTGGATCGCGCCCATGGACCCGGTGGCGCAGAGCATCTGGGACAAGTACGAGGCGCCCCGCGGCCTGTGGGTCGACGGCAAGCTCAACACGACGTTCGTGCTCGGCGCCGACGAGCTCGGGCGCGACGTGCTGTCGCGCATCATCGCCGGCGCGCGCGTGTCGCTGCTCGTGGGCCTCGTCGCCACCGGCCTCTCGCTCGTGGCGGGGCTGGTGCTCGGCGCGCTCGCCGGCTACGTGGGCGGTTGGGCCGACACCCTCATCATGCGCGTGATGGACCTGCTGCTGGCGCTGCCCTCGATCCTGCTGGCGCTCGCCATCATCGCCGCCACCGGGCCCAGCATCGTGAACGCCATGGTGGCCATCGCCATCGCGCGCGTGCCGCTGATGGCGCGCGTGGTGCGCGGCGAGATCCTGCGCGTGAAGCAGGAGCAGTTCGTGGAGGCGGCCATCGCCCTGGGCAGCCGTCACGCGCGCGTCCTCCTGCTGCACGTGCTGCGCAACGCCTGGGCGCCGGTGCTGGTGCTCGCCACGCTGGGGATGGGCACCGCCATCGTCACCGAGGCCAGCCTCAGCTTCCTCGGGCTCGGCACGCAACCGCCCGAGATCAGCTGGGGGCGTATGCTCGCCGCCGGCCGCGACGCGATCCGCCACGCCCCGCACGTCTCGCTCTACCCCGGCATCGCCATCACCCTGGTGGTGCTCGGCTTCAGCCTGCTCGGCGACGGCCTGCGCGACGTGTTCGACTCCCGCCTCGGTGACGCTAAGTGAGGCTCAACGCCCTGATCGGCACCGTCGGCATCTCGTTCTCGGCCGTGCTGGTGCGGCTGGTCGACCTGCCGCCCGCCGTCACCAGCTTCGGGCGCAACGCCTACGCCCTGCCGATGCTGGTGGCGCTCGCGCTCCTGCTCAGGCGCCCCAGCCTCCGCCCGCTGCGCCCCCTGGGGTGGCTCACGGGCGTGGTGTTCGGCGTGAACCTGTACCTGTGGCACTCGAGCATCGACCTGATCGGCTCGGGGTTCGCCACCGTGCTCGCCAACACGCAGGTGGCGTTCATCGCGCTGCTCGGCTGGCTCCTCCTGAAGGAGCGCCCCCGCGCCTACGTGCTGGCGGTGCTGCCGCTGCTGGCCGTGGGCATCTGGCTCATCAGCGGCGCGGGCCAGGCGGGCTCGCAGGGCAGCGACCCGGTGCTCGGGGCGCTGTTCGGCGTCGCCAGCGGCCTGTCGAGCGCCACCTACGTGCTGCTGTTCCGCCACTCCTCCAAGCGCCTGCCACCAGGCTCCGAGATCGGCTTCCTGCTGCACGTGTCGCTCGGCGGCGCGCTCGCCGCCGGCCTGCTGGCCGGCGCGCCGGGGGCAGCCGCCTTCCAGGCGGCGCCCCCTAGCGCGCACGCCTGGCTGCTGGTGCTGGCGCTGGTGGCGCAGGTCGGCGGCTGGCTGTTCCTGAGCCGCGCGCTGCGCGAGCTGCCCGCGCTCGAGACGGCCGTCATCATGCTCCTGCAACCGGTGCTCGCGCTCGCCTGGGGCGCCATCCTGTTCGGCGAGAGCGCCTCGGGCGTGCAGGTGACCGGCGTCGCCGTCGTGCTCGTCTGCGTCGCGCTCCTCAGCGTGCTGGGCGCCCGCAGCGGCAGCGTCGCCCCCGCAGGCCCCGAAGACCCCTCGCTCACCGCTCCCCCTGAGGAAAGGACCGCCGTATGAACGACGTCACCGCCGCCCTCCCCATGACCCACGCCGGCGCCTCCGACTGGCGGCACAAGATCCTGCCGCTGCGCGAGCAGGCCGCCATCCGCGACCGTTGGCTCACGCGCCGCCTCGAGACCGTCCTGCCGAGCGTCATGCGCGAGGCGGGCATCGACGTCTGGATCGTCGTGGCGCGCGAGTACAACGAGGACCCCGTCCTGATGAGCCTGCTGCCCTCGAACATGCTCTCGGCGCGCCGCCGCACCGTGCTCGTGTTCCACGCGCCCCAGGAGGGCGAGTTCCGCGCCATGGCCATCGCCAACGCCGGCATCGGCGTCGACAGCCACTACCGCACCATGTGGAACAAGACCCAGACGGCCGAGGCCGACGAGACCCAGGAGGCGTGCCTGCGGCGCGTGGTCGAGGGGTGCCGCCCCGAGCGCATCGGCGTGAACGTGAGCGCCGACATCGCCTTCGGCGACGGCCTCAGCCACCACGAGCACGGCTGGCTGATGAGCGCCCTCGGCGAGCGCCTCGCGGGCCTCTGCGTCAGCGCCGAGCGCGTGGCCGTCGGCTGGCTCGAGCGGCGCCTGCCCGAGGAGCTCGACGCCGCGCACGGCATCAACCAGATCGCCCACGGCATCATCGCCGAGGCGTTCTCCAGCCGCGTCGCGCACCCCGGCGTGACCACGGCGGCCGACCTCGCCTGGTGGATGCGGCAGCGCGTGAACGACCTGGGGCTCAGCTGCTGGTTCCACCCCACCGTCTCCATCCAGCGTCGCGGCCAGGACCTCGGCGACATCGGCGCCAGCCCCGACCTGGTGATCCGCCCCGGCGATCTGCTCCACTGCGACTTCGGCCTGCACTACCTGGGGCTGGCCACCGACACGCAGCAGAACGCCTACGTACTGCGGCCCGGCGAGCAGGCGGCTCCGGCGGGCGCGCGGCGCGCCCTGCAGGTCGCCAACCGCCAGCAGGACCTGCTGGCCGAGCAGATGGTGGCGGGGCGCACCGGCAACCAGGTGCTGGCCGCCACCCTGGAGCGCATGCGCGCCGAAGGCATCGAGGGCCGCGTCTACACGCACCCCATCGGCACGCACGGCCACGGCGCCGGGCCCATGATCGGGCGCTACGACCGCCAGGACGGCGTGCCCGGCGTGGGTGACCTCCCGCTGGTGCAGGACACCATGTTCTCGTTCGAGATGTTCATCGAGACCAGCCTGCCCGAGTGGGACGACCAGCGCGTCAAGCTCGCCACCGAGCAGATCGTCGCGTTCCGTGACGCGCGCGTCACCTACCTGGGCGGGCGCCAGACCGAGCTCTACCTCATCGCCTGAACGGGCACCTCACTCACGAGGAGCGGCGCCGAGCACGTGCTCGGCGCCGCTCCTCGGTCCGCAGCTCGGCCGGCCCTCAGGGCAGCTGCAGCACCCGCACGTCGATCTCGGTGTCCGCGAGCATGTCGGCCACCACCTGCGGGTCCGACTCGCCCTGGTGGTACGGCACCGCCACGGCCGGCGCGATGGTGCGGAAGCACGCGGCGGCCTCCTCGGGCGGCATGGTGAACGGCAGGTTGATGGGCAGGAACGCCACGTCGACCTCCGTCAGCTCCGCCATCTCCGGCACGCACTCGGTGTCGCCGGCCACGAAGAGCCGCAGGTCGCCGATGTCGAGCAGGTAGCCGTTGTAGTCGCCCTGCGCGTGGAACGGCTCGCCGTCGTCGCGCATGCGCTGCACGTTGTACGCCGGCACCGCCGTTACCGTCACCCCCATCACCTCGACCGACTCGCCGTTGGCGAGCACCATGGCCTCGCCCGCGAACTGCTCGGCGCTGTGCGAGTCCATCACGAAGACCGTGCCCTCGCCCATCAGCTGCTCGAGCGCCGCGGGGTCGAAGTGGTCCGGGTGGTCGTGGGTCACGAGCACCAGGTCGGCGGCGGGCTGCATGGCGTAGTCGGCGACGTCGCTCCACGGGTCGACCTGGATGACCACCTCGCCCGTCTCGATCCGCAGCGAGGCGTGCCCGAGGGGGTAGACGACCACCTCGCCCAGCGAGCTGTCGAAGCGCAGGGCCTCCTGCGCCAGCGCGGTCGGGGCCACCAGCAGGGCCCCCAGCAGTACCGTTCGCAACGCTCTCATCGCTGCCTCCCTCCGCCCAAGCGGCATGGGGCAAGGATAGGGAGGACGGCCCGTTGCGAGCCTACCGGGGTCACGCGGGGCGCGGGCGCTACCCTGGGCGGGGCGGCCAGCTCAGGGTGATGTGCCGCCCGCTCGACCGGGACCTGTACCGCCGGCTCGTGGCGCGCCGCGCCTAAGGAGGGACCTCGGATGCAAGAGCTGCTGGTCGACTTCATCGCCTCGCTCGACGGCTACGGCGAGGCCGAGGGCTGGCCCGGGTGGTGGGGCGTGGAAGCGCCCGAGTACCTCCGCTGGCTCGACGAGACGGAGGACCGCGACGCCCTCGTGCTGATGGGGGCCAACACCTACCGCCTCATGTCCGGCATGTCCGCCCAGGCGGTCGCCTCCGAGGGGGGCTTCTCCCCGGAGGAGGAGGCCAGCCTGGCCGGCCTCGCCGCCGTGCCGAAGGTGGTGTTCTCCTCGACGCTGGAGGCGCCCCTGCCCTGGCCCAACACCGAGCTGGTGAGCGGCGACGCGGTCGAGGCCGTGCGCGCCATGAAGCGCGACGGCGACCGCCCGCTCCGCACGCTCGGCAGCATCAGCCTCTGCCGCTCGCTCCTCGAAGCCGGCCTGGTCGACCGGATCCGCCTGGTCGTGTTCCCCGTGATCACCGGCAGGAGCGGCCGCAACCACGTCTTCGAGGCCTACCCCGACGTCGCCCTGGCGCTCACCGCCAGCCGCACGTTCGACGGCAAGCTCCAGCTCCTCGAGTACGTACCCACGGCGCTCGCCGGACCGCCCGGTGCCGGTCCCGGGAGCGATAGGAGGTGACGCCGTCCTACGAGCGGAGGACCGGCGTGGACGAAGCCGCTCAGGGAGCAGGCTCGTCGACCGGTGAGGCGAGCATGGCGACGAACTCGGCCACCACGTTCGGGTCGAAGTGCTTGCCGCTCTGCGACTCGATGTACTCGAGCGCCGCCTGCTGCGAGAGCGCCTGGCGGTAGGGGCGCTCCGAGGTCAGCGCGTCGAACACGTCGACGACCGCGAAGATGCGCGCCGGCAGCGGGATCTCCTCGCCCCGTAGCCCGAGCGGGTAGCCGCTGCCGTCCCACTTCTCGTGGTGCGAGCGCGGGATGGGCAGCGCCGGCGCCAGGAACTCGATGGGGGAGAGCAGCTCCACCGCGTAGTCCGGGTGGCGCCGCATGATCGCCCACTCCTCGTCGGTGAGCTTCCCCGGCTTGAGCAGGATCGAGTCGGGGATGCCCATCTTGCCGATGTCGTGCAGCAGCGCCCCGCGCCGCACGTGCACCAGGTTCTCGGCGCTGAAGCCCAGGCGCTCGGCGAGCGCCACGGTCATGTCGGTGACACGGCGCGAGTGCCCCTCCGTCTCCTCGTCGCGCAGGTCGAGCGCCCGCGCCCACCCCTCGATGGTGCGGTCGTACGCCAGACGCAGCTCCAGGTTCGACCGCTCTAGGTTCTCGAACAGCGTGGCGCTGTCGACCGCGATCGCCGCCTGCGTGGCCAGCGTCGTCAGGTACTCGTGCCAGTCGTCGTCGTCCTCCAGGTGCGAGCGGTGGAACAGCTCCAGCACCCCCTGCAGCTGCCCCTTCGCCACCAGGGGCGTGACCACGTACGCCTGGAAGCCGGCGTCGCGCAGGAACGGCAGCTTCGGCAGCGCCGCGGCGATCTCGGCCTCGCCCCGCAGCACGACCCGCCGGCGGTCGAGCGCCGCGCGCCCCACCGTCCCCTCGCCCAGCCGCACCCGCACGCCGCGCAGCTCGCGGCTCGGTAGCCCCCGGCTGGCGCCGAACATCAGCACGTGTTCGGCGCGGCTGAGCAGGCGCACGCTCGCGGCGTCCACCTGCAGGCGCCCGATGACCTGCTCCAGCACCACGTCGAGCGTGAGGCGGATGTCGAGGCTGCCGGTGATGGCCTGGTCGATCTTGTGCAGCGCGGTGATGCGCTCGAGGCGCTCCTCGAGCTCCTGGCTCAACGACTGGATGCGCGTGCGGGCCAGGGCGAGCTCGGACGTGTTGAGCGCCACGCCCGCCAGGTACTCGTTGCCCTCCAGCTCCAGGCGGGAGGCGACCAGGAGGTGCGGCACCTCGAGGCCGGCGCGCGTCAGCAAGGCGGCCTCGGTGGTGTCGCGGCCGTCCTCGAACACGCGCTGCACGTGGCGCCTGACCTCCTCGTGGTCCTTGGGGCTGAACACGTCCTCGAGGGTGGCGTTGGCGAGCTCCTTGTCGGTCATGCCGAGCGCGCGCGGGAAGTTGCGGTTCCAGCGCGTGAAGCGGCCGTCGCGCCCCAGCAGCGTGAAGATCGCGGGGAGGTTCTCGAGGGCGGCGGTGGAGAAGCGCTGCTCCTCGATCAGGGCGTCCTGCGCGCGGATGCGCTCGCTCGCCTGCTGGCGGACCTCGGCCTGCGCGGCGAGGGCGTCCTGCAGGGTGGTGTGCAGCACGTGCCCGAAGCGGTCGAGGAAGTAGGCGACCAGGACCAGGAGGCTGGCGGCCTGGACGCTGAACCACCAGTCGGGGTCGCCGTTCGTCGGGCTGGCGGGGAGCGCGCCGGCCTCCTCCAAGGCGGTCGACACGAAGATGGACGCGACGGCGACCGCGGCGCAGACGCCGAGGTTGCGGCGCGCGCCCACGACCCCCGAGAGCACGATGGGGAGGGTGAAGAACAGCAGGCACAGCGGGTTGGCGGCCAGGCCGCGCTGGAGGACCGGCACCGCGCCGGCGATCAGCAGGATCGCGGTGACGATGGCGAGCGCCACGCGCTGCTGGCCGCGCAGGTTGGCCAGCAGCGCGTAGCCGAGGACCGGCAGGGCCGCGAGGTTGAGCAGGAAGCCGAACCGGAACCGTGCGCCGTCGCGGAACGGGAGCGCCATCTGCACGAGGACGACGACGATGAGGCCGATCAGCACCAACAGGAGGTGATGCACCGCCCGGTGGCGGACGGTCGCCACGCGCGAGACGAGGTCGTTGGGCGCGCCGTCGGGGACGCCGGCGGGGCTGCCGAGCGCGCGACGCGTCACGCGCTGCCTCCGGCGTTCGTCTCGGGGTGCATGCACGACGTTAGCCGTTCCACTCCGGAGCCTCCTATCGCCTCTCGCACACGTGGGCCTGCGACCGTCCCTACATTAGCTGGCGGCGGGTGACGAGGCGCGAGGTCGGCGTGGCGTCGCGTGCCGGGGCGCGCATGCCCGAGAGGGGCGGGTGCAGCGGCGTCCGCTCGCGGCGGGTCGGGCTGGGCGCGCGTTCGCGCTCGGCGCGGCCGACGCGGATAATGGACGCATGACCACGGTGAGGCAGCTGCGCAAGGCCGCCCTGAGCCTGCCGGAGGCGGTGGAGGGCAAGCGCTTCGGGACGCTTACGTTCCGCGTGCGCGACAAGGGGTTCGCGACGCTCACCGACGACGGGCTCGTCCAGCTGTACATGAGCGACGAGGTCGCCGCGCAGGTGCTGGAGCGCTTCCCGGTGGCCGAGCGCCTGACGCGCTCCGGGAAACCGATCGGCGTGACCGTCCCGCTAGCCGCCGTGAACGGCATGCAGCTCAACGCGCTGGTGGAGAAGGCGTGGCTCTGCCGCGCGCCGAAGCGCCTGGCCGCCGCGCGCCTCGCGGCGCACCGAGGGGTCGCGCCCGCGGGCGAGGACGCGCTGCCGAGCCGCATCGGCAAGCCCGCCACGCGTGCGCTGCTCGCGGCCGGCGTCCTGACGCTCACCGACGTCGCCGCCAGGAGCGAGGCGGAGCTGCTGGCGCTGCACGGGGTGGGCCCGCGCGCCATCGGCATCCTGCGCGAGGCGCTGGCCGAGCGCGGCCTGGAGCTCGCGCCGTAGGGGTCTCAGCGCAGGCTCAGCTGCAGGTCCTGGGCGAGGTCGCCGGCGTACGCGACGGCGACGGTCGTGCTCGCGTAGCGCTCGCCCGGGTCCGAGATCTGCCCGTTGCCGTCGAGGTCGGTGCCGGCCTCGAGCAGGTACGTGCCGGCCGGCACCGGGCCGAGGTCGAACCTGCCGGTCACGCCGGCGTGCGCTTCCGCCACCAGCGTGCCGCCCTGGGAGAGGCGCACGACCACGTCGCGGTAGGTCACGCCGAGGGAGTTGCGGGCGTACTCCACCGCCTTGCCGGCGTCGAGCATGCCCCACCCGTACAGGTCGTCGCGCCCGGGGGCGCCGAGGTCGCGGGCGCTGGCGTGGAGGATCGCCGTGACGCTGGCGGGGTCGAGTTCGGGGTTCATGCTCCTCATCAGCGCGACCACCGCCGAGACGTGGGGGGTGGCCATGCTGGTGCCGGCCATGCGCAGCCAGGTCCCCTCGTCCTGCGCCAGGTCCCAACCGAGGCTCAGGACGCCGTTGGCCTTGTCGCCGCCGGGGGCGGCGATGTCGACGGCCTTGCCGGCGTTGCTGTACGACGCGCGCTTGCCCTGGGAGTCGGTGGCGGCCACGGCGACCACGCCGTCGAACGCGGCAGGGATGGACACGACGTTGGTGAAGCCGTCGTTGCCGGCGGCGGCCACCACGCTCACGCCCGCGTCGATGGCGCGCCTGACGGCCATCTCGAAGGTGGTGTTGGTGCCGTACCCGCCGAGGCTCATGTTGATGACGTCGACCGGCGCGATCGGTGGCAGCCCTGCGACGCTCTCGCCGGCGGCGTACTCGACGGCGGAGATCACGGCGTATGAGTCGAGCGCGCACACGAGGGTGGCGCCGTCCAGCGTCTCGTAGCCCACGCTCAGGGGCAGGACCTTCACGCCCGGCGCCGCGCCGCTGACGCCGAAGGCGGCGTTGAGGGTGGCCGCGACGGTGCCGGCCACGTGCGTGCCGTGCTCGACGCAGGCATCCAACGCCTCCGGGTCGGGGTCGTCCCGTTCGAAGTGGTAGCCCGGCAGCAGGTTGGCGCTCAGGTCGGGGTGGCGCGTGGCGAAGCCGCCGTCGATCACCGCCACCACCACGTCCGGGTCGCCCTGCGTGAGCGCCCACGCGCTGCCGAGGTCGATGTGGTCGTAGTGCCACTGCAGGCCGAAGTCGTGCGCCGCGTTCACCGCTTCGACCTGCGGGAGCAGCCAGCGCCGGTTCGGCTCCACCAGCGCCACGCGCCCGTCGGCCCGCAGACGCTCCACCTCGGCTTCGGTGGCGTGCACCTTGACCACCGGCAGGCCGCTGCTGAGCACGTCGGACGCGAGGCGCAGGCCGTGGTCGCGCGCGACGCCCGCGCCCATCGCCCGGAGCGTGGTGAGGTGCGGCCGCGCGCCTAGCGGCACGGGCCCCGACGCGCTCGCCTCGAGCGCCAGCGCCATGCCGTCGTCGAGCAGCACCAGGTACTCGCCCGGCACCACGTCGGGAGGCATGGCTTCCGACACGCTCGGGCTCGCGCCCTGCAAGGCGTCCGCTCGCGGGAGCGAGCCGGGCTTGATCTCGTCCGTGGGGTCGACGACGGTCCCGGTGACGTGCGGGAAGCGCATGCTCACGTGCACCGTGACCGAGCGGCCGCTACCGGAGAGCTTCAGGCGTCCGGCGTGCTGCTGCGCCGGCAGGCCAGAGCGGTCGACCGTCACCCTGACGGTGGAGCTACCGCCGCGGCCGGAGCTCTGGCTCACCTTCAGCCAGCTCGCGTCGGAGGTGAGCGTCCAGGAGCCGTTGGCGGTCACGCTCAGCGTCGCCTCGCTCGTGCCGTCGAACGACAGGTAGAGGGGCGCGACCTCGATCGAGGTGGCTTCGACCTCGGTGACCGACGGGTCGCACGCCAGCAGGGAGAGCAGCGGAAGCAGGACGAGAAGGAAGCGGGTTCGCAGGTAGGTGGGACGCATGGCACTCCTGGGTAGTTGGCCCGGCGAGCATACCCCCCTGGTGGGGCGTGCGCCGCCAGGTTGTTCCCATCCTGTGGCTGGGTGCCGGCAGGCCGTTGCTGGCTTCGGACGCGTCTGGGGTCTGTCGGCCGGCTGAACTAGTCGCGCAGGCCGCGGACGCGGCGCTCGAGCTCGGCGCGCGAGATCTCGCCGACGTGCGTGTGCACCAGGGTGCCGTCGGCGGCGAAGAAGAGGGTGGTGGGGAGCCCGACGGTCCGGAGCTCGACCCCGAGGCGCGCGGTGGGGTCGCGGTACACGGAGCCGTGCGGCAGCCCGCGCTCGCCGAGGAAGGCCGTGACG
>JAAYYF010000005.1 GCA_012515535.1 Deinococcales bacterium
GATCTCGGTGGTGCCGTCGGAGTTGGTCATGCTGCGCGGCATGCCGCGGCTGCTGTCGTAGCCGATCCACACCGAGGCCGCCAGGCCCGGCGTGAGGCCCACGAACCAGAGGTCGACCTCGTTGTTGGTGGTGCCGGTCTTGCCCGCCACCCAGCGCCCGGGCACGACCGCCCGGTTCGAGAGGCCGTAGGCCGGCTCGCGGTCGGCGACGTTGCCGCGCAGCAGGTCGAGCATGATGTACGCCGTCTGCTCGCTCCACACCCGCGCCGAGCGGGGCGAGGCCTCGTACAGCACGTTGCCGTCGGCGTCCTCGACGCGCTCGATGAAGTACGGCTCGTTGTAGACCCCGCCGTTCGCGAAGGCCGCCATGGCGGCGGTGTGCTGCAGCGGGGTGACCTCGTAGGAGCCGAGCGCCATGGCGTAGTAGGGCATGACGTCGTAGCCGAGCTGGCGCGCCTTCTCGGCCACCGCCTCGGGCCCGGCGGCCTCGAGCGCCTTGACGGCCGGGATGTTGCGGCTCGTGTTCAGGTTGGCGCGCACGGTCTGGTAGCCGTCGTAGCGGAAGTCGTGGTTCTCGGGCTCGTAGGGCGGCTGGCCGGGGATGTGGAACGCGGCCGGCTCGTCGACGAGGATGGTGGCCTGGTTGAAGCCCCCCTGCTCGATGGCGGTGGCGAAGACGATGGGCTTGAAGGAGCTGCCCGGCTGGCGCATCGCCTGGGTGGCGCGGTTGAACTCCTCGGGCGGGGCGCCCGGCTCGAGCTTCTGCCCCACCATGGCCAGCACCGCGCCGGTGGCGGGGTCGAGGCCCACGATGGCCAGCTGGGCGCCCTCCGGCACCTCGGCCTCGAGGCTGGCCTGGTTGGCGGCCAGCTGCGCCTGCACGTCGATGGTGGTGGTCACGCGCAGGCCGCCGCGGCCCCACACGACGCTCTCGCCGTAGCGCTGCGTGAGCCAGTCGCGGACCGCCAGCACCACCGCCCGCGACAGGTCGGAGCTGACGCTCGACTGCACCAGCACGTCGGCGCCGGTGCGCACGGCGCTGACCACGTTGCCCTCGCCGTCGTACTCGACCTGCCAGCCGAGCGGCTGCAGCGGGTAGCGCCAGGCGCGGTCGGCCATCTCGCGGCTGATGGTCCCCTGCCGCACCATCTTGTCGAGCACCTCGCGCATGCTGCGCCGGGTGGTCTCGAAGTCGTCGTGGCGCGAGTTGGGGGCGGGGATCAGGCGCGCCAGGTAGAGGCCCTCGGCCAGGTTCAGCTCGATGGGGTCCTTGCCGAAGTAGGTCTGCGCCGCCGCGCCGATGCCGTAGACGTTGCCGCCCCAGAAGATGACGTTGATGTAGTGCTGCAGGATCTCGCTCTTGGTGAGGCGCCGCTCGAGCTCGAGCGCCAGCATCCACTCCTTGACCTTGCGCTCCAGCGAGCGCTCGGAGCGGATGTCCTGGAGCAGCACGTTCTTGATGACCTGGGTGGTGATGGTCGAGCCGCCGCGCATGGCGTCGCCGAAGAACTCCTCGTAGGTGGCGCGCAGCACCGCCAGCGGGTCGACGCCGTAATGCCCGAAGAACTGGTCGTCCTCGTACGCCACGATGGCCTGCAGCGCGGCGGGCGACACCTCCTCGAGGGTCACGGGGATGCGGTTGGTGGACTCGCGGTCCTCGCCCACCACCGGCACCAGCACGCCGATGCGGGTGGTGCCGTCGCGGGCGAACACCTGCGAGGTGGTGCTGAAGGTGAGCGCGTCGAGCGACTCGAGGGACGGCAGCTCCTGCGCCCACTGCAGCGCCGAGGCGGCCAGGTGGGAGCCGACCGACAGTACGCCCGCGAGCAGGGCGATGAAGAGCCCTTGAACGATCTTCACGGGGCCAATGCTACCAGTACGGCCTCAGGCCGTCGCGGCCCGAGCGGACGTGCGCCCGGCGGCCGCGCGGCTGAAGTCGAGGTAGTCGTCGAGCTTGGCGAGCGCCGCGCCGCTCTCGAGCGCCGCGCGCGCCAGCGCCACGCCGCCGCGCAGGTCGGGCGCCCGCTCCGCCAGGTAGAGAGCGGCGCCGGCGTTGAACAGCACCACGTCGCGCTTGGCGGGGTCGGCCTCCGAGGCCAGCACGCCGCGCAGCTGGGCGGCGTTGTGCACGGCGTCGCCGCCGCCGAGCGAGTCGAGCGGGTGACGCGCGAGGCCCACGTCCTCGGGCGCGACGACGTAGGTGACGATGGCGCCGTCCGGCTTCAGCTCGCTCACCTTGGTGGGGCCGCTGACGGTGAAGTCGTCCAGCCCCTCGCCGTGCACCACCAGGGCGCGCGTGAGGCCCAGGCCGCGCAGCACCGCCGCCAGCGGCTCGGTCAGCTCGGGGGCGTAGACGCCCATCAGCTGACGGTCGGCGCCGGCGGGGTTCGTGAGCGGCCCCAGGTTGTTGAAGATGGTGCGCGCCTGCAGGTCGGCGCGGATGGGCGCCACGAAGCGCATGGCGGGATGGTAGCGGCGCGCGAAGACGAACGCCAGCCCCACCTCGTCGACCGCGGCGGCGAGCTCCTCGGGGCCCAGCTCCAGGTTGGCGCCGAGCGCCTCGAGCACGTCGGCGGAGCCCGACCTGCGGGTGACGCCCACGTTGCCGTGCTTGGCCAGGCGCGCGCCGCCGGCGGCGGCCACGAACATGGCGGTGGTGCTGATGTTGATGGTGTCGAGGCCGGTGCCGCCGGTGCCGCACGTGTCCACCAGCGGCCCGTCGCCCCGCACCGGCACGCGGATGGCGCGCTCGCGCATGGCCTCGGCGAAGCCGGTGATCTCCTCGACCGTCTCGCCGCGCGTGCGCAGCGCGGCCAGCAGGGCGGCGGCCTGCACCTGCGAGAGCTCGCCGTCCATCAGGCGGCCCAGCACCTCGCGGGCGGTGGCGCGGTCCAGGGTACGTCCCGCGAAGATCTCGTTCAGCAGGTCGCCGATGTGCAGCTCAGCCATGGCCCTCCTCGCTCCGGCGTAGCTCGGCGCGCGCGCCCGCCGCGTAGGCGGCTTCCCAGCGGTAGCGGTCGGCCCCGATGAGGGGGGCGAGCCACGGCCCGACCAGGAGCCGCTTGAGCGCGAGGCTCGCCGGGTGCACGCCGAGCGCCCAGGCTACCGCAGCGGCGCCGTGCTTGCGCCAGACGCGGACGTGCGCCGCGCCCGCCGAGCGCCCCTTGGCCTCGAGGTCGTCGAGGTAGTTCACGTCCCAGTGCTCGACGGGCGCGCGCTCTAGCGCCTTGAAGCGGGCGCCGGCGCGCTTGAGGCGCCAGCCGAGGTCGGGGTCCTCGCCCCCGTAGCTCGAGAAGGCGGGGTCGTAGCCGCCCACCTCGCGGAACAGCTCGGCGCGCACGCTAAGCGAGCAGCCGTTGGTGCTGTGCCAGCCGACGAAGCGGCCCATGGTGGCCCCCACCTCCAGGTGCGCGGGCAGCACGATGCGGCTGAGGCCCACCCAGCCCGGCTCTCGGTGCAGGGCGGCGTTCTCCGCGACCCAGCCGGGCCGCGGCACCACGTCGTCGTCGGAGAAGAGCAGCACCTCGCCGATGGCGCGCGAGGCGCCGATGTTGCGCGCGGTAGCGGCGTGGCGGCCCGGGCCGGTGGTCCAGCTGAAGCGGTAGGGCGGCTGGTAGAGCGCGAGCCAGCGCTCGGTGTCGTCGGTGCACGCGTCGGCCACCACGATCACCTCGAAGTCGAGCGGCTCGCTCTCGAGGGCGCGGAGCTTGCGTTCGAGCAACGGTCGGCGGTCGTGGGTGGGGACGACGACGCTGACCGTCGGCCGCAGGGCCGGCTCGAACGCGCCGGCCCGCTCGCTCGGGGGGTGGGCGCCGCGCTCAGGCATGCGCCAGCCTACCCTCGCGCAGGCCGCGGCTGTAGCCGCCCTCGAGGACGAGCGCGAAGCCGCGGTCGTCGAGCTCCGCCTCGTCGCGCTCCAGGAGCGCGGCGGCGCGCGCCTCCAGCCGGGTCAGCCGGCGCCAGGCGAGCGAGGCGGGGTGGGCGCCGGTCCAGAGCGCCACGCGCGCGCTGGGGTGCAGGCGCCGGAAGGTCCAGGCCGCGCGCCCCATCGCCACGTGCTTGGCGTAGGTGCCCGCCAGCGTCACCGGGTCGTGGTGCTCGAGGTGCGCGCCGCGCAGGAAGCGGGCGCGCACGCCCGCCCGGTGCAGGCGGTAGCCGAGCTCGTGCTCCTCCCAGCCGTAGCCGCGGAACGCCTGGCTGAAGCGCCGCTCGCCCAGCAGCCGCCGCGGCAGCGACAGGCAGGCGAACCAGAAGCCGCCGTACCCCAGGTCGGCGCCGTCGGCCAGCCGCTCGGTGCCGGCGTGGAGGCGACGGCGCCAGTAGGCCTGGAACGGCGTGCGCGCGCAGGCGTCGGGCACCCGCAGGTGGCTCACCCACGCGCCCGGCCGCCGCGCCTGGGCGTGCAGGTGGCGCGCCAGCAGGTCGGGGGACGCCGGCAGCATGTCGTCGTCGGCGAAGAAGAGCAGCTCGCCGCCGGCGGCGTCGACGCCGGCGTTGCGCGCCGCCGCCAGGCCGCCGTTCGCCTGGCGCACCAGCGTCAGCCGCCCGGGGTGGCGCTGCGCCAGCCCGGCGAGCACCTCCGGGGTGGCGTCGGGCGAGCCGTCGTCGACGACCACCAGCTCGAAGGCCGTGGCGGGCTCGAGGCTGGGCGCCAGCGCGAGCCACCCCTCGACCACGGCCGGCAGCAGCGCTGCCCGCCCGTGGGTCGGCACGATGACGCTGAGCGAGCGGGCGCGCCCTGTCGGGGCGTGCTCCTGCGGGGCGCGCTCCGTCAGGGCGCGCCCCGTGGCGGCGCCGGGCGGCGTCATGCGGCCGCGGGCGGCGCCCTCACTACCCTTCGGACCCCTTGGGCAGGAACAGCCCGATGGCGTGGAAGCCCGCGTCGACGTAGATGGTCTCGCCGGTGATACCGCCGCCCAGCTGGTCGGTGAGGAGCGCCAGCCCCAGCCCGCCGACCTCCTCCTGGGTGATGTTGCGCTTGAGCATCGACATCTCGCCCGCGGCCGAGTACAGGTCGGCGAAGCCGGAGATGGAGCGCGCCGCGATCGTGCGCACCGCCCCGGCGCTGACGGCGTTCACGCGCACGCCCTTGGGGCCCAGGTCGTACGCCAGGTAGCGCACGCTGGCCTCGAGCGCGGCCTTGGCCACGCCCATCATGTTGTAGTGCGGCACCACGCGCTCGGCCGCCAGGTAGCTGAGGGTGACGATGCTGCCGCCCTCGCTCATGAGCGGCGCGGCGCGGCGGGCGCTGGCCACCAGCGAGTAGGCCGACACGTCCATGGCCGTGATCCAGTCGGCGCGCTCCGTCTCGAGGAACGGCTTCTCGAAGGTGACGGCCGGGGCGAACGCCACGGAATGGATGAGGTAGTCGAGCTTGCCGAACTCGGCGCGCACCTGCTCGAACAGCCTGTCGAGGCTGGCGTCGTCGGTGACGTCCGCTTCCAGCAGGAGCGGGGAGCTCAGCTCCGCCGTCAGCTTCTCGAGGGTGGGCTTGAGACGCTCGCCCTGGTAGCTGAACGCGAGCCTCGCGCCGGCCTGCGCCAGCGGCTGAGCGATGCCCCAGGCGAGCGAGCGCTGGTTGGCGACGCCCATCACGAGTCCGGTCTTGCCACTGAGGTCGATAGAGTACATGGACGCTCCTTCGTTAGGGCCATCAGCCCGGCAGGGCAGTCTATCGCAACCGTCTACGACGCCGGCCAGGCCGGCCGCCGCGCCTCCGCCAGGGCCAGGAAGTTGGCCAGCAGGTCGTGGCCGTGCTCCGTGAGCACGCTCTCGGGGTGGAACTGCACCCCCCACACGGGGTGCTCGACGTGGCGCAGGCCCATCAGCACGCGCTCCTCGCGCCCGGCGACCCGTTCGACGGTCCAGGCGGTGGGCACGAGCGCGTCCGGCAGCGCCTCGACCACCAGCGAGTGGTAGCGCGTGCCGGCCAGCGGGCTCGGCAGGCCGGCGAACGGGCCGCTGCCGTCGTGCTCGATGCGCGACGCCTTCCCGTGCACCAGCCGCGCGGCGCGGGTCACGCGCGCGCCGTAGGCGGCGCCGATGGCCTGGTGGCCGAGGCACACCCCCAGCGTAGGCACCCGCGGCCCGAAGCGGCGCACGACCTCCAGGGTGCGGCCCGCCCGCTCGGGGGTGCCGGGCCCGGGCGACAGCAGGAGGGCGTCGGGGGCGAGCTCCGCCACGTCCTCGAGCGTGAACGCGTCGTTGCGCCACACCGTGACGGCGGCGCCCAGCTCGGCGAGGTACTGCACCAGGTTGTAGGTGAACGAGTCGTAGTTGTCGACCACCAGCACGCGCGCGCCCGGCGCGGGCGCGGGCACGGCAGCGACGCGGCCCGGCTGCTCCGCGCGCGGCATCAGCCCAGCCCCTCGGTGGCCAGCTCGACGGCGCGCTGCAGGGCGGCCAGCTTGTTCATGCACTCCTGCCACTCCGAGGCGGGGTCGGAGTCGGCCACCACCCCTGCGCCAGCCTGCAGGTGGACGCGGCCGTCCTTGACCACCAGGGTGCGCAGGGTGAGGGCCATGTCCATCGCCCCGCCCAGCCCCAGGTAGCCGAACGCCCCGGCGTAGGGCCCACGCCGCACCGGCTCGAGCTCGTCGATGACCTCCATCGCGCGCACCTTGGGCGCGCCCGAGGCCGTGCCCATCGGCAGCGTGGCGGCCAGGGCGTCGAGCGGCGTGCGCCCGTCCGCCAGCTCGCCCTCGACCTGCGACACGAGGTGCATCACGTGGCTGTAGCGCTCCACGCGCATCAGGTCGACGACCTCCACGGAGCCGGGGCGGCACACGCGCCCCAGGTCGTTGCGGCCCAGGTCGACCAGCATCACGTGCTCGGCGCGCTCCTTCTCGTCGGCGAGCAGCTCGGCGGCCAGCGCCGCGTCCTCCGCGGCGTCGGCGCCGCGGCGGCGGGTGCCCGCGATCGGCAGCGTCTCCACCCGGCGGCCGTCCGAGCGCACCAGGCTCTCGGGGCTGCTCGCCACCAGCGTGACGCCGCCGAGGTCGAGGTAGCCGAGGTAGGGGCTCGGGTTGACGCTCCTGAGCGCGCGGTAGATGGCGAACGGGTGAGCGCCGAGCTCGGCCGACAGGCGCAGGCTGGGCACCACCTGGAACAGCTCGCCGGCGCGGATGTACTCCACGGCGCGCTCCACCGCGGCCATGTAGCCGGCGCGGTCGAGGCTCGCGGTGAACTCGGTGCGGCGGCCGGCGCGGTCGCCGGGCACGCCCGGGAGCGGGCCCCGCAGCCGGGCGTAGGCGGCGTCCACGAGCGCGGCGGCGCGGGCCTCGTCGGCGGCGTCGCCCGCGGTGGCTGGCGCGACCACGAACAGCTTGCGCTTGAGGTGATCGAACACCACCATCAGCTCGGGCTCGACGAACAGGAGGTCGGGGGCGCCCAGCTCGTCGGGGTTGGCGTCGGGGAGGCGCTCGTAGCGCCGCACCAGGTCGTAGCTCACGTAGCCCACGGCGCCGCCCCAGAAGGCCGGCAGCTCGGGCGCGGGCTCCACCTCGCGCACCACCTCCTGCCACAGCACGCGCAGCGGGTCCTCGGCGGTGAAGGTGCGGCTGCCGCTCGGGGTGGTGAGCGTCATGCGCTCCCCGCGCGCCTCGAGCCGCTTGCGCTGGCCCGTGCCGATGAACGAGTAGCGCGCCACCCGCTCGCCCTGCTCGACGCTCTCGAGCAGGAACGAGGGGTGGCCGGCGAGCTTCAGGTAGGCCGTGAGCGGCGTCTCGAGGTCGGCCAAGACCTCGCGGTAGACGGGGCGAACGCGGGGGCGCGCGGCGCCGTTCGGGTCCGCCGGGGCGGCGGACGGGTGGCTGGTGGGCATGGGGGTCACTCCTGGTGCTAGCTGGGGGCTGAGGGGACGCGCCGGGGCGCGGGCTGGTCGGGGCCGTTCAGGCGCGCGCCAGCCATCGCCCGAGGGCACCGGTCCAGGAGTGAGGCGAGATCATGGATCGCGAGTATATCCGAGGCCGGCGGGGCCGCGCCGCTATCCCTCGTCCATCAGCCGCTCGAAGCGCTCGCGCGCCTCCTGGGCGCGCTGGCGCTCGCCCCGCGCCTCCCAGGTGCTGGCCAGCCCCTCCCACGCCACCTCGCTGTACGGCTCGTGCTCGGTCATCAGCTGGTAGAGCATCGTGGCGTGCGCCAGGTCGTTGTCGATGCGCGCCGTCTCGGCCGCGGCCTCCAGCAGCGTCAGGTGGGTTGCCTGCAGGTTCAGGCGGATGGAGTCGATCCACGGGGAGTCGAAGCCCACCAGGAAGTGGCCGGCGTAGAGCCGCGCCGCCTTCTGGTAGTCGCGCAGGCTGCCGCTCTCGCGCGCCTTGGTGGCGAGGCGCCGGTACGCCTCGACGTCGTACTCGATGCTGAAGCGGTCGTGCAGGTAGTAGCGGCGGTTGGCCGACTCCACCAGGTCGCCGCCCATCACCTTGCGCAGGCGGTAGAGCGTGGTGTGGAAGCTGCTCGAGGCCTTCGACTCGCTCTTGCCGGGCCACAGCGCCTCGGCGACCTCGAAGGTCGTGACGCCGCTGCGGTGCTCGAGCAGGTAGAAGAGCAGCTCCAGGGCCTTGAGCGAGTCCCAGTCGAGGCGCTCGCCGCCCTTCAGCACCATCGGGTGGCCGAAGCCGTGCACCGCCACCACGCCCGTGAGCGGCTTGCGCAGCTCGGCCACGCGCCTGAGGCGCACCTCGACGGCCGCCAAGAGCTCCTCGCGCTGGACCGGCTTGGTGAGGTAGTCGTCGGCGCCCAGCGTCATGCCCTTGCGCATGGAGGCGCGGTCCTCGAGCGCGGTGAGGAACAGGAAGGGCACGCCGCGCAGCTCGGCGATCTCGCGGACGCTGGCGTAGAACTCGAAGCCGTTCATGCTCGGCATCGAGACGTCGGAGACCACCACGTCGGGGCGCAGGCCGTCGCGCAGCTCCTCCAGCGCCTCCAGCGGGTCGTCGTACGTGATGACCTCGTAACCGGCCCCCAGGAGGGTCATCTCGCTGACCTTGAGCATCGCCGGTTCGTCGTCCACGACGAGCACTAGGGTGGTCGTCATCGTTCGACTCTACTCGGCGGCCCGTGACGGACGTTGTGAACGATGTGACGGCGCTCGGGCATCCGCTCAGGCGTCCCAGGCCTGCGTGGTCTGGTACTGCACGACGGCGCTGTACTCGACCGACGTCCCCACCGCCGTCGTGGCGAACTTCACGTCGACGACGATGTCGTCGCGGTCGAGCGACGCCACGAACTCGTTGAGCCGTCGCTCGAACAGCTCCGGGCTGTTGGAGCTGATCACCTTGAACTGGACCTCCACCTGCTCTTCCTCCTGCTCCCGCCGGGCCGGTCGTCTAGCCGGTCGTGGGCTCTCTCGGGGGCGTGCCTCGGCATCGCTTCTCCGGTGTCCGGTCGGTGTGCTTTGGCGTGCATGATAACCGCGCCTCGCGGTGACTGGTAGCATCGTGGCTCTATGGCGTTGCCCTCGAGTGCTAAGCCGCGGCCGAGCCGCGAGGCGCTCATGCGGCTGGTGCAGCCCTTGGCGCACCGGTGCGTGAGGGCCTTGGCGCGCACCCGCGTGGAGCCGCACCACGTGGTGCTGGCGCACTCGGCGGTGGGGCTCGCGGGCGCCTGGCTGCTGGCCGGCGAGGGCGCGGGCCGGCTGCTGGCCGCCGCGGCGCTGCTGCAGGTCAAGACGCTGCTCGACAACGTCGACGGCGGGCTGGCGCGCGCCACCGGCCGCGTGACGCTGCTGGGCCGCTACCTCGACACCCTGATGGACCTGCTCGTGAACGTGGCGCTGTTCGCGGCCCTCACGCGGCACGGTCCGAGCTGGGCGGCCTGGACGGCGCTGGTCACGCTCACGCTGGTGCTCAGCACCGAGTACAACGCCATGCGCCGTCACCTGGAGGAGCACGGTGAGGCGCCGGACGCGGCGCCGCCCCCGGGCGCGCCGCCGGGCGTGATCGCCCTGCTGGCGGGCGCCTACCGCGCCGTGCTCGCGCCGCAGGACCGCCTGCTCCGGGCGCTAGACGCGCGCCTCTTCGCGCTCGCGGCGGGCGTGCCGTGGGCGGCGGCCGACAGCGCCACGCGGCGGCGCTGGGCCGACCGCTTCTCGGTCGACGCGCTCGTGAACCTGGGCCTGAGCACGCAGCTGCTCGCCCTCGGCCTGTGCGCCGCGCTGGGGAAGCCGTACGCTTACGTCGTGTTGGTCCTGCTGCAGCTCCCGTACGTGACGTCCGTCCAGCTCTGGCGCGTGTGGCGCTTCCGCCGCGCCGTGGCCGCCGTATGAGCCCCGCCGCGGCGCCCCCAGCCGCCGGCCGCCCGGTGGCGCTGGTGACGGGCTCGGCCGTGGGCATCGGCCGCGCCGTGCTTCTGGCGCTGGCCGCCGACGGCTACGACGTGGCCGTGCACTACCGCAGCAGCGCCGCCGAGGCCGAGGCGGTGGCCGCCGAGGCGCGCGCCCTGGGCGCCACGCCCGCGCTGCTGCGCGCTGACGTGACGGTCGAGCGCGAGGCGGCGGGCCTGGTGGAGGCGGCGCACGCGCGCTTCGGGCGCCTCGACGTGCTCGTCAACAACGTCGGCGATTACCACAACGGGCCGCTCGCCGAGCTCGGCAGCGACGTGTGGCATCAGATCATCGCCAGCAACCTCCACTCGACCTTCTACACCTGCCAGCGCGCCCTGCCGTTCCTGCGCCGGGCGCCGGGCGGCGGCCGCATCGTCAACCTGGGCTACGCGGGCGCCGAGCTGCTGAAGGCGCGGCCGAACATCGCCCCCTACGTGGTGGCGAAGGCCGGCGTGATCCTCTACTCCAAGTCGCTGGCGCTCGCCGAGGCCGGCAACGGGGTGACGGTCAACGTGGTCAGCCCCGGGGTCATGGAGAACAGCGACACCAAGCCGCTGCGCGAGCTGCCGATGGGGCGCACGGGCCGGCTCTCCGAGCTGGTGGCCGCCGTGCGCTACCTGGTCTCGCCCGAGGCGGCCTACACCACCGGCGTGACGATCGAGGTGGCGGGCGGCTGGAACCTCTGAGGAGCGGCTAGCCGCGGGCAGCGAACGCGGCGCGCCGCGCGCCGGGCGCGCTAACATCGCTCATGGCCGGACGCGCACACGACAGGCCCGCCCGGAGCGGCCGTCCCGGGGGCGCGCCGCGCGAGGCGCGGCAGGAGTCGCAGCCCGCCCTCTTCGAGGCGCCCACCGACGCCGGGCCTCCCGGGTCCGCCGGCGCGCCGGCGCGCGGGCGCCTGGTGCTGATCGACGGCCACGCCCTCGCGTTCCGTGCCTACTTCGCGCTGCGCCGGCTGAGCACCTCGCGCGGCGTGCCCACCAACGCCGTCTACGGTTTCGTGCGCGCGCTGCTCGACGAGCTGCGCCACGCCAAGGAGCAGGACCGCGTGGTGGTGGTGTTCGACGCCCCGACGCGCACCTTCCGCCACGAGCGCTTCGACGGCTACAAGGCGCAGCGCCCGCCGGCGCCCGCGGACCTCCCCACCCAGCTCCGCACCATCAAGCACCTCGTCGACCTGCTGGGCGTGCCGCGCCTGGAGCAGCCGGGGCTCGAGGCCGACGACCTCATCGCCACGCTGGCCACCCGCGCGGCGGCCGCGGGCTTCGAGGTCGAGATCGTCACCAGCGACCGCGACGCGCTGCAGCTGGTTAGCGAGCGCGTGCGCGTGCGCACCCCCGACGCGCGCCGCCCGCTGGGGCCCGCCGAGGTGGAGGCCAAGCACGGCGTGCGCCCCGAGCAGTGGGTCGACTTCCGCGCCCTGACCGGCGACCCCTCCGACAACATCCCCGGCGTGCCGGGCATCGGCCCGGTGGCGGCCCGCGAGCTGCTGCAGCGCTACGGCACGCTCGACGCCGTGCTCGAGCGCCTCGACGAGGTCGAGCCGCGGCGCTACGCCGAGAAGATCGCCGCCGCGCTGCCGGCGCTGGAGCTGTCGCGCGAGCTCTCCCGCCTGGTGGTGGACGCCGCGCTGCCGTTCGGGCCCGAGGACCTCGAGCGCCGCGAGGTGCGGCGCGAGGAGCTCACCGAGCTGCTGCGCGCCCTCGAGTTCGGCAGCGTGCTGCGCGAGCTCGGCCTCACCGAGGCGGTCGCCTACCGCGAGGCGCCGTTCGACGAGGTGGCGAGCGCCGCGGGCGAGCCGTGGTCGTTCGGCTACGTGCTCGACGCCGAACGGCCCACGGAGGCGCGCATCGTCGAGCTGGCGATCGCGCGCGCCGGGGCGGTGGGGGTGGCGGAGGCGCCGTTCGCCCGCCACCTGTCGGGGGTGGTGAACGCCCCCGACGCCAAGGCGCTGGTGGTGGCGGCGCGCCGCGCGGGCGCCGACGCCGTGCCCGGCGACGACCCGCTGCTGATGGCGCACCTGCTCGACGGTGCGGCCGCCGCCCCCGAGGCGCTGGCGCGGCGCCTGGGGGCCGGCGAGTGGGGCGACAGCGCCGCGTCGCGCGCGGTGGTGGGGGCCGAGCTCCTCACGCTGCTCGACGAGCGGCTGACCGGGCCGCCGCGGCGCGTCTACGAGGACGTGGAGAAGCCCCTGCAGGCGGTGCTGGCCGACATGGAGCTGGCCGGCATCAAGCTCGACCTGACGCTGCTGGCGGAGCTGAGCGCCGACCTGGCCGCGCGCCTCGAGGGCCTCGAGGCGCGCCTGCGCGTCATCGCCGACGACCCGGGCTTCAACGTGGCGTCGCGCGACCAGGTGGCCGACCTGCTGTACCGCAAGCTCGGGCTGCGGCCCGGGCGGCGCACCGCCACCGGCAAGCTCAGCACCGCCGTGAGCGCCCTCGAGCCGCTCACGGGGCAGCACGAGGCCGTTGACCTGATCCTCGAGCACCGCGAGCTCGCCAAGCTGAAGAACACCTACCTGGAGCCGCTCGCGGCGCTCGCCGACGAGCGCGGGCGCGTGCACACCACCTTCCAGCAGGCGGTGGTGGCCACCGGACGTCTCTCGAGCGTGAACCCCAACCTGCAGAACGTGCCGGTGCGCAGCGCGCTGGGGCGCGAGGTGCGGCGCGCCTTCGTGGCCGAGGAGGGGGCGCTGCTGCTGGTGGCCGACTACTCGCAGATCGAGCTGCGCGTGCTGGCGCACATCGCCGACGAGCCGGCGCTGGTGGCGGCGTTCCAGGAGGGCGCCGACGTCCACGCCGCCACCGCGGCCTCGATCTACGGCGTCGAGCTCGAGGCGGTGACCCCCGACATGCGCCGCATCGCCAAGATCATCAACTTCGGGGTGCTGTACGGCATGGGCCCGCAGCGCCTGGCGTACGAGCTGAACATCCCGTTCCCGCAGGCGGAGCGCTACATCGGCACGTACTTCGCGCGCTACCCGCGTGTGCGGCGCTACATCGACGAGACGCTGGCGCGCGGCCGCGAGCTGTGTTACGTCGAGACGCTGCTGGGCCGCCGCCGCAGCGTGCTGGAGCTGCGGAGCGGCGACCGCGCCGTGCGCGAGGCCGCCGAGCGCATGACCTACAACATGCCGGTGCAGGGCACGGCCGCCGACATCATGAAGATCGCCATGCTGCGCGTGGCGCCGGCGCTGGCCGCCCTCGGCGGCCGCCTGCTCCTGCAGGTCCACGACGAGATCGTCGCCGAGGTGCCGGAGGCCAACGCCGAGCGTGCCGCCGCCGAGGTGGGGCGCCTGATGTCGGAGGCGTACCCGCTGCGCGTGCCGCTCGTGGCCAGCGTGGGGCTGGGGCGCGACTGGCTGGCGGCGGGCGGCTAGCCGGGCGCCGGGGCCGAGCAGGCGGGCGTACGAGCCCGCGGCTGGCCTGCCGGCCGGGGCTACGGCCGACCGGGCGCGTCCAGCACGGACCGCAGGACGGATAGCGAGGCAGGTTCGCGGTCCGCGACCGGGGCCGGCGGTTAACATTGCGCCATGGCCATAAGGCGTTACTTCGGTACCGACGGTGTTCGTGGTGTGGCGGGCGAGAGCCCGATGACGGTGGGCTTCGCGCTCCGCTTGGGGGTCGCGACCGCCGAGACCATGCGCCGTGCCGGTCACGGTCACCCCCACGTGCTGATCGGCATGGACACGCGCCGCTCGGGCCCGATGCTGGCGCACGCCGCCGCCGCGGGGCTCACATCGCGCGGCGCCACCGTCACCTGGCTCGGCGTGGTCCCCACCCCGGGCGTCTCCTACCTCACCCGGGCGCTGGGCGCCGACGCCGGCCTGATGGTCTCGGCCAGCCACAACCCGTTCCACGACAACGGCCTGAAGCTGTTCGACGCCAACGGCGAGAAGCTCTCCGACGAGGTGGAGGCCAGCATCGAGGAGCTGATCGACCAGCTGGCCGCCGACGAGCACGCCGGCCTCGAGCCCATCACAGGCGCCGAGGTGGGCGTGATGGAGCCCATCGACCACGCGCCGCTGGGCGGCGGCTCGAAGCTCGACCCCTACTTCCGTCACCTCCTCGAGAACGCCCCCTACCTCGACGGCATGCGGGTGGCGCTCGACTGCGCCCACGGCGCCAGCTACGCCATCGCCCCCCAGCTCTTCGCCAAGATCGGCGCGCGCGTGGAGGTGCTCAACGTCGAGCCCGACGGCCGCAACATCAACGTCGACTGCGGCTCGACCCACCCCGATGCGCTCGCCAGGCGCGTGGTCGAGGGGGGCTTCGACGTGGGCGTGACCTTCGACGGCGACGCCGACCGCGCCCTGCTCATCGACTCCAAGGGGCGCCTCGTGAGCGGCGACCACATCATCGCCATCGCCGCCCTGTCGCGCGGCGAGCGCGAGGTGGTGGCCACCGTGATGACCAACCTGGGCACCGAGCGCTACCTCGCCGGGCAGGGCGTGAAGCTGCACCGCGTCAAGGTCGGCGACCGCTACGTGTTCGAGGAGCTGCGCCGGCGCGACCTCAAGGTGGGCGGCGAGCAGTCGGGGCACGTGCTGTTCCTCGACAAGGCGCCCACCGGCGACGGCATGCTCACCGCCCTGGTGGCGCTGTCGGCCGTGCGCAAGTCGGGCCGCTCGCTCGAGGAGTGGATCGACGAGATCCCCGTCTACCCCCAGCTGCTGGTGAACGTGCCGGTACCGCCGGGGCTGCGCGACCACCTGAGCGAGGTCGAGGACGTGCGCGCCGCCGTCGCCGAGGCCGAAGCGCAGCTGGGCGCCGCCGGGCGCGTGCTGCTGCGCCCCAGCGGCACCGAGCCGCTCGTGCGGGTGATGGTCGAGGGCGAGCAGCCGGAGCTGGTGGAGGGCACGGCGCAGCGCATCGCCGACGCCGTGCGCGCCGCCGCCGCGCCGCTGCTGCAGGGCGGTGGCTAGGCCAGGCGCGCCTCGGGCCCGGCGGTGGTTCCCGGGATCTTGAGCTTCTGGCCCACGCGGATCAGGTTCGGGTCCGCGATGGCGTTGGCCTCCGCGATCTTCATGTAGCTGGCGCGGCCGCCGCTGCCGTAGTACCTCTGGGCGATCTCCGACAGGGTGTCGCCCGGCTGCACGGTGTAGACGACGTCGCCGTCGTCGTCGGTCACGTTGAGCTGGGAGGCGTGGGCGATCACCTGCAGCCCGCTCACGTCGACCCCCGTGACCCCCGGCACGCCCACCGCCAGCTCCTTGGCGCGGCCGAGCTCCGCCTCCGAGTCGACGGCGCCGCGGAGCACGATGGTGGTGCCCCGTTGCAGCACGTCGATGGGGTTGTCGGCCAGGCTCGGCTCGCCGCGGATGCGCTCGAGGGCGGCCTTGGCACGCCCCGACGGCGCGTCGAGGTCGCCGTCCCCGCCGGTGACGGCGTCCACCGCGCGGCCCGCCGTGGCGGCCGCCTGACCTGCGGCGCCGGCAGCGTCCTCGACGCCCTCCATCACGCCTCCGGTGCCCGGCTGACCGCTGGCGGCGCCGGGCGCGACGCGGATGCCGCTCAGGTCCACGCCCTCGATGCCGTTGATGCCGTTGGCGATGGCGGTGATCAGGTTCTTGTAGCGCTCGTTGGGCACCTCGCCGCTCACCTTCGCGACCTTGCGCTCCACGCTCACGTCGAGGTCGAGGCGCGCCGTGAGCTCCTGCTCCTTCAGCGCGTCCAGCAGGCGGTCCTTGGCTGATCTACCGAACGGCCACATGTCGCGTCCTTCCCGGGCCGCGGCCGAGCTAGGGCGCGGCCGCGGCGGAGACGGC
>JAAYYF010000083.1 GCA_012515535.1 Deinococcales bacterium
CGGGCGCCGTGCACGGTGACGGTGAGCTCGCCGCCCGACAGCAGCGCCACCCGCCGGCCGTGGGCCACCAGGCGCGCGGCCAGCGCGGCGTGCTCGCGGCCCACCCGCCGCGCCTCGCCCTGCACGCCTGCGCCCAGCGACACCGCCGCGTAGCCGGCGGCCTCGACGACGCGCGCGGCGGCCGCCAGGCTCGCCTCACCGCCGCCCACCAGCCGGAACCCCGCGCGCGCCAGGCGCGGGTCGCCGGGCTTCGGGCTCTCCGGCGCCGCCCCCGCCGCGCCGCGCGTGAGCGCCGCTCGCACCGCCGTCAGCTCGGGGGCGTAGCGCTCGACCACCGCCAGCGCCTCGGCGTAGGTGGAGGGGTCGGGCACGGTGGGGCCCGAGGCGATCGTGGCGGGGTCGTCGCCCACCACGTCGGAGAGCGCCAGCGTGAGGCTGGGCGCCCGCGCCAGCGCCGCCAGGCGCCCGCCCTTCACGCGCGAGAGGTGCTTGCGCACGAAGTTGATGGCGCCGATGTCGGCGCCGCTGGCGAGCAGGCGCCGCGTGGCCTCAGCCTTCTCCGCGAGGGTCACGCCCGCCGGCGCCGTGAGCAGCGCCGAGCCGCCGCCCGACAGGAGCACCAGCAGGCGGTCGTCGGGGGCGGCCGCCCGCGCCAGCGCCAGCACGCGCTCGGTGGCCGCCACGCCGGCCGCGTCGGGCACGGGGTGGCCGGCCTCCGCCACCGCCACGCGCCCCGCGCCGCTCGCCGCGTGGCCGTACGGCACGATCGCCAGCCCGCTCAGCGGGGCGCCGGCGTAGCGGACGTCGACCGCCGCCGCCATGCGCGCCGCCGCCTTGCCGGCGCCCACCACCAGGGTCCGCCCGGCGGGCGGCTCGGGCAGGTGCGGCAGCAGGGCGCGGCCGGGGTCGGCGGCCGCCAGCGCGGCCTCGAAGGCGCGGCGGAGCAGGCGCTTGGCCGCTGCGTTGGCGCGGTCGGCGCCGGGCACGGGGTCGGGCACCATGGGCGACGCTTACAATAGCCCCATGTTCGGACTGTTCAGGCGCCAGGACCCCCGGTTCCGGGAGGACGGCAACTTCCTGCTCTGCCAGGTTCGCACCGACCGCACGGGCGAGGTCATCAAGGTGCGCCTCTCCAAGACGAGCGAGATGAGCCTGCAGGGCAGCGGGTACTTCGTCCGCAAGGCGCTGGTCGGTCCCAAGACCCTCGACCAGGCGTTGCTCGAGGTGAGCATGACGCGCGCGCACAAGGTCACCAACGCCACCGTCGACGGCGGCACGCTGCTGTACGTGCGGGAGTGGGAGGCATGAGCGCGCTCGGGGGGGCTCCGCAGGCGGGCGCCGGGCCGGGCGCCGCCGCGGGGATGCGCGTCGACGTCCGGCCCGCGCCGGTGCAGGAGCTCGCCTACGCCTTCTTCCGCGTGGCCTCGCCGGAGAACCCCAGCGTGAGCGCCAACCTGCCGTGGCTGCGCCGGCTCGAGGCGAGCCCGCCCGACTGGTTCGCCGCGGCGCGGTCCGCCTTCACCGACGGCGGCAGCTGGACGGGCTTCGAGCCGCTGCTGATGGCCTGCGCGCTGGGCTACGCCCTCGACGACTCCCCGGCGCGCTTCCTCGAGGACCTGGCCGGCCTGCCGAGCGTGATGGTCCGCGACCTCGACGAGCTGAACATCGGCGGCCACGACAAGCCGCCGGCGACCTCCACCCCGAGCGGCCGGCTGCGGGCGCGCCTGCGCGCCAACTACGAGGCGCTGGCCGCGCCCGAGCGCGCCGCGGCGCTGCAGCGCACCCTGACCGAGCTGTGGGCCTGCCTCGAGCCCGACTGGCAGCGCGAGGGGCGCTCCGCCACCGCCCAGGCCGCCGAGCGGCTGGTCGACGAGGCGGCCGCCACCGGCGACCTGCTGGCCGCCCTGCCGCCCCACCACTTCGTGAGCCTCGAGTCCTCGGTCAACGAGATCCGCCTGCGCCAGCAGCAGGTGCGCCTGGTGGTGGCCCCGCTCTACTTCGCCTCGCTGGGCGGCTTCAAGTTCGAGATCGGCCGCACCCTCTACCTGGGCTTCGGGGTGCGCTCCGAACGCCTGTTCCTGCAGCGCAAGGAGCAGGTGCAGGCGTTGGCGGCGCGCCTCAAGGCGTTCGCCGACCCCACCCGCCTGCTGCTGCTGGTGCTCGTCAGCCGCCTGCGGCGCTTCCCGCTCACGGTCGGTGACCTGGCGCGCCAGCTGGGCGTGAGCCAACCCACCGCCAGCGGCCACCTCAAGCTGCTGCGCGACCTCGACCTGGTGGAGGTCGTGAAGCGCGGCAACCGCTCGTACTACCGCATCCGCGAGGGCTCGTTGACCGCCATCCTGCGCGAGCTGGAGGACACCCTCATCCTGCGCAGCCCCACCCCCGACGACGACAACTAGCTAGCAGGTCACTGAGCGCTGCTGAGGTCGGGCCTGAGCACGCGCGCGCCCTTGAGGTAGACGTGGCGCACCTCGTCCTGGCGCTTGGTGGTGTTCACCTGCATCATCACCCGGATGCACTTGGGAAGGCGCCCAGGCACGGGGATCTCCTGGAAGCAGAGCAGCGGCACCATGTTCATGCCGAGCTCGCGCGCGCCCTCCGCCGGGAAGGTGGCGTGCAGGTCGGGCGTGGTGGTGAAGAAGATCGAGGCGATCACGTCGAAGTCGTCGATGTCGTTGACGCGCAGCATCTCTGCCAACAGCTCTCGGGTGGCGGCCAGGATCTCCTCCGCGTCGTCGGCCTCCACGGTGGTAGCACCGCGGATGCCGCGTAACCAGTACGCCTCTCGCATGGCGGGGAGTGTACCAGGTGGTGAGAGCCACCGTCCCACCGCGCCGTCCGTCCGCTACCTTGACGGCATGACCCTCGACGTCACCGCCGCACCGGCCTGGTTCGACCTCACCGCCGACCAGCGCGCCCTCATCGGGCCCCTGCGCGACTACCTGCGGAGCGAGGTCGCGCCCGGCGCCATCGCGCGCGACGAGAGCGGCGCCTTCCCCTTCGACATCGTGGCCGAGCTCGGCCGCATGGGCATCTTCGGGCTGCAGGTGCCCGAGGAGCTCGGCGGCGTCGGCCTCGACACGGTCACCAGCGCCCTGATCGTCGAGGAGGTCGCCGCGGTGGACGGCTCGCTGGCGCTCACGGTGGCCTCGCACAACTCGCTCTGCGTCGGCCATATCTTGCTGGCCGCCGACGAGGCGCAGCAGCGCGCCTGGCTGCCGCCGCTGGCGCGCGCCGAGCGCCTCGGCGCCTGGGCGCTGACCGAGCCGGGCGCCGGCTCCGACGCCGCCTCGCTGCGCACCCGCGCGCGCGAGGTCGACGGCGGCTTCGTCATCGACGGCAACAAGCAGTTCATCACCCAGGGCACCGTGGGCGGCACCTACGTGGTGGTGGCCCGCACCGACGAGCCGAGCGGCGAGCGTCGCGCCGAGGGCATCAGCGCCTTCGTGCTCGACGGCGAGGCGCCGGGCCTGGTGCGCGGCGCGCCCGAGAAGAAGCTCGGCCTGCACTCCTCCGACACCACGCCCCTCACGTTCGAGGGCGTGCGCGTGGGCGCCGACCAGCTGCTCGGCGAGCGCGGACGGGCGTTCGACGACGTCACCACCGTGCTGGCCGGCGGCCGCATCGGCATCGGCGCCATGGGCATCGGCCTCGGCCGGGCGGCCCTGGAGGTGGCGGCGCGCTACGCCAGCGAGCGCGAGCAGTTCGGGCGCCCGATCGTGCGGCACCAGGCGGTGGCGTTCAAGATCGCCGCCATGGCCACCGAGCTCGAGGCGGCGCGGCTGCTGGTGCGCAAGGCGGCCACGCTGCGCGACGCCGGCCGCGACTTCCACGAGGCGGCCGCCATGGCCAAGCTGAAGGGGAGCGTGGCGGGGGTGGAGGCGTGCGACGCCGCGATCCAGATCCTCGGCGGCTACGGCTACATCCGAGACTACGAGGTGGAGCGCATGTGGCGCGACGCGCGCCTGACCCGCATCGGCGAGGGCACCGACGAGATCCAGCACCTGATCATCGCGCGCGAGTACCTCAAGCGCCTCTGACGCTCACGCGGCACGCTCGACGGGCGCGGCCTCCAGCGCCTCGGAGGGCAGCGCCGCCAGCGCCGCCTCCACCACCTCGGGGCCGGCGCCCGGCCGGTAGGCGTTCTCCGAGATCACGCGGCGCCACGCCTTGCCGCCCGGCAGCCCGCGGAACAGCCCCAGCATGTGGCGCGTGACGGCCTGCAGCGGGGCGCCCTCCTGCCGGCGCTCCTCGATGTAAGGCAGCATGGCGGCCACCACCTCGCGGCGGCTCGGCGGCGGCGCCGGCTCGGGCTCGCCCAGGCTGCGCGCCACCAGCGCGTCGGCGCCGGCGAAGCGGTAGGGGTCCTCGTAGAGCGCGCGGCCGATCATCACCCCGTCGACGTGCTCGAGGTGCGCCTGCGCCGCCTCCAGCGAGGTGACGCCGCCGTTCAGCTCGATCGTGAGGCGCGGCAGCTCGCGCTTGAGGCGGTACACCTCGGGGTAGCGCAGCGGCGGCACGGTGCGGTTCTCCTTGGGGCTCAGGCCCTGCAGCCACGCCTTGCGGGCGTGCACGGTGAAGGCGTCGCTGGCGGGCGCGCTCGGGTCGCCGGCCACCACCTCCACGAAGCGCCGCATCTGCGCGTAGCTGTCCTGGTGGTCGATGCCGATGCGGTGCTTGACCGTCACCGGCACGCTCACGGCCGCGCGCATGGCCCGCACGATCGCCGCCACGCGCTCGGGGTCGGCCATCAGGCAGGCGCCGAAGTTGCCGCTCTTCACGCGGTCGGAGGGGCAGCCGACGTTCAGGTTCACCTCGGCGTAGCCGTACGCCTCGCCGACGCGCGCGGCCTCCGCCAGCTGCTCGGGGTCGTCGCCGCCCAGCTGCAGCGCCACCGGCCCCTCGGCCGGGTGGTGTCCGAGCAGGCGCTCGCGGTCGCCGTGCAGCACCGCCGCCGCCGTCACCATCTCGGTGTAGAGCAGCGTGCGGCGCGTGATCAGCCTGAGCAGGTAGCGGAAGTGGCGGTCGGTGAGCTCCATCATCGGCGCCAGCGAGAGCACCGCACGCTCCGTGCGGCGGCTCATGGCGCCTCGGCGGCCTCGGGGGGCGGGGTGCGGCGCGGCTTGCGGAACACGATGCTCTCCCACTCCCCCTCCTCCACCACCTGGAGGTCGGGGTTCTCGCCGCGGAAGCGCGCCACCACGCCCTGCACCAGGTCGTCGGGGGTGCTGGCCGCCGAGCTCACGCCCACGCTCCGCGCGCCCTCCAGCCAGGCCGGGTCGATGTCGGCGGCCGACTCGATGCGGTGCGCGCGCCCGGTGAGGTCCTGCGCCAACTCCAGCAGGCGCATGCCGTTGGAGCTGGCGGCGCTGGTGACGACCAGGAAGACGTCGACGTGGGGCGCGATCTGGCGCACGGCGTCCTGGCGGTTCTTGGTGGCGAAGCAGAGGTCGTCGGACGGCGGCACCACCAGCTCGGGGAAGCGCTCCTTGAGGAGGGCGACGGTCCGCATGGTGTCGTCGACGGAGAGCGTGGTCTGGGTGAGCACCACCACCTTGCTGGGGTCGGGGACGGTGACGGTGCGCGGGTCGGCGAGGTCGGGGTCGTGCTTGCGGTTGCCGACCACCGACACCACCGTGGTCTGCTCGGGCGCCTCGCCGCGCGTGCCGATGACCTCCTGGTGGCGCGTGGAGTCGCCGACCAGCAGGATGTGGTAGCCCTGCGCGGCGTAGCGCTTGGCCTCGTTGTGGACCTTGGTGACCAGTGGGCAGGTGGCGTCGATGGTGGTGAGGCGTAGCTCGGCGGCGCGCTGGCGCACCACGGGGCTCACGCCGTGGGCGCTGAACACCACCGTGCTGCCGAGCGTGCGGCCCTCGGCCTCGGCCTGCGCGCGCGCCGTCTCGAGGTCGTCCAGGTCCTCGACGAACGTCACGGAGTGCTCGTCCTCGAGCCGCTCCACCACGGTGCGGTTGTGGACGATGTCGTGGTAGACGGCGATGTCGCCCTCGCCCCGCTGGCGAGCTTCGCGGGCGGCCTCCTCGACCGCCTGGATGGCCATCACCACCCCGGCGCAGAAGCCGCGCGGCTTGGCGAGGTACAGGGTCTCGATCATCTCGGCCGCATTCTACCGGCCGCCACGCGTCGCGCCCGTTGCTTGACCGCCTCCGGGGCGCGTGATATCCTCCGCTTCGCTCGGCGCGAGCCAGCAGGCACGCGGGCGATTAGCTCAGCCGGTTAGAGCGCGTCGCTGATAACGACGAGGTCAGTGGTTCGAGTCCACTATCGCCCACC
Organism: Deinococcales bacterium; assembly: GCA_012515535.1. Classification (GTDB taxonomy): domain Bacteria; phylum Deinococcota; class Deinococci; order Deinococcales; family Trueperaceae; genus JAAYYF01. Next base: position 6,292 of record JAAYYF010000083.1, read on the forward strand.
ACGAGGAAGGCGCACCGTTGAACGGTGCGCCTTCTCCTATGTTCGGGTGCTCGCGGTCCCTCGCGGCTAGTCGTTGGCGAACACCGAGGTCTTGGCCCCCAGCTCCAGCTCGAGGCGGAAGGTGGCGTTGTCGCGCTGGACCGTGAGGGTCACCACGTCGCCGATCTGGCGCGCCTTGACCAGCGCCAGCAGGTCGTAGAAGGTCGGCGTGGGCACGCCGTCGAGCGCCACGATCACGTCGGCCACCAGGTCGACGCCCACGCTGCCGTCGGCGTTGGTGACGGGCTTCTGGCCCATGGGGCGCAGGCCGGCCACGTCGGCGGGGCCGCCGCGCGCCACCCGGTGCACGATGGGGCCGGGGCGCGGCCCGAGGTCGTGGGGACCCCGGCCCGGCTGGTAGTCGGTCTGCCAGCTGAAGCCGATCACCGGCAGGTCGCGGCGGGCGCCGGCGACGACCTCGCTGACGATCTCGGAGCCGGCCGTGAGCGGCACGGCGTAGCCGGCGAAGTCGCGGGAGAGCGACAGGCCGCGCAGGAACGGCGGCATGAACTCCTGGGTGGTCATGGCGCCCGGGTTGAAGCTGATGTAGCTGACCACCCCGATGGCCTCGCCGCGCGCGTTGACGACCGGCCCGCCCGAGTCGCCGGGGGCCAGCGAGTTGGTGAGCTCGATGGTGCCGTCGGCGAAGTCGGCGCGGTTGGCCTGCACCCCGAGGCGCGTGACGCGCCCCGCGCGTGCCGCCAGGAAGTCGTCGCGCGAGTTGCCGATGGCCACCACCGGCGTGCCCGGGGTGGGCGCGCGCTCGGCGAGCGGCAGGAACGGCACGCGGCGGTCGACGTCCGCCTTGAGCGCCGCCAGGTCGTTGAAGGCGTCGAAGCCCACCAGCGTCAGGGGGAACACCTCCTCCTGGGCCGTGATCGCCACCCAGCGCACGTTGCAGCCGATGGTGGCGGTGGAGTCCACCACGTGGTAGGCGGTGAGCACCAGGCCGTCGTCGCTGGCGAAGAAGCCGCTCCCGACGCCGACGGGGTAGCCGTTGCGGCCGCTGCCGCAGCGCGCCTCGATGCGCACGGCGGCGTCGCGGGCGAGCTCGAAGGCCTCGGCCAGCGCCCCGGTGGGCGCCTCGATGGGCGGCGGGCCGTCGGCGACGTGTACGTAGGTGGGCGGCTTGCGCACCTGGCTGGCCAGCACGGCGACGAGCGCCAGCAGGAACAGCAGCAGCCAGGTGAAGGCGCGGGGAGCGCGGCGCGGCCGCGAGGCGGGCGGCACCGCAGCGCCGGGGTCGGGGGCCTGAGCCGCCGCGGCGGGGCTCGAGGCGGGGAGCGCCGTGGCCTCCCCTTCTTCGCGCAGCGCGGCCCCCTCGCTGGGCGGCGCGCCGGAATCGGAGGGGCGGTGCGCCCTTCCCAGCTCATCGTTCATGACCTCCATTATGCGGGCATCCGGGCGACGGCGGGTATCATGACCGTCATGTCTACCGCCGAACCGGCCCGCCCCGCGAACGGAACGCCCCCCGACAACCGCGGCAGCGCCGATCACCCCGCGGTGCTGCGCCGGATGGCGGAGCGCACCCTCGCCTGGACCGGCCCCATCGTGGTGGTGGCGCACGTCGACCCCGACGGCGACGCCCTCGGCAGCTCCCTGGCGCTGGCGCGGGCGCTGCGTCAGCTCGGCAAGCGCGCCGTGGTGGTCATGGAGCCGCCCCGCTACCTCGCGTTCCTGGCCGAGCCGGGCGAGCTCTCCCCCGCCCTCGACGCGCTCGAGCCCGACACGCTGGTCTACGCCCTCGACGCCGGCGACCCGCAGCGCGTGTGGGGCGTGCCGCTCGACCAGGCCGCGGCGGTCTTCAACGTCGACCACCACGGCACCAACACGCGCTTCGGCGACCTGGCGGTGGTCGAGCCCTCGAAGGCGGCCTGCGCCCTCCTCGTCAAGGAGCTCATCGACCTGCTCGGCGCCGAGTGGGACGCCGCCATCGCCACCCCGTGCCTCACCGGCATCCTCACCGACACCGGCAACTTCCGCCACGGCAACACCAGCCGCGAGGCGCTGGAGACGGCGGGCGAGCTGATCGACCACGGCGTCGACTACGTCGCGCTGACCGACCGCCTGCAGTGGCGCCACCCGCGCTACTTCCACCTGCTGGGCGAGGTGATGCGCACGGTGCGCTACGACCTCGACGGCCAGCTCGTAACCGCCTACGTCACCGAGGCGATGCGCGCGGAGGCCGGCGCCGAGCTCGACGACTCCGAGGACTTCGTGGGCCTCATCCGCAACGCCGAGGGCATCAAGGTGGCCGCGCTGCTCAAGGAGCGCGCCGGCTCGGTGAAGGTGAGCGTGCGGGCGCGCGACGGCGCCTCGGCGCAGCGCATCTGCCTGGAGCTGGGCGGCGGCGGCCACGTCGCGGCCGCCGGCGCCACCGTCGAGGGCGACCTCGAGGCGGCTCGCGCGGCGCTCACGGCGGCCACCGCGCGCGAGCTCGCGCGCCTGCGCGAGGCGGCGGTCGCCGACCCGGCCGGCTGAGCGGCTAGCCCTCGGCCGGACCCGGCGGCGCCGGCTCGACGCCCGCCGCCAGCGCCGCGGCCTCGGCCGCCAGCGCCGGCAGGCGCCCCACGTCGACCCCCACCGCGTAGCCCGCGGCCGCCAGGAACGGCAGCACCTCCTCGGTGGGCAGGTTGCCGACCAGCTCGTCGCCCGCGAACGGGCAGCCGCCCACGCCCCCCAGCGCCCCCTCGAACCAGCGCACCCCGCGCGCCAGCGCCGCCTCGAGCTGCCCGCGCCAGGCGCCCGGCCGCGCGTGCAGGTGGAGCCCCAGGCGGCCGGGCGCGTCGACGGCGTCGAGCACCTCCGCCACGCGCGCGGCGTCGGCGTTGCCCACCGTGTCGGCGAGGGCGATGCGCCGCACCCCGAGCTCGCGCAGCCGCGCCACCGCCGCCGCGGTGTCGGCCGGGCACCAGGGGTCGCCGTACGGGTTGCCGAACCCCATCGACAGGTAGACCACCAGCTCCAGGCCGCCCGCGGCGGCGCCCGCGAGGAGCCGCGCCACCAGCGGCCACGACTCCGCCACCGAGCGCCCCACGTTGCGGCGCTGGAACGTGTCGTTGACCGACAGCGGGTAGCCGACGCTGGTGACCCCGCGCGCCGCGAGCGCCCGCTCCAGCCCGCGCTCGTTGCCGACGATGGCGAGCAGGTCGACGCCCGCGGGCGCCTCGAGCCGCTCCAGCACCGCCTCGGTGTCGGCCAGCTGCGGCACCGCCTTCGGCGACACGAACGAGCCCATGTCGAGGTGGTCGAAGCCCGCCGCCAGCAGCCCCGCCAGGTGCGCCCGCTTGCGGGCGGTGGGCAGCACGTGGGGCAGCCCCTGCCACGCGTCGCGCGGGCACTCGACCCAGGTGATGGCGGCTTCGGCCATGGTGCCATGAGCGTACCGCGGCGCCGGCCCCTATACTGGGCGGCGTGCTGCACACGCTGGAACTGCAGGACTTCGCGATCATCGACCGGCTCGAGCTCGAGCTCGCCCCCGGCCTGAACGTCCTGACCGGCGAGACGGGCGCCGGCAAGTCGATCGTCGTCGACGCCCTGCAGCTGCTGGCCGGCGGTCGCGCCGACGTGGGCATGATCCGCGGCGGCAGCGAGGCCTCGCTGGTGCAGGCCACCTTCGAGGCCGCCCCGGTCGAGTCGGCGGCGCGCCGCCTGACGCGCAGCGGCCGTCACACCGCGCGCGTCGACGGCGAGCTGGTCACCGTGTCCGAGCTCGCCGAGCGCGTCGGCCGCCTGGCGGTGGTGTTCGGGCAGCACGCCGCCCAGGAGCTGCAGTCGGCGGCGGCGCAGCGCCGCCAGCTCGACCGGCTGCTGCCGCCCGAGGCCCAGGAGGCGCTGGCGCGCTACCGCGCCGCGTTCGAGCGCCTGGCCGAGGTCGAGCGCCGGCTCGAGGCCCTGCGCGAGGCCGAGCGCGAGCGCTCGCGTCGCCTCGACGCGCTGGCGTTCCAGATCGACGAGATCGACGGCGTGGCCCCCCGACCCGACGAGGAGGAGGCGCTGCAGGCGGAGCTGGCCGCCCTGCAGCACGCCGAGCGCATCGTCAGCGGCGGCAGCGCCGCCCTCGCGGCGCTCGACGGCGACGAGCCCAACGCCACCGCCCTCACGGCCGCCGCGCTGCGCGAGCTCGAGGGCGCCGGCCGCTACTCGGCGCCGCTCGCCGAGCTGGCGCGCGACCTGCGCGAGGCGCTGGGCGCCATCGGCGCCATCGGCACAGAGCTGGAGGCGTTCCTGGCGGGCTTCGACGCCGACCCGGCGCGCCTCGACGCGGTGCAGGCGCGCCTCGCCGCCCTCGAGGGGCTCAAGCGCAAGTACGGCGCCGACGTGGCGGCCGTGCTCGCCTTCCGCCAGGAGGCCGCCGCCGAGCTGGCCGCGCTGGAGCGCGCCGACGAGGACGTGGCCGAGCTGCAGGCCGAGCGCGCCCGGCTGGACGAGGAGCTCACGCGGCTGGCGGCGCGCCTCACCGAGGAGCGGCGCCGCGCCGGCGACGCGTTGGCCGCCGCGGTGGTGCCGCTGCTCAAGCAGCTGGGCATGCCGCAGGCGCGCTTCGAGGCGGCGCTGGCGCCCAGCGCGCGCCGCCAGCGCCACGGCGCCGACGAGGTGCGCTTCCTCTTCTCCGCCAACCCCGGCGAGGCGCCCGCGCCCGTGGCCGAGATCGCCTCGGGCGGCGAGCTGTCGCGCATCATGCTGGCGCTCAACCTCGTCACGGGCTCCGACGTGCCCACGGTGGCGTTCGACGAGGTCGACGCCGGCGTGGGCGGCGCCACCGCCAACCACGTGGCGGCGCTGCTGGCGCGCCTCGCGGAACGTCACCAGGTGCTGGTGGTCACGCACCTGGCGCAGGTGGCGGCGTACGCCGACGCGCACTTCGTGGTCGAGAAGGGCGCGGCGGGCGGGCGCACGGTCACGCGCGTGCGGCGCGTGGCGCCCGAGCAGCGCCCCCAGGAGCTGGCGCGCATGCTGTCGGGCACCATCACCGAGGCCTCGCTGAAGCACGCCCAGGAGCTTCTGGAGCTCGCCTCCGCCTCGCGCGCGCCGGCCTGAGCGCCTGCCCGGGCGCGGCGTCGGCCGCGCGGGCGCCGCGCCCGGAGGGGCCCCGGCGCTCCGCTGCCCCGTGTCACGTCCTCGCCCGGCGGCTGCTATACACTCGTAGCAAGCGGACGCGCACAGGCGCCGGTCAGGAGTCTCGAACGGTGAACAACGCGGTGGATGCCGAAGGATCCTACGACGGTGTCGCATGCCCCGTGTGCGGCGGCACCGGCACCATCACCTTCCGGTACGTCGAGGGCTTCGAGGAGCTCGAGTGCCCCGACTGCGGCTACCGCTCCGACGCCGAGGAGCTCGACGCCCTGACGCGCTACGAGAGCGCGTTGCTCGAATCCGACGACAGAGAACCCGCCCCGATCCCGCGACGGAGCATCGAGGCGTGAAGCTGCGCGCCCCGCACCGGCCGATCCGCCACCCCGGCGGCGGCCGGCGTGGGGCGCCTCTCCGAACGGCATCCGTGGGGATGGTGGCCGGCGGCCTCACGCCGCTGGCCCGGAAGGAGACGGTATGGACGTGAAGGTCGTTCTCACCTCGGAGGAGATCAAGCGCGGGCTGAAGCACTACCGCCGCATCGCCCGTCAGGACCTGCTGCGCGCCGACGAGACCGACAACCCGGAGGCGTTCAGGCGCCACGCCGAGGCGCGGCGCAGCGTGTACGCCTACCTCACCGAGGTGGCCGAGACCAAGAGCCCCGACGAGGTGGCGCTGGAGGCGCTGCGCGCCTACGAGTCCCTGCCGTTCGTCACGGGCTCCGACGACCTGGAGCACACCGAGATCAAGGGGCGCGAGAACGCCCTCGAGAACTTCTTCCTGATGATCGGTCTGGAGCCGAAGATCCGGCGCGAGGTGCGCAGCCGCCGCCCCTCGGCCAAGCGCCCCGCCGGCGGCGCCGAAGCCTCGGCGTAGGGCCGGCCTCGGGCCGCGTGGTATGACGACTGGCGTGAGTCTGAAGGAGTTGGAGCGCCGCGCCGCTAGCAAGCCGCCGGCGCTCGCCAGCCTGTCCGACAACCTGGTGTTCGGCACCGGCGACCCCGATGCCAAGCTGATGCTCGTGGGCGAGGCGCCCGGCGAGGACGAGGACCTGAGCGGCGAGCCGTTCGTCGGCCGCGCCGGTCAGCTGCTCGACAAGATCCTCGAGTCGGTCGACATCCCCCGTACGTCGGTCTACATCACCAACATCGTCAAGTTCCGCCCGCCCGGCAACCGCAACCCCAAGCCCGAGGAGGTCGCGGCCAGCGAGCCGGTGCTGCTGGAGCAGATCAAGCTCGTGCAGCCGCAGGTCATCGCGCCGCTCGGCAACGTGCCCACCCAGTGGTTCCTGGGCACCAAGGAGGGCATCACCCACACCCGCGGCCGCTGGTACGAGTGGCACGGCATCAAGGTCTTCCCCCTCTTCCACCCCGCCTACCTGCTGCGCAACCCGAGCCGCGAGCGCGGCTCGCCCAAGTGGCTCACCTGGAACGACATGAAGGAGCTGAAACGCGTGCTGGACTCGCTGCCGCCCAAGGACCGCACCGTCGTGATCGACACCGCCGAACAGGGTGGTCTCTTCTGAACGGCGCCGACGAGGGGCGCCCCGCCGAGGAGCACAGCGCCGCCGTGCGCTTCGTGGGGCTGGTGCACGCGCTGGAGGCGGCGGCCGAGACGGCGCTCGGCGACGACTCCTCGCCCCTGCGCCAGGCGCGCCGCCAGGGCCTGGAGGGCGTGAAGGCCGCCAGGCGGAGCCTGGGGCTGCTGGAGATGCTGCACGAGAAGACGCTCGGCAACCTGAGCGAGCCGGAGCGCGAGGAGCTGTGGGGAGCGCTGCGCAACGTGCGCGCGCGCCTGGAGGAGGCGCAGCGCCGCCTCGACGAGCTGGAGGCGGGGCAGGTGGCGCTGCCGCAGGCCGGGGCCGGGCTCGAGTGAGGGCCCTGGTGCAGCGCGTGGCCCGCGCCGAGGTGCGCGTGGCCGGCGAGCGCGTGGGCGCCATCGGCCGCGGCTTCGTGGTGCTGCTGGGGGTGAAGCCCGACGACGACGAGCGGCTGGCCGACAAGCTCGCCCAGAAGGTCGCCAAGCTGCGCGTGTTCGAGGACGACGCCGGCAAGATGAACCTGAGCCTGGGGCAGGTGGGCGGCGCCTGCCTGGTGGTGAGCCAGTTCACCCTGTACGGCAGCGTCAAGGACGGCAACCGCCCGGGCTTCAGCTACGCCGCGCGGCCCGAGGTGGCCGAGCCGCTCTACGAGCGCTTCGTGGCGGCGCTGCGGGCGCAGGGCGTGCCGGTCGAGACCGGGCGCTTCGGCGCCATGATGGAGGTGGAGCTCGTCAACGACGGCCCCACCACCATCTGGATCGACTCCGACGAGGTCTTCGCCTAGGCGCCGACGCGCGCCGCCGGCAGCGCCGTGGCGCCCTCGAAGGCGTTCACCTCTTCGATGAAGCGCCGGAACAGGTACGAGGAGTCGTGCGGCCCCGGGCTGGCCTCGGGGTGGAACTGCACGCTGAACACCGGGTAGCGCGTGTGCGCCATGCCCTCGAGCGTGCCGTCGTTGAGGTTCACGTGGGTGGCCTGGAACTGCCCGCCCGGGATCGACTCCAGGTCCACGACGTAGTTGTGGTTCTGGGCGGTGATCTCGACGCCGCCGGTGACGAGGTTCTTGACGGGCGTGGTGGCGCCGTGGTGGCCGAAGGCGAGCTTGTGGGTCTTGCCGCCGACCGCCAGCCCCAGCAGCTGGTGCCCCAGGCAGATGCCGTATGTGGGCAGCAGGCCGAGCATCTGCCACACGGTGTCGTGGGCGTAGCGCGGGCCGGCCGGGTCGCCGGGGCCGTTCGAGAGCACCAGGCCGTAGGGGTTGAGCGCCATGATCTGCGCGGGCGTGGTGCGCGCCGGGACCACGATCACCTCGGCGCCCGCCTGCTCGAGCTTGTAGACGATCGAGTGCTTGATGCCGAAGTCGATGAGCACCACGCGCGGGTGGTCCTGGAACGTGGGGCGCGCGTACGGCAGCGGCGTGGTGACCTCGGGGGTCATGTCGCGGCCGTCGATGTCCTCGTGCTCCTTGGCCTGGCGCACCAGCTCGGCCTCGAGCTCGTCGTCGGTCTCGCCGTGGTAGATCACGCCCTTGACGACCCCTCCGGTGCGCAGGCGGCGCGTGAGGGCGCGGGTGTCGATCCCCTCGATGCCCACGATGCCGTGCTGCTCCATGAACGACTGCAGGTCCTGGTTGGCGCGGTGGTTGGAGGCGACCCGGCTGAACTCGCGCACTATCAGGCCGCGCGCGTAGGGGCGGTTCGACTCCATGTCGTAGACGCTCACCCCGTAGTTACCGATGTGGGGGTACGTCATCATGACGATCTGCCCGTGGTAGCTGGGGTCGGTGAGGATCTCCTGGTAGCCGGTCATGGAGGTGTTGAACACCACCTCGCCGACGTTCTGGCCGCTGGCGCCGAAGGCGTAGCCGTAGTAGACGGTGCCGTCCTCGAGGGCCAGTACTGCTGGGGGCTTGCGTAGGAGCGACATGCGCCGCACAGCTTAGCAGGCGTCAGCCGGCGCGTACCGTGTGCGGGAGGATGTACGCCGCCGGCGCCACCTCGAGGTCGGTGAGCACGCTGTAGGCGCCCACCCGCGCCCCGTCGCCCACGCGCGTGGCGCCGCGCAGCACCACGCCCTGCTCGAGCACCACGCCCGCGCCGAGCTCGACGCCGTCGTCGAGGTAGGTGGTGGCGGGGTCGAGCATGGTGACGCCCTCGGCGAGCCAGCGCCGCCGGATGCGCTCGCGCAGCACCGCCTCTGCGAGCGCCAGCTGGCGCTTGTCGTTGACGCCCAGCAGCTCGGTCTCGTCGTCGACCAGCAGCGTCTCGACCCGCTCGCCGGCCTCCAGGTAGAAGCGCGGCAGGTCGGTGATGTAGTACTCGCCGGCGGCGTTGTCGGCGCTGAGCGCCTGGGCGCGCGCGAACACGGTGGCGTCGAACAGGTAGACGCCGGGGTTCACCTCGGTGATGGCGCGCTGCTCGGGGGTGGCGTCCTTCTCCTCCACGATCGCCGCCAGGCGCCCGTCGGGCCCGCGCACGACGCGCCCGAGCCCGCTGGGGTCGGAGAAGCGGCAGGTGACCAGCGCCATGCCGCTGCCGGCACCGAGCGTGTCGACCAGCGCCGCCAGCGTGCGGGTGCGCAGCAGCGGGCCGTCGCCGTTCAGCACCAGCACGTTGCCCTCGAAGCCCTGCAGCCCCTTGGCGCTCTCGCGCAGCGCGTGGCCGGTGCCGTAGCCGGTGCTGAAGTCCTGGGTCACGAACGTGACGCCGCTGCCCGCGAAGCGCTCGCGCACCTCGTCGCCGGCGAAGCCCACCATCACCACGGTGCGCTCGGGCGCCAGCGGCGCGGCGGCGCGCAGCACGTGCTCGAGCAGCGGCCGCCCGGCCGCCTCGTGCAGCACCTTGGGCAGCGGCGAGCGCATACGCTTCCCCTCCCCCGCCGCCAGCACCACCACGGCGAGGGGCGGCCTCGAGGTCGCGGCCCCCTCCGTCACCCGCGGCCCTCGCCCTTGCCGCCCGCCTTGCGCTTGGCGCCGCCGTCGGCGCCGCCGCGCCCGCTTCCGTCCGCGCCCCGGCGCGCCGGCGCCTGGGCGGTCGCCCCGCCGCGCGGGCCGGGCCCGCCGGCGGCCACGGCCGGGGCCTCGGGCTGGGCGCGCACGCGCGCCAGCATCCACACCGCCACGGCGATGATCGCCACGCTGGCCACCTGCGTGACGGTGAACAGCCCGATGCCGGGCTGGTCGAGGCCGTCGGCGAGGTAGACGTTCCACATCAACGGGTTGTCGCGGAAGGTCTCCTCGAACACCGAGCGCAGCACCGAGTACCACAGCACCATCTGCCAGAACGCGAAGCCCGGCTTGCTGGTGCGGTTCAGCGCCCACAGCGTGATCAGCAGGACCGCCACGCCGATGAACACGCCGTAGAGCTGCGTGAAGTGCACCGGGCCGCGCACGATGTCGCCGCCGCACTGCCACAGCGGGATGTACGAGCCGTCGGCGCACACGCCCGGGAAGGCCGACCACATGTCGTCGCCGAAGAGGAAGCGCCCGAACGCTCCGAAGGTGGCGGTGCCCGGCTCGGGCCAGGTGAAGCCGATCGGCCAGTTCGTGAGGCGCCCGCCCGTGTCGGTGCCGTTCATGATGTTGCCCAGGCGGCCGCCGACGATGCCGAAGCCGGCCACCGGCGACATGACGTCGAGGTACGACCACATGTTCAGGCGGTGGGCGCGGGAGTAGAGCCAGGTGGCCACCACCACGCCGATGACGCCGCCGTGGATGCTGACGCCCCCCTCCCACACCTTGAAGGCCGCCAGCGGGTCGCCGCCGGGGCCGAAGTAGGCCGACGGGCTGGTGATCACGTACACCAGGCGCGCGCCCACGATGCCGGCGAGCACGAGCCATAGCGCCATGTCGAGGAGCTTCTCGGGGTCGAGGCCGCGCCGCGCCGCGTAGCGCACCGCCAGCACCGAGCCGGCCAGGACGCCGAGGGCGATGAACAGGCCGTACCACCGGATGGCGATCGGCCCAAGCTGCAAGAAGATCGGATCCATGACTGCTCCTGCCTGTACGGCCTCAGCCGCCGAAGAAGATCGGGAAGACCACGAAGCCGATCACCACCATGATGATCAGCTTAGCCACGGTGCCACCCAGCGTACCCACGAACGCGCCCACCCCCGAGCGCACGGCCTCGTCGAAGCGCCGCCCCACCAGCATCTCGGCCACCACCGCCCCGACCAGGGCGCCGATCAGGAACCCGAACGGCGGGAACAGGAAGAGCCCGAAGAACGAGCCGATGATCCCGCCCCACACGCCGGCGCGCCCGGCGCCGTAGAAGCGCGAGCCGAGCCAGGTGCCGGCGAGGTCGACGAGCTGCGACAGCACCGCCAGCACCCCGACGTAGACGAGGGGCGTGACGCCGAAGCGGTCGAAGCCCATGATCCACGCCGCCAGCAGCGCGGCCACCGCGGCGAGCGGCACGCCCGGCAGCACCGGCACGATCACCCCGGCGGCGGCCACCGCGAAGCCGATCAGGAAGACGAAGAACGCGAGAACGGTCATCGGCGCCACATCCTACCGGAGGGGCCGCGCGCGTGCGGCGCCTGCCGCCGCTGCGCGGCGCCGTGGGCGCCTGAGCGTCAGTTGGCGGGGCTGGCGGGCCGGTTCGAGAGGCCGCGCACCGCCTGCGGCAGCACCTCGACGATGGTGCGCAGCCCGACGGTGAGCTCGCCGGGGTCGGAGGGCAGGTTCACCACCAGGGTAGAGCGGCGCACGCCGGCCAGCCCGCGGGTGAGGACCGCGGTCGGGTGATCGACGGCCATGGCGGCGCGCATCGCCTCGGCCAGGCCGGGCACCTCGCGCTCGATCACCTCGGAGGTGGCCTCCGGCGTGCGGCCCTTCAGCCCCAGGCCGACGCCGCCGGTGGTGAGGACCAGGTCGACGTTGCCCTGGTCGGCCCACACCCGCAGCTTGGCGCGGATCATCGCCTGCTCGTCGGGGACCACCTGGTAGTCGACCTCGACGAACGGGCCGGTCACCAGGACCTGCCGGATGGCCTGCGCCGCGCCGTCCTCGTGGCCCGGCGCACCGTCCCCCTCGAGGACCGTCAGCAGCGCGGTTCGGATCATGCCTCGACTGTAGCGCGCGGCGCCCGAGCGCCGCTGCCGGGTGGGCCACAGCCGACGGGCGCCGCTTGTACCGCCGCTCCGCCCCCCGCTGGCGGCACCCTGGCGCCACGCGCGGTACGCTAACGCGGTCGCGCGGTCACGCGCCGGAGGTATCCCTTTGAAGATCCATGAGTACCAGGCCAAGGAGCTGATGAAGCAGCACGGCATCGCCGTGCCCATCGGCCGCGTGGCGACGACCGTGGAGGAAGCGGTGGCGGCGGTGCGCCCCATCGTGGAGGCCAGCGGCAACGCCGTGGTCGTCGTCAAGTCGCAGATCCACGCGGGCGGGCGCGGCAAGGGGCGCTTCGTCGAGCACCCCGACGTGCCCGGCGTCAACGTCGTCACCGACGGGCTGAAGGGCGGGGTGGAGGCCACCGAGCGGCGCGTGCGCGAGCTCGCCGAGAAGATGCTCGGCTCCACCCTCGTGACGGTCCAGACCGGCCCCGAGGGCAAGCAGGTCAACCGCCTCTACGTCGAGCAGGGCATCGACATCGAGCGCGAGCTCTACCTGTCGGTGGTGCTCGACCGCGCCACGGGCCGCAACGTCGTCATGGCGTCCACCGAGGGCGGCATGGAGATCGAGGAGGTGGCCGCCGAGACGCCCGAGAAGATCCTGCGCGAGACCATCGACCCGGCCGTGGGCCTGCTCGACTTCCAGGCGCGCCGCCTGGCGTTCGGCCTCGGGCTGGCGGGCGCCGCCCACAAGAACGGCGCGCGCTTCGTCAAGGCGCTCGCCGGGCTGGCGGTCGGCCTGGACACCGACATGGTCGAGATCAACCCGCTGGTGGTCACCAAGAGCGGCGACGTGATGGCCCTCGACGGCAAGATGAGCTTCGACGGCAACGCCCTCTTCCGCCACGGGGACGTCACCGGGATGCGCGACCTGAGCGAGGAGGACGCCGCCGAGGTCGAGGCCAGCGAGTACGGCCTCAGCTTCATCAAGCTCGACGGCTCGATCGGCTGCCTCGTCAACGGCGCGGGCCTGGCCATGGCCACCATGGACACGATCAAGCAGGTGGGCGGCGAGCCCGCCAACTTCCTCGACGTGGGCGGCGGCGCCACCACCGAGAACGTCACCGCGGCGTTCAAGATCATCACCCGCGACCCCAACGTCAAGGGCATCTTCATCAACATCTTCGGCGGCATCATGAAGTGCGACACCATCGCCAACGGCGTGGTCGCCGCCGTGCAGCAGGTCGGACTCGAGGTGCCCCTGGTGGTGCGCCTCGAGGGCACCAACGTGGAGCTAGGCCGGAAGATCATCGACGAGTCCGGCCTCAACGTCGTCAGCGCCACCGACATGAAGGACGGCGCCCGCAAGATCGTCGAGCTCACCGGAGGCGTGCAGTGAGCATCCTCGTCGACACCAACACCCGGCTGATCGTGCAGGGCCTCGGCGAGGCCGGAGCCTTCCACACCGACAAGTCGATCGCCTACGGCACCAACGTGGTCGGCGCCGTGCGCCCCGGCAAGGGCGGCCAGTCGGTGCGCTTCGAGGGCGAGACCGACCGCTCGGGCGTGCCGGGCCGCCCGGACCGCTACCAGGTCGACGTGCCGAGCTTCGACACCGTGCGCGAGGCCGTGGAGGCCACCGGCGCCAACGCCACCGTGATCTTCGTGCCGCCGCCGTTCGCGGCCGACGCCATCATGGAGGCCGCCGAGGCGGGCATCCCGCTCATCGTCACCATCACCGAGGGCATCCCCATCCAGGACATGGTGAAGGTGAAGCGCTACCTCGAGGGCAAGCCCGTGCGCCTGGTGGGCCCCAACTGCCCCGGCGTCATCACGCCGCACCAGTGCAAGATCGGCATCATGCCCGGCTACATCCACCAGGCCGGCCGCATCGGCGTGGTGAGCCGCTCCGGCACCCTCACCTACGAGGCGGTCAAGCAGCTGACCGACAACGGCCTCGGCCAGACGGCCGCGGTGGGCATCGGCGGCGACCCGGTCAACGGCACCAGCTTCATCGACGTGCTGAAGCTCTACAACGACGACCCCGCCACCGAAGGCGTGATCATGATCGGCGAGATCGGCGGCACCGCCGAGGAGGAAGCGGCCGCCTGGATCGCCGAGAACATGACCAAGCCGGTGGCGGCGTTCATCGCCGGCACCACCGCCCCGCCGGGCAAGCGCATGGGCCACGCCGGCGCCATCATCTCGGGCGGCATGGGCACGGCTGCCGACAAGATCGCCGCGCTCCAGGCCGCGGGCGTGGTTGTCGCCGACACCCCCTCCGACATGGGCAGCGCCATGCTGGAGGCCATGAAGCGGGCCGGCAAGGCCTGAGCCACGTGGACGGCAGCGTGAGGGGCGAACGGCCTTACCGGGGCCGCTTCGCCCCTTCGCCTAGCGGGTGGCTGCACCTGGGCAACGCCCGCACCGCGCTCCTGGCGTGGCTGCGGGCGCGCGCGCTCGGCGGGGCGTTCGTGCTGCGCGTCGAGGACCTCGACGGCCCCCGCAGCCGCCCGGAGGCCGTGACCGGCAACCTCGAGGAGCTGCGCTGGCTGGGCCTCGACTGGGACGAGGGCCCCGACGTCGGCGGCCCGCACGCCCCCTACCTGCAGAGCCGGCGCTCCGTGCTGTACGCCGCCGCCCTGGAGCGCCTCGCGGCGCAGGGCCTCACCTTCGACTGCTACCTGTCGCGCAAGGACCTCGCCGAGCTGGCGAGCGCGCCGCACGGCCCCGCGGGCGCCGGCGAGGGGGCGTACGGCGCGGCCGAGCGCGCCCGCAACGTGGCGCTGACGGCGGCCAAGCGCGCCGCGGGCAAGGCGCCGAGCGTGCGCTTCGCGGTCCCCGACGTGGTGGTGACGTTCGACGACCTGTTCGCCGGCCCGCGCTCGTACGACGCGCGCCGCGAGGTGGGCGACGTGGTGGTGCGCCGCGCCGATGGCCTGTGGGCCTACCAGCTGGCGGTGGTGGTCGACGACGCCGCCATGGGCGTCACCGAGGTGGTGCGCGGCGCCGACCTGCTGCCCAGCACCGCGGCGCAGCTGCTGCTTTACGCGGCGTTGGGCGCGGAGCCGCCGCGCTTCGCGCACCTGCCGCTGCTGGTCGACGGCGGCGGCGAGCGCCTCGCCAAGCGGCGCGGCTCGCTGACGCTGCGCGAGCTGGCGGCCGCCGGCGTGCGCCCCGAGCGCGTGGTGGGGCTGCTCGCTCACGGCCTCGGGCTCGTGCCCACTCCGACCGAGCTGACGGCCGCCGAGCTGCTGGCCGCCTTCGACCCCAGCCGCACGGCGTTCCCGGAGGCACGCCTCACGGACGCCGAGCTGGCGTGGCTGGGAGCCGACGCGTGACCGGCGCGTGGCC
>JAAYYF010000084.1 GCA_012515535.1 Deinococcales bacterium
CCGCCTCCCCCCGCCTCCGCGCCGCCTACCGCGTCATCGAGCCGTACGACCCGCGCCGCGCCCCGGTGGCCGTGGACCTGAGCGACAACACCAACCTCTTCGGCCCCAACCCGACCGTGATGGAGGCGCTGCGCGCCCTCGGCCCCCAGCAGGTCAGCCGCTACCCCGACGTCTACGCCCGCCAGCTGCGCGAGGCGATCGCGGAACTGCACGGCGTGGAGCCGGAGAACGTCACCACCGGCGCCGGCCTCGACGGCGTGATCGACGCCGCCGTGCGCGCCTTCTGCGACCCGGGCGCCACGGTGGCCTTCCCCGACCCCACCTTCGGCATGGTGGCGCTCTTCGCGCGCATGAACGCCGCGCGGCCGCTGCCCGTTCCCGTCACCGAAGCGCTCGACGTGGACATGGAGGCGCTCCTCGCCACCCGCGCCGCCGTCACCTACGTGTGCGATCCCAACAACCCCACCGGCAAGCCGCTGAACCCTGGTGCGCTGGCGCGCCTGGGCGCGGAGGCGGAAGGCGTCGTGCTCGTCGACCAGGCCTACGCCGACTTCGCCGGGCCGGTGGCGGAGCTCGGCGCGCGCGACGCGGCCGCCGGCGCCCTCGCGCTCTGCGCCGGCAACACGTTGGTGCTGCGCACCCTGTCGAAGGCCCACGGCCTCGCCGGGCTGCGCGTGGGCTACGCGCTGGGCCCCGCCGAGCTGATCCGCGAGGTGGAGAAGGCGCGCGGGCCCTACGCGGTGTCGGCGGCCGCGGAGGCGGCCGCGCTGGCCGCGCTGCGCGCGGGGCGGGAGTGGGTGCAGGACGTCGTCGAGCGCACCATCGCGAACCGGGAGCGCCTGACGGCCGAGCTCAGGCTGCGCGGCCTGAACGCCCTACCGTCCGCAGCCAACTTCGTGCTGGTGCCGCTCGCTGCCGAGCCCGTCGCCGCCCTGGCCGCCGCGCTCCGCGCCCGCGGCGTGGCCGTGCGCGCCTTCCCCGACCTCGCGCGCGTCGGCCCCGCGTTGCGCGTGTCGGTGGGCCCGTGGCCCCTCCTCGAGCGCTTCCTCGCCGCCTTGGATGAGACCTTAGCCGTCACCCCAGCGAGGAGCCCCCGATGAGGCTCCTGGCAGCCATCGACCTGCGCGGCGGGCGCACGGTGCAGCTGGTGGGCGGCGACCCGAACGCCGAGCGCGTCAGCCTGCCCGACCCGCTCTCCACGGCCCAGCGTTTCGTGAGCCTGGGCTTCAGGGGGCTCCACGTGGTGGACCTCGACGCCGCCCTGGGGCACGGCACGAACCTCGAGCTCATCGGCGACCTCGTTGCAACGGCCGGCGTACCGGTCCAGGTGGGCGGCGGCGTGCGCGACGACGCCGCCGCCGAGCGCTACCTGGCGGCCGGCGCCGCGCGCGTCATCGTCGGCACCCGCGCGGTGGAGGAGCCCGCCTGGCTGGCGCGCCTCTCCGAGCGCTACCCCAAGCGCGCGGTGGTGGCCTGCGACGTGAAGGACGGCAAGGTCGTCAGCCGCGGCTGGACCGCGAGCACCGCGCTGACGGCGCGCGACTTCCTGGCGACCTGCGACGAGCTTCCCTTGGCCGCCGTGCTGGTCACCGACGTCGGCCGCGAGGGCCGCCTGGCGGGCGCCGACGCGGCGCTGTTCGCCGACCTGGCGGCCGCCACCCGCCACCCGCTGCAGGCGGCCGGCGGCATCACCACCACCGAAGACCTCCGCGCCCTAGCCCGAGCCGGCGTGTCCGCCGCCGTGTTGGGCATGAGCCTCTACACCGGCGCCATCGACCCGGCCGCCGCGCTACGCGAGTTCCAGGAGCCAGCATGACCGAGATCGTCCGAGAGACCAGCGAGACGCGCGTGAGCGTCACGCTCGACGCCTCCCCCACCGCGGCGAGCGTCGACACCGCCACCACCGACCCCTTCCTCGACCACATGCTCACCGTGCTGGGGCGCTACGCCGGCTTCGGCCTCACGGTCGAGGCGCGGGGCGACCTGCCCCACCACCTGATCGAGGACGTGGCCATCACGCTGGGCGTGGCGCTGCACGACGAGACCCCCGAGGCCTGCACGCGCTACGCCGACGCCACCGTGGTGATGGACGAGGCCATGGTGCAGGTGGCGCTCGACCTGGGCGGGCGCTCCTACTACGAGGGCCCGCTGCCGAGCTCGCTCTACGACCACTTCCTGCGCTCCCTGGCCGAGAACGCGCGCATGACGTTGCACGTGCGCGTGCTGCGCGGCACCGACCGCCACCACGTGGTGGAGGCCGCCTTCAAGGCGCTGGGGTTGGCGCTGGCCAAGGCCGTGGCGCCCGGCGACGCGGTGTTCAGCACCAAGGGCTCGGTCAAGCTCGAGCGCCGGAGGCTCGCGTGAGCGCGCGCCGCGTGGTGGTCTGCTACGACATCAGCAAGGGCCGCGTGGTGAAGGGCACGCGCTTCGTGGACCTGGCCGACCAGGGCGATCCCGCCGCGCTGGTGGCCGGACCCGCCTCTGCCGGCGCCGACGAGCTGGTGTTCCTCGACATCGACGGCGACCCCGGAGGGCGCGCCGCCTTCCTGGCGGCCGTGCGCCGCGCCGCCGGCGCCGTGAGCGTCCCGGTGACGATCGGCGGCGGGGTGCGCTCGCTCGAGGACATCGAGGAGGCGCTCGCGGCCGGCGCCGCCAAGGTGGCCGTCAACTCGGCGATCGTCGACGACCCCGAGCTGCTGAGCGCCGCCGCGCGCGAGTTCGGCAGCGAGCGCCTGGTGGCGAGCATCGACGCGCGCCGCGGCGCGGACGGGCTGACCTACGAGGTGTGCGTGGCCGGCGGCCGGCGCCCCACCGGCCGCGAAGCGACCGCCTGGGCGCGCGAGTGCGCGGCGCGCGGCGCGGGCGAGGTGCTCCTCACCAGCATCGACCGCGACGGCCGCCGCGACGGCTTCGACCTCGAGCTCACCGACAGCGTGGCGCGCGCCGTGACCGTCCCCGTTACGGCCAGCGGCGGCGCAGGCAGCCCCGAGCACTTCGTGGAGCTGTTCACGCGCACCCGCACCGCGGCCGGCCTGGCCGCCGGCATCTTCCACGACGGCACCACCACCGCCACGGCCGTGAAGGCCGCCCTGACCCGTGCGGGAATCCGCACCCCCGAGGAGAGCGCAGCATGAGCCGCACCCCCCTAGCCCTGCAACTCGAGTTCGCCGTCGAGACCGCCTGGCGTGCCGGCCGCGTCACCCTCCGCTACTTCCAGACCGGCACCCGCGTGGAGGCGAAGCGCGACCTCTCGCCGGTCACGGCCGCCGACCGCGAGGCCGAGGCGCTGGTGCGTGCCGCCATCACGGAGCGCTTCCCGACGGACGGCCTCCTGGGCGAGGAGCTCGGCGAGCTGAACCCCGGCGCGCGCCGCCGCTGGATCGTCGACCCCATCGACGGCACGCGCAGCTTCGTGCACGGCGTGCCCCTCTACGGCGTGATGCTGGCGCTGGAGGAGGACTGCGACGCCGTGCTGGGCGTGCTCCACTTCCCCGCCCTCAACGAGACGGTGTGGGCCGCGCGCGGAGAGGGCTGCTGGTTCGACGGGCGCCGCGCGCGCGTGTCGGAGACGGCGCGGGTGTCGGAGGCGCTGGTGTGCGCCACCGACCCGGCGCTGTTCGAGGCGGCGGGCCGCGGCGAGGCGTGGGACCGCGTGCGCGTGCGCGCCGGCATGACGCGCACCTGGGGCGACTGCTACGGCTACGCGCTCGTGGCCACGGGCCGCGCGGAGGCGATGCTCGACCCGACGCTAGAGGCGTGGGACAGCGCGGCGCTGAAGCCGATCGTCGAGGAGGCGGGGGGTGTGTTCACCGACTGGCGCGGCGCGCGCACGCACCTGGGCGGGAGCGCGGTGGCCACGAACGCAGGCATCGCGTCAGAGCTCCGCGCCGCTCTGGAGGGCTCCGATGCTGGCTGAACCCTCCCCGTCGTCCAGGAACCGCATCTCCAACCGCGAGGACGTGGCACGCCTCGACTTCGACAAACACGGCGGCCTCGTGCCACAGGTGGCTCAGGACGCGTACACGGGCGAGGTCCTGATGGTCGGTTACGCCGATGTCGCGGCCGTGGAGACGTCGCTCGAGGAGGGCGAGGTGTGGTTCTGGTCGCGAAGGCGCCAAGGCTTGTGGAAGAAGGGCGAGACGAGCGGCAACACGTTGCGGTTGGTGTCCCTGCATGGAGACTGCGACGCCGACGCACTGCTGGCGTTGGTGGTTCCGAGCGGGCCTACTTGCCATACCGGCAGCCGTAGCTGCTTCGGGGCCCCGCCGGCGCTGCCGGCTCTGAACGACGTGATCCTAGATCGGGCGCGCGAGCCGGAGGGCGGAGGCTACACGGCGAAGCTCCTCCACGATCGGAACCTTCGGCTGAAGAAGCTGGGAGAGGAAGCCACGGAGCTCGCTGTGGCTTGCGCGGACGAGGACCCGGAACGAGCCGCAGAGGAAGCGGCTGACCTGATCTACCACGCCCTGGTCGCTTGCCGCTCGACCGGGATCGACATCGCGAGCGTGCTCGAGAAGCTGGCCGAGCGGCTACCCCGGCCGCGTTGATCCAAGCGAGGGAAGGAGCACCCGGCCACGAGCAGGGCGACGCGGGCTAAGCTTGGACGAACGTGCAACACGAACGGAAGGCCATCGCCCTGGTGTCCTGTGTCAGCGCCAAGCGATCCCACGCGGCGCCCGCCGGCGACCTCTACACCTCGGCGCTGTTCGAGAAGGCCAAGCGGTACGCGATGAGCAACGCAGGAAGCTGGTACGTACTGTCGGCCAAGCACGGCCTCCTCGCCCCGCACACCGTCGTCGAGCCCTACGAGATGACGTTGAACGACATGCCATCTCGCGAGCGGCGCGAGTGGGCGCGGAAGGTCACCGCCCAGCTGGAGCGCGTCGTCGCACCCGGAGACACGGTGCTGTTCCTCGCGGGCGCCAAGTACCGGGAAGGCCTCATGCCGCCGCTCCGCGCGCGCGACGTTGAGGTCGTCGTGCCCATGGCCGGGATGCGCATCGGTGAGCAGCTGGCTTGGCTGACGCGCCAGAACGCCCGGTGACCGCGTACGCGTCCGACTCGATCCGCGACCTCCACGCGCTAGTGGGGCGGATGGGCGACCGGTTCGGCCTACGCCGCCTAGGCGGTTGCACCGGTCGCCTAGCGTGGCCAGCGCGAGGGGTCTACTTCTTCGTCGACCCCAGCGAGCCGAGCCCGGTCCCCGACCTACCCGGCCGGCTGGTGCGAGTCGGGACGCACGCGCTCAACACCGGCTCCGCTTCCACGCTCTGGGGCCGCCTCGCCCAACACCGGGGCCAGGAGAACGGTTCCGGCAACCACCGCGGCTCGGTCTTCCGCAAGCACGTGGGCGGCGCCCTCATCGCGCGAGACGGCATCGAGCTCGCCACCTGGGGAGTGGGGGCTTCGGCAGGCCGCGAGGTGCGGGCGACCGAGCGTGAGCACGAGGAACGCGTGACGCGCTACCTCGCCGACCTCCTCGTGACCTACGTACCCGTGCTCGACGACCCGGGTCCCAACAGCATGCGGGGCTTCGTCGAACGGAACGCCATCGGCATGCTCTCGGACCGGCGCCTCGGTTCGGCAGCCACCGCAGGATGGCTCGGAAGGCACGCGCCGGCCAAGGCGGTCAGGGAGAGCGGGCTCTGGAACGTGCGGCACATCGGCGACCCCGTCGACGACGAGTTCATGGAAGCTCTGGAACGCCTGGTCCGCGGCTGAGCGACGCGCCGTTAGCCGGGCTGCGAGCTCTACTTCCCCGACCTCACCCCACCTGCCACAATGCCCCCATGACCACCCCCGCGGCCTCCACCCCCACCAGCGAGTTCCGCGTCGACTCCGCGCACACCTACGACACCAGCACCCCGGTCCGCTGGATCGTCTCCCACGTCTCGCGCTACCCGCTGCTGCTCGTGGGCTTCGTCCTCAGCACCCTGGCCTTCGCCATCTGCTCCTCGCTGGTGCCGCGCATCGCCGGCCTGGCGTTCGACGCCGTCGACCGGCCCGACGCCGGCCAGGCGCTCCTCACCCTGAGCCTCCTGCTGATGGGCGTGGTGTTCGCGCGCGGCCTCGCCGACTTCGGGACCATCAACTCCATCGAGCGCCTGGCGCAGCGCCTCGAGCGCGACGCGCGCTCCGAGCTCACCACCAGCCTGCTCGGCAAGAGCCAGGCGTTCCACGACCGGCAGCGCGTGGGCGACGTCATGGCGCGCGCCGCCGACGACGTGCGGCAGCTGAACCTGATGTTCAGCCCCGGCGTGCAGCTGATCCTCGACAGCCTCATCAACCTCGTCACGCCGCTGGTGTTCATCGCCGCCATCGACGTGCGCATGCTGCTCTTCCCGCTGCTGTTCGTAGCGGCGTTCGCCTGGGCGCTCAGGCGCTACTCGGCGCGCCTCGACCCGGTGTCCACCGCCATGCGCGAGGCGTTCGGCCACTTGAGCGCCGGGCTCAACGAGACCATCGCCGGCATCGAGCTCGTCAAGGCCGCCGCCGCCGAGCCGTACGAGCGCCGCCGCTTCGCCCAGAACGCGCGCGCCTTCCGCGACCAGTTCGTGCGCCAGGGCGACGTGCAGGCGCGCTACCTGCCCTACCTGCTGGTGTGGCTCACCTTCGCGGCCACCTTCGGCCACGGCCTGCTGCTGCTCGGCCAGGGGTCGATCAGCGTGGGCGAGCTCGTCGCCGTCATCGGCCTGGTGGGCGTGCTGCGCGGGCCGGCCGACCTGTCGATCTTCACCTTCGCCATGGTGCAGATGGGCCTGGCGGGCGCGCGCCGCACGCTGGCGCTGATCAACGAGGAGACCGAGCTCGACGAGAACCCCGAGGGCTACGCGGGCGTGATGAAGGGCGACATCCGCTTCGAGGACGTCACCTTCACCTTCCCCGGCGCCGAGGCGCCCACCCTGGAACGCTTCACCTTCCACGCGCGGCCGGGCGAGACGGTCGCCATCGTGGGCCAGACGGGCTCGGGCAAGAGCACCCTCACCAAGCTCGTGAACCGCACCTTCGACGTCGACTCGGGCCGCGTGCTGGTCGACGGCATCGACGTGCGCGACTGGAACATGGAGTCCTTGCGGCAGCAGATCAGCGTCATCGAGCAGGAGGTGTTCCTGTTCAGCCGCTCGGTGCGCGACAACATCGCCTTCGGGCTGCCCGGCGCCACCTTCGATCAGGTGGTGGCGGCCGCCAAGGCGGCGCAGGCGCACGGCTTCATCACCGAGCTGCCGCAGGGGTACGACACGGTGATCGGCGAGCGCGGCGCCACCCTGTCGGGCGGCCAGCGCCAGCGCCTGGCCATCGCGCGCGCCCTGCTCACCGACCCGCGCATCCTGATCCTCGACGACGCCACCAGCGCCATCGACTCGGCCACCGAGGACGAGATCCAGACGGCCATCAACGCCGTGCTCAAGGGGCGCACCTCGCTGGTGATCACCCACCGGCTGTCGCAGATCCGGCGCGCGGACCGCATCATCATGCTCGACCGTTCGCGCCTGGTGGACCAGGGCACGCACGCCGAGCTTCTCGAGCGCAACGAGCTGTACCAGCGCATCTTCCAGAGGTACGACTGATGGGCTTCATCCTGGGCGGCCTGACCGGCGAAGAGTACGACCGCAACTACTCCGACGCGCAGCTCCTCCGGCGCATCGTCGGCTACTTCCGCCCGCACCTGGGCAAGATGCTGTTCGTGGCGCTGCTCATCGCCCTCAACGCGGCGGCGCTGGCGCTGCTGCCGGTGCTCACCAGCCGCGGCATCGACGGCGCCCTCGCGCGCGGCGCGCAAGGGGTGGAGGTGTTCAACGCCAACCTCCCGGTCCTGCTGCTGATGGTGGCCGCCGCGGGCCTCGCCTGGACCTTCAACTTCCTGCGGCAGGCGATCACCGCGCGCGTGGTGGGCGACGTGGTGCTGACCCTGCGCGAGGACGTGTTCGACGCCGCCGTGGAGCGCGACATGGCGTTCTACGACGACTACTCCACGGGCCGCGTGGTGAGCCGCGTGACCTCCGACACCCAGGACTTCTCCAACGTCGTCACGCTCACGCTGGGGCTGATCAGCGAGGTGCTGATCGTGGCCATCGTGTTCGTGATCCTCTTCTCCATCAACGTGCGCCTGGCGCTGATCACCACCGCCATCACGCCCGTCATCCTGGGCGCGGCGCTGGCGTTCCGCTGGATCGCGCGTCGCACCAGCCGCCAGGCCAAGCGCGTGAAGGCCGAGGTGAACGCCAACATCCAGGAGTCGATCACCGGCATCGGCGTGGCCAAGGCGTTCCGTCAGGAGGCGGCGCTGCACGCCGACTTCGAGCGCGTCAACGCCGAGGCGTACCGCCTGGGGCTCAAGCAGGGGCTGGTGCTGCAGAGCATCTTCCCGGTGCTGGGCTTCATCGCGGGCTTAGGCACCGTGGTGGTCCTCTACTACGGCGGCAGCGCGGTGCTGGCGGGCGCCGTGACGCGCGGCGAGTGGTTCCTGTTCGCCGAGAGCCTGGCGCTGTTCTGGTTCCCGCTCACGAGCATCGCCTCGTTCTGGAGCCAGTTCCAGGACGGGCTGGCGGCCAGCGAGCGCGTCTTCGCGCTGATGGACACCGAGCCGCAGGTGGTGCAGACGGGCGCCGAGCCGGTGCCCGAGCTCGAGGGCCGCATCGAGTTCAGGAACGTGCACTTCGCCTACAAGCCTGGCTCGCCCGTGCTGCAAGGCTTCGACCTGGTGATCCCCGCCGGCCAGACGGTGGCGCTGGTGGGCCACACGGGCGCCGGCAAGTCGAGCCTCGGCAAGCTCATCGCGCGCGGCTACGAGTTCGAGAAGGGCGAGCTGCTGATCGACGGCCTAGACATCCGCAGCTTCGACCTGGTGAGCTACCGGCGCCAGCTGGGCGTCGTACAGCAGACGCCCTACCTGTTCACGGGCACCATCCGCGACAACATCCGCTACGGCCGCGAGGACGCCAGCGAGGAGCAGGTGCTGGCGGCGGCGCGCAACGTGGCGGGCGGCGACTGGCTCGACTCGCTGCCGGCGGGCCTCGACACCGAGATCAGCGAGGGCGGGCGCGGCATCAGCATGGGCCAGCGGCAGCTGGTGGCGCTGGCGCGCGTGCTGCTCAAGGACCCCGCCATCGTGATCCTCGACGAGGCCACCGCCAGCATCGACCCGCTCACCGAAGCGCAGATCCAGGAGGGTCTCGAGACGGTGCTGAAGGGGCGCACCTCGATCGTGATCGCCCACCGCCTCTCGACGGTGCGCTCCGCCGACCGCATCATCGTGCTGAGCCACGGACGCATCCTCGAGGAGGGCACCCACGACGAGCTGCTGGCGGCCGGCGGGCACTACGCCGAGCTGTTCGAGGCGTACTTCCGCCACCAGTCGGCGAGCTACGACCCGGAGGGGCTCAGCGGCCCTGCACGTACCCCGCGTCCACGTGGATGACCGTGCCGGTGACGTACGACGACAGGTCGGAGGCTAGCCACAGGTTCGCCTGCGCCACCTCGTCGGCGCGCGCGAAGCGGTTCAGCAGGCTGAGCTGCGGGGCGTAGGTCTCGGGGTCGAGGCCGAACTGCTCGAGGGCGCCGCGCAGCATCGGCGTGTCGATGGCGCCCGGGGCCACGGTGTTCACGCGGATGTTCAGCTCGCCGTTCTCGAGCGCCGCCACCTTGGTGAGGCCGTTGACGCCGTGCTTCGCCGCCACGTACGCCACGTTCGCGGGCTGCGGGCGGAAGCCGCTCACCGAGGAGACGTTGACGATCGAGCCGCCGCCGCCCTGGGCGCGCAGCTGCCGGAGCTCGTACTTGAGGCACAACGCCGTGCCCTTGAGGTCGACGGCCATCAGGCGGTCCCAGTACTCCTCGTCGAACTCGTGGACGGGCTTGTCGTCGGGCGTGAGCGCGGCGTTGTTGATCGCCACGTCGAGGCGCCCGTAGGCGTCCACGGTGGCGCGCACCATGGCCTCCACCTCGTCGGCCTTCGAGATGTCGACGTGGACGAAGGTGGCCTCGCCGCCCGCCTCGCGGATCGACGCCGCCACCGCCTCGCCCTTCTCGTCGTTGAAGTCGGCCACCACGACCTTGGCGCCCTCGCGCGCGAACAGGCGGGCCGTGGCCTCGCCCATCCCCATGGCGGCGCCCGTGACGATGGCGACCTTGTCCTTCAGCGCTTGCATCTACCTCCTCCTTCCGCCAGCGCCCCCGCCCGTAGCGGCGGCCGAGCGCTGGCCCACTGACCTCAATGTGGCAGGCCGGCGCGCCGGTCGACGACGGCAGAACGTCCCGTGGCCGGCTGCCTTCGTCGGCAGCTGGGAGCTCGCGTTCCCCGCTGGCTGGAGCGCCCGCGACGCCAGCCTCGCCGAGGCGGGAGCGCCGCTAGCCGGCGGAGCGTAGCCCCCGACCGCTGGACGCCCGCGTCCAACGGCCTGCCCTAGACGGCACAGGGCCTATTGACAGCCCGACACTTTAGCCCTAAACTGTGCCCGTGTCCGACCATGTCCCGCCGCGCACCTCCTTCCCCCACGGCCTGGTGGCCTGGATGCGCATGGCGCGGATCGTGGCTCGCAACCACCGCGCGGCCGCCGAGCGCCTGCGCGCGCACGACCTCAGCCACGCGCAGTTCGACGTGCTGGCGCAACTGGGCTCGGCCCGCGGCATCACGCAGCAGGACCTCGCCGAGCGGCTGCTCGTCACGCAGGGCAACCTGTCGCAGCTGCTGAGCGGGCTCGAGCGCAAGGGGCTGGTGGAGCGGCGGCGCGAAGGGCGCTGCAAGCACCTGTTCCTCACCGAGGCCGGGCGCGCGCTCTACGCCGAGGTCGTGCCCGCCCACGAAGCGTGGCAGGAGGCGCGCATGGCGACGCTCACCGAACCCGAACGACGAGAGCTGATGCGGCTGCTCGGGAAGCTGGACCGCGCGACCCGCTGAGGCGCGCTTTCTCACGCGAGGACACTTAAGTCCTAAAGCCACGCTAGCCTGAGGCCACCCCCGCCCAGGCACCGACCCCGGAGGTCGCAGATGAACGTGAACGGCATCCACCACATCACCCTGATCGCGGCAGACGCCCAGCGCACAGTGGACTTCTACACGCGTGTCATGGGCCTCAGGCTGGTGAAGCGCACCGTCAACTTCGACGACCCGTCCAGCTACCACCTCTACTTCGGCGACGCGCACGGCAGCCCCGGCAGCGTCCTCACCTTCTTCGCCATGCCCGGCGTGCCGCAGGGCCGCCCCGGCATGGGCGGCACCCACCACTACGCCCTGACGGTGCAGGACGGCAAGGCGCTGCGCAAGTGGAAGCGCTACCTGACCGACCTGGGGGTCAACGTCAACGGGCCGCTCGACCGCCACTACTTCGAGTCGCTCTACTTCCGCGACCCCGAGGGCACCATCGTGGAGCTCGCCACACGCGGCCCGGGCTGGACGGTCGACGAGCCGGCGGACGCCCTCGGCACCAGCGACCGGCAGCCGCCCGCGAGCATGGTGCGCGCCAACCGCGACCGCGCACGCATCGACGCCGACACCCACCCCGAGCCGGTGCCGGCGATCACCCCCGACATGGCGCTCACGGCCGGCATGCACCACATCAGCGTCATCGGCTCCGACGTCGAGCGCACGAACGACTTCTACGCCGGCCTGCTGGGCATGCGCCTCGTGAAGCGCACCTACAACTTCGACGACCCGAGCTCCAAGCACTGGTACTGGGGCGTGGGCGACGGCGCGCCCGGCACGCTCGTCACCTACTTCCAGCTCGACGCCCAGCGCGCCCTGCCCACCCGTATGGGCGCCGGCCAGACGCACCACATCGCCCTGAACGTGGCCAGCGACGCCGAGCAGCTCGAGCTGCGCGAGCGCCTGCTGGTGGCGGGCCTGCGCCCCTCGCCGGTCATGGACCGCACCTACTTCAAGAGCGTCTACGCGCAGGACCCCGACGGCCACATCGTCGAGATCGCCACGGCCGGCCCCGGCTTCGCGGTCGACGAGCCGGTCGAGGAGCTGGGCGCGCGCCTGATGCTGCCCAAGTGGCTCGAGCCGCACCGCGCCCAGATCGAGGGGGCGCTGCCGCCGCTGACGGTGGAGCCGTGGCGCGCGCCGGGCGCCGACGACGCGCAGGCCGCGGACCTGGAGGTAGCAGCGTGAACGAGCTCCACGAACCCACCATCGCCGCCCGCGCCGGCGCCCCGCTGGAGTCGGCCCAGGCCGCGGTCGTGATGGTGCACGGCCGCGGCGACAGCGCCCCCGGCATCCTGAGCCTGGCGTCGGCGCTCGAGGCGCCGGGCGTGGCCTACGTGGCGCCGCAGGCGCGCCACAACACCTGGTACCCCTACTCGTTCATGGCGCCCATGGAGCGCAACGAGCCGTGGCTGAGCTCGGCGCTGGCGGCGGTCCACGGCGCGGTCGAGGAGGTGGTGGCCGCCGGCGTGCCGCGCGAGCGCATCGTGCTGCTGGGCTTCTCGCAGGGCGCCTGCCTGGCCAGCGAGTACCTGGCGCGCCACGCCCAGCGCTTCGGGGGGCTGGCGGCGCTGTCGGGCGGGCTCATCGGCCCCGAGGGCACGCCGCGCGACTACGAAGGCTCCCTCGGCGGCACGCCCGTCTTCCTGGGCTGCTCCGACGTCGACCCCCACATCCCCGTGGAGCGCGTGCACGAGACCGAGGAGGTGCTCGCCCGCCTGGGCGCCCAGGTCGACAAGCGCATCTACCCCGGCTTCGGGCACAGCGTGAACCAGGACGAGGTCGACGCGGTGAACGCCATGCTGCGCGGGCTGGTGGATGGCTGAGGCCGGCAGCGACGCGCGCGCGGTCCAGGCCGCCGGCGCCCCGGCGCGCGCAGCGGACGCCCCGCCGCCGACCACCAGCGTCGCCCTCGCCGACCTCGACGGCCGTACCGCCTACCGCCTGCTCACCGGCCTGGTGGCGCCGCGGCCCATCGCCTGGGTCAGCACCCTGTCGCCCGCCGGCGTCCCCAACCTGGCGCCCTTCTCGTTCTTCACGCTGCTGACGGGGCGGCCGCCCACGGTGATGTTCGCCGCCGGCGACCGCCCCGGCGGCGAGGCGAAGGACACGCTCGCGAACGCGCTGGCCACGGGCGAGTTCGTGGTGAACCTGGCCGACCGCCAGCTGGCGGAGGCCGTGAACGCCACCTCGGCGATGGTCGCTCCCGACGTCGACGAGTTCGCGCTCGCGGGCCTCGCCACCGCGCCGTCGGTCGAGGTGGCCCCGCCCCGCGTGGCCGCCGCGCCGGCCGCCCTCGAGGCGCGCGTCAGCCAGGTCGTGCCGGTGGAGGGCTCGCCGGCGACCATGGTGCTGGGCCACGTGCTACGCGTGCACGTGCGAACCGACCTGCTGGCGGCCGACGGCCTGGTGGACGCCGAGCGCTTCGGGCCCGTGGCGCGCCTCGGCCGCGACGAGTACGCCGCGCTCGGCGAGGTGTTCCGCCTGCGGCGCCCGAGCAAGCGCGCCGGCACGGCCGAGCCCGCGCGGCCTGCCTAGAACAGCCGGCCCGCGCGGGCGCCTAGAACAGCCGGCCCGCGCTGTCGCCGAACCGCGCCCGCTCGTGCTCGAGCAGCCAGCGCTTACGCTCCACGCCGGCGGCGTAGCCCGTGAGCCCGCCGTCGGCAGCGATGACGCGGTGGCACGGCACCACCACAGCCAGCCGGTTGGCGCCGTTGGCCTGGGCCACGGCCCGCACCGCCCTGGGGTCGCCCAGGCGCTGCGCGAGCCCCAGGTAGGAGAGCGTCCGGCCCGGCGCGATGCGCCGCAGCTCGTCCCACACGCGGAGCTGGAAGGCGCTGCCCGCCAGCGCCAGGGGCGTGGCGAACTCGCCTCGCCGCCCGGCGAAGTAGTCGCTCAGCTCGCGCTCGACGCTGTCGATGGGCGCGCTGCGCCCGGGAACGACGGGCGCGGTCCGCGTCAACCCCTCGACCGCCTCGACCAGCCCGCGCCGCTCCCAGAACTCCAGCATCACCAGCGCCCGCTCGTCGGACACCGCGAGCATCGGACCGAGCGGGCTCTCGAGCCAGGCGGCCGTTAGGCCCGTTCCTCCCGCGTGTCGGGTGGGGTCCGACCCGGCCAGGAGCGCGTCGACGCGCTCCTGCGTCGCAGCCAGCGTCAGGGGTCCGCGCCTTCGAACAGCACGTACCGTTGGTTGCCGAGGTCACCCACGAAGAGCTGGTTCCCGTGACCGTAGACGCTCGTCGGGAACCTCAGGCCCGTGACGCTCGTGCTCGGAGACCAGCCATCGAAGTCGGGCTGCCCGAGCACCACGTCCGCGGCCTGGCCGTTCTCGGTCGGGAAGCCGTTCCAGACGAGCACTCGGTTGTTGGACGCGTCCGCTACGAACAACTGGTTGCCGTTGCTGTGCACGCCGTAGGGACCGTTCAGGCCGGAAGCGGTCTGGCCGGCGCCGTTGCTCGTGAAGTCCACCTGCCCGAGCACGACGTCCGCCGGAGCGTCGTCGACGGTGGGGAAGCTGTTCCAGACGAGCACCCGGTGGTTGTTCATGTCGACGACCACCAGCCGCGTGCCGTCGCTCCACACGTCGCTCGGGTAATGCAAGCCGGACGGGCCGACGCTTCCGCCCCCGTTCGCGGCGTTCGACCCCATGTCGGCCTGGCCCAGCACCAGGTCCGCGGGCGTGTCGACCTCCGTAGGCACGCTGTTCCAGATCAGGACGCGGTTGTTACCGGAGTCGGCCACGATGAGCCGGTCGCCACCGATGGTGAAGCCCTCGACCGAGTCGAAGCGGGTCGCCGTTGCGCCACCGTCGCTGCTCGTGAAGCCCGCCTGACCGATCACGTGGGTGGCGGCCGCACCGCTCGTCGCGGGCGCTTCCTCGTAGACCAGGATGCGGTTCCAGTGGTAGTCGAGGGAGAAGAGCCGCTGGCCGTCGGACTCGAGCGTCTGGGGCCCGGAGAAGGCGGCCGGCCCGATGGTGGAGCCCGTGTCTTCGAAGGCCGCCTTGCCGAGCACGAAGTCGGCCGCGGCGTCGTTGGCGGTAGGGACCTGGAGGTAGCCCATCACGCGCCCGGCCCCGTAGTCCGGCAGGTACAGCACGCCGTCGGCCACGACGGGCCTGCCGCGCGGCGCGAGGAAGCGCTTGTCGTCCGCGGCCTCGTCGGTGGCGTCGAAGCCGCGCTGGCCGATGACGGTGCTCGCGGCCTGCTGCCGCCCGAGCGTGACGAACGGGTAGTGGAGCAGGATGGTGGCGGTGGCGGGCGCCGGCTCGCCCGGGCCCGCGACCGTCACGGTGATCGTGTTCGCGTTGTCCTTCAGCGTCACGTCGAGCTCGAGGACGTCGCCGCTCCGCTCCATCCCGTGGATGAGCGCGTCGCCGCTCACGGTGATGGTGGCGCCGTGCGAGACGTGGGAGAGGTCGGCCGAGAGCGTGAGCGTGCGGTCGCCGAGGATCACGGCGCCGTCGGCGTGCGAGGTGAACGCCACGGTCGCGAGCGGGGTCGGGCCGCAGGCGGCCAGCGCCAACAGCGCGCTCAGCGCCAGCACGTGGGTCGGGTAGGTCCTAGAACGCATCAGATCGGGTTCCTTCCCCCGCTGCCCTACGCGCTCCGACAGGCGCTGCCGCCGCGAGCGCCCGCGGCCACGGGTGCGCGCCTCATCGTCCGAAACGTCCCGATCGTAACCCGCACCGATGGAGCGCCGCGCGAAGGAACGGTCCGCGGCTGCCCACCCAAGGCCGTGCCGGCGCGACCCGCTAGGCTCGCCCTACCGCCAGCCCAACGCCGGCGCCACGTGCTCGAGCACCGCTTCGATCACGTGCGCGCAGTACTCCACCCCCAGCTGGTTGGGCACCGTCAGCAGCAGCGTGTCGGCCGCCGCGATGGCCTCGTCCTGCGCCAGCTGCTCCACCAGCGCGTCGGGCTCGGCGGCGTAGCTGCGCCCGAACACCGCGCGCGTCCCGGCGTCGATGTAGCCGATCTTGTCGGTGTCGCTGCGCTCGCGCCCGAAGTAGGCGTGGTCGCGCTCGTCGACCAGCGGGAAGACGCTGCGGCTCACAGACACGCGCGGCTCGCCCGCGTGGCCCGCCGCCTTCCACGCCTCGCGGAACACGCGGATCTGCTCGGCCTGCTGCAGGTGCAGCGGCTCGCCCGACTCGTCCCACTTGAGGGTCGAGGTCTGCAGGTGCATGCCCAGGCGCCCGGCCCAGGCGGCGGTGGCGTTGGAGCCGGCGCCCCACCAGATGCGCTCGCGCAGGCCCGGCGAGTGCGGCTCCAGGCGCAGCAGCCCCGGCGGGTTGGAGAACATCGGCGTGGGGTTGGGCTGCGCGAACCCCTCGCCGCGGATCACGTCGAGGAACACCTCGGCGTGGCGCCGCGCCATGTCGGCGTCGCTCTCGCCCTCGGCGGGCTGGTAGCCGAAGTAGCGCCAGCCGTCGATCACCTGCTCGGGCGAGCCGCGGCTGATGCCCAGCTGCAGGCGCCCGCCGGCGATGAGGTCGGCGGCGCCGGCGTCCTCGGCCATGTAGAGCGGGTTCTCGTAGCGCATGTCGATGACGGCGGTGCCGATCTCGATGCGCCGCGTGCGCGCCCCGACGGCCGCCAGCAGCGGGAACGGCGAGGCCAGCTGCCGCGCGAAGTGGTGCACGCGGAAGTAGGCGCCGTCGGCCCCCAGCTCCTCGGCGGCCACCGCCAGGTCGATGGACTGCAGCAGCGCGTCGGAGGCCGAGCGCGTCTGCGAGTGCGGCGAGGGCGCCCAGTGGCCGAACGAGAGGAAGCCGATCTTCTTCGCCATGGCGTCGAGCATGGCACGCCGCCGCGCGCCGCGCGCGTGTCGCGCCCGACGCCGGCGGCCGTGCGGCGCTCAGCCGGCGGTGTAGCCGCCGTCGATGACCAGCTCGGCGCCGGTCATGAACGAGGCGTCGTCGGAGGCCAGGAACAGGATGCCCGCCGCCAGCTCCTCGGGGCGCGCGATGCGCCCCATGGGGGTGATGTCGGCCAGCATCTTGCGGTCGGTCTCGCCGAGGATGGGCGTGTCGACGAAGCCGGGGTGGATCGAGTTGACGCGCACGCCCTCCTTGGCCCACGCCAGCGCGGTGCTCTTGGTCAGCAGGCGCACCGCGCCTTTGGCGGCGTGGTAGGCGGGGCTGGTGCCGAAGCCGCCCACGATGCCGAACATCGAGCTGGTGTTCACCACCGCGCCGTTGCCCGACGCCTTCAGCGCCGCCGAGGCCGCCTTGTGGCCCAGGAACACCGAGGTCTGGGTGATGGCGATGACGCGGTCGTAGGTCTCCTTGCTCGTCACCTCGATGGCCTCGTTGTCGCCGATGCCGGCGTTGTTGACCAGGATGTGGAGCGCGCCGTGCTCGGCCACCACCTCGCCGATCACCTTCTCCCACTCGGCCTCGCTCGAGACGTCGAGGTGCTTGTAGCTCACCTTGCGCCCCTGGCCCGAGAGCCGCTCGGCCACCTGCTGCCCCTTGTCGTCCTGCACGTCGGCGATCACGACGACGCCGCCCTCGGCCGCCAGGCCTTCCACCGTGGCGAGGCCGATGCCGCTGGCCCCGCCCGTCACCAGCGCGACTTTCCCTTCGAAGCGAGCCACGTGGCACCCCTTCCGCCGCCCTTGGATTGGCGCTCCGGCACCCCGGGGCAGCTCGGCCAGCCGAGGACGCCGCGCGCGTCGGGTCGCCGAAGCTTAGTACCGGCAGGTCACGTTCGGCTGCGCGACGGGCACAGCGAGCCGCGCCTATCATCGAGCATGCCCGGAGGCCGGCGCGAGCGCGTCGAGATGGGTCCGCGCCCGAGTCGGCGCTGGGCCGCGGCGCTGCTCGGGGCCCTCGCCCTCCTCGTAGGCGCCCTCCTGGTGCTGCTCCCGCCTCGCCGGCGACGCCCCACCGGGGGGCTGCGGCTGAGCCCGTAGAATCGCCAGCATGACCACCCGACGCGCCATCCCGCAGCAGGTCGCCCGCCGCTTCGTCCTGGGTCGTCAGGGGCTGTGGCCCGGGCGCCGCTGGGAGGGCGTGGGCGGCACCGAGCAGGCCATGCGCGCCGTCGAGAACCTGCAGCTCGACCCCCTGAACATCACCGCCCGCAGCCAGGACCTGATGCTGCACGCCCGCGTGGCCGGCTACCAGCCCGAGGGGTGGCAGGCGCTGGCCTACGGCGAGCGCAGGTTCTTCGACTGGGGCGGCTGGCTGGCGGTGCGCCCCATGGAGGAGCTGCCCTACTTCCGGAGCTACATGCGCGAGGCGGCGCGCCACCCCGAGCTCGTGAGCTGGGCCGAGACCCACGCCGGCGTCCTCGACGAGATGCGCGCGGTGCTGCGCGAGCGCGGGCCGGTCAGCAACCGCGACTTCGAGACGAAGGAGCGCGCCCGCGTGAGCAGCTACCGCGGCCGCAAGGACAGCGCGGTGGCGCTCTACCACCTGTGGCGCGTGGGCGAGGCCATGATCAGCGGCCGCGAGCGCTTCGAGCGCAGCTACGACCTCACGGAGCGCATCGCGCCCGCGGAGCTCGTCCGCGAGGCGCCGCGCGACGAGGCCGAACGCTTCATGGTGCTCAAGGCCGTGGCGTTCCACGGCCTGCACGACGGCAGCCGCTGCTTCCCCATGCCCGGCCCCACCAAGGTCGGCCCCACGCGCCAGCGCCTCGCCGAGCTCGTGGCCGACGGCCTGGTCAGCGAGGTGACGGTGGAGGGCCAGCGCGGCACCCACTACCTGCTCACCCGCGAGCTGCCGCTGCTCGACGAGCTCATGCGGGGCTGCGTGCCCGCCGCCTGGCGCCCGCTCGGCGAGACCACGCTAGACGCCGTGACGTTCCTGGCGCCGCTCGACCCGGTGTCGGCGCGCGGCCGCGCCACCAAGCTGTTCGGCTTCGACTACGTGTGGGAGGTCTACAAGCCGCAGGCGCAGCGGCGCTGGGGCTACTACGTGCTGCCCATCCTCTACGGCGACGCGCTGGTGGCGCGCGCCGACCTCAAGCTCGACCGCACGAGCGGCACCCTGCAGGTGCTGGGCTTCTGGCTCGAGGACCCCGCCACCGGCGACGACGCCGCCTTCGGCGCCGCCTTGGGGCGCGGGCTCGCGAACCTGCAGCGCTTCGTGGGCGCCGACAAGCTCGACCTGGCCGCGGTGCGGCCCGTGGCGCTACGCAAGGAGGCGCGGCTGGCGGCGCGCGCGGCCCTGGCCTGAGGCCGTTCAGAGGGGGTTCATGTTGCGACCCCATCATCGGCGTCAGGAGGTGGAGCCATGTCCGCACAGACCCGCGAACCCGACCGGTACGCCCACACCCGCGCGGCAGCCGTCCTCGCGCCCCTTAGCCGCGCCCTCGTCGGCGCCCTGCTGCTGTTCGCGCTCGCCGCCTGCGGCACGGGGGGCGGCGGTGGCCCGGCCGGCCCCAGCGGCCCCGACGGCCCGAACGGCCCGGACGGTCCCGGGACGCCCCTGACCCTGCTGCCCGACGCCGTGCCCGTGGGCCTCGACCCGAGCGGCGGCAACGTCGACGCGTGCTCCCTGACGGGGCGCGCCTTCGACGACGACGTCACGGTCCCGCCCGACGTTGCGTGCGCCTTCACCGAGGTGACCATCGCGGGCGACCTGGTGCTGGCCCCTGGCGCCAGCGTCAACAGCGTGGCCGGCTCGGTCGAGGGCAACGTGCTCGTCTACCCCGACGCCAGCTACGCCGCCGACGGCACCGAGATCGACGGCAACGTGCAGGCCGAGCGCGCCAGCCGCGTGGACCTGCTCGACACGCTGGTCGGCGGCAACGTCCAGACCGAGGAGGTGCCGGCGGTGGAGGTGGTGCTCGGCGCCGTCGACGGCGACGTGCAGCCCGACGACGGCGGCACCGTGCGGGTCGCGGAGGTGCGGGTAGGCGGCAACGTCCAGCCCGTCGGCAACTCCGGCCCGGTGACGATCAGCGAGAACGTCGTCGACGGCGACGTGCAACCCTCCAGCAACGGCGGGGGCGTGACCATCTTCGGCAACCTCATCGGCGGCAACCTGCAGTGCGAGAGCAACGACCCGGCGCCGACGGGCAGCGCCAACGTGGTGAGCGGCTCGGCCGAGGGGCAGTGCGCCTCGGGGTTCACGCTCTGAGCTGAGCGGCGCGACCGGGCGGCCGCGAAGCGCCGCGCGACCTGCGCGGGCGCCACGGTCGCCCGGGCCGCGCTGACCGCCCGGCGCGGCTGGGTGGGCGGCGTCATATACTCCCGCAGCATGGAGGCCAGCGCCACCCCACCCAGACGGCTACGCCTGCTGGGCGACGCGGCGCTGCTGGGCCCCGACGGCGCCTACCGCCTCGAGCGCAAGGCGGCCGGGCTGCTGGCCTACCTGGCCCTGGCCGGGCCCACCAGCCGGCAGCGCCTGGCGGGCCTGCTGTGGCCCGAAGTGCCCGAGAGCCGGGCACGCAACAGCCTGGCGCAGCTGGTCATGCGCCTGAGGCGCGTGGCGTACCCGCAGCTCGTAGCGGGCGGCGCGGTCCTGGCGCTCGACGAGGCGCTCGAGGTCGACGCGGCCACGCTCGAGCTGCGCGCCTTCGACGGCGAGGCCGCCGACCCCAGCGCGTACGCCGGGGAGCTGCTGCAGAACTTCGAGTACGACGACTGCGACGAGTTCGCCGAGTGGCTGCAGGCCGCGCGCGATGCGGCGCGGCGCGCGTACGCGTCGCTGCTCGACCAACGCATCCAGGGACTGGAGGCGGCGGGCGCGCTGAACGAGGCGCTACGCCTGGCCGACCGGCTGGTGGCGCTCGACCCGCTGGCCGAGCCCTCCCACCGCCTGGTCATGCGCCTGCACGCCGCCCGCGGCGACCGGGCGGCCGCCCTGCGCGCGTACGCCGCCTGCCGCGCCACGCTCGCGGCCGAGCTCGGGGTCGAGCCCGACGAGCGGACGCGCGCCCTGGCCGCGGAGATCACGCGTGACCGGCCCGGCGGAGGCGGGGCGGCGACCGTGCCCGCCACGGCGGCGTCCGGTACGGCCCCGCCGCGGACGGTCGCACCGGACGCGGACGCACCGGACGCGGGCTCGTCCGCGGCAGCCGCCGCCGGGGACGCGGTCCGCGCCCGGCCCGGCCCGGACGCGACCCAACCGCGGCGGGTCGGGCGCGAGTCGGAGTGGGCGCGCGTGCAGGCGGCGCTGGGGTCGGGCCTGCCGGTGTTCGTCTCGGGCCCGCCCGGCATGGGCAAGAGCCGCCTGGCTCACGACCTCCTCAGCGAACGCGGCGCCTACGCCCTGGTGGCGGCGCGGCCCGGCGACGCCGCGGTGCCGCTCCTCACGCTGTCGCGCGCCTACCGTCGCCTGCTCGCGGAGTTCCCCGGGCTCGATCTCGAGCCGTGGGTCGAGGCCGAGATCGGCCGCCTGGTCCCGGAGCTGGTCGACGCGCCGCCGGCGCCCATGACCAGCGCCGAGGACCGCCTGCGCTTCGAAGAGGCGGTGTTCCGGCTCCACGAGGCCGCCGCGCGCGTGGTGGGCGCCTTCCTGTTCGACGACCTGCAGTTCGCCGACCCGGTCTCGCTCGAGACCTGGGAGCGCGCCACCACGCGCCTGCTCGAGGCGGGCGTCGCCGTGCCCACGCTGCACTGCTTCCGCTCGGGCGAGGTCGCCGAGGCGTTCCTGGCCCGGCTGGCGGAGCTGGCGGCGCGCGGCGCGGCGGTGCACGTGCAGCTGACGCCGCTCGACGACGAAGCGCTGGCGCTGCTGGTCGCTGACCTGGGCGGCCTGGACGCCGCCGCCGCCGGCGCGTTGGCCGCCGACCTGCAGCGCTACACGGGCGGCAACCCGCTCTTCGCCATCGAGGTGCTGCGCTACCTACACCGCACCGGCCGCCTGGGCGCACGGCTGCCGGAGGGCCTGCCGCCGCCGGGGCGCGTGGGCGCCGTCGTGCGCCAGCGCCTCGCGCGCCTCTCGCCCGGCGCCATGCGCGCCGCCCAGACGGCGGCGGTGCTGCAGAGCGACTTCGAGCTCGAGCTGGTGGCCACGCTGCTCGAGACGCCGGCCGCCACGCTGCTGGGCGCCTGGGAGGAGCTGGAGCGCGCCGGCATCGTGGTGGGCGGCCGCTTCGGCCACGACGTGGTGCACGAGGTGGTGCTGTCGGACATGGCGCGGCCCGTGCGGGAGCTCCTGCACCGCCGCGCCGCGGCCGCCCTGGCCCGCGCCAGCGCTCCCGCGGCGCGGGTGGCTCAGCACTGGCTCGCCGGCGGCAAGCAGCGCGAGGCGCTACCCGCGCTGCTCGCCGCCGGCGCCGAGGCCGAGGCCGGCTTCCGCCTGCTGGAGGCGCGCGGCTTCTACGGGCGCGCCGCCGCCATCGCCGAGCTGCTCGGCGACGCCGACGCGGCGTTCGAGGCGCTGGCGCGCGAGCTCGAGCTGCTGCTGCGCGACGACACCGGCGAGCGCCCCACCCTGCTGCTCGAGCGCCTCGAGGCCGCGGCGCGCACCGACGCGCAGCGCGCCCAGGCGGCGGTGCTGGCGGCCACCCACCACAACACCCGCGGCGAGCCGTACCGGGCGGAGGAGCGCGCCCGCGCCGCCCTCGACGGCCCCGCGCGCCACGCCGACCCGTTGCTGCGCGCGCGGCTGCTGGACGCGCTGGCCACCTCCCTGTCGGAGCAGAACCGCTTCGAGGAGGCGCTGACGGCGCTAGAGGCGGCCGCTGGGCTGCTGCGCGAGCACGGCAGCCAGCAGGCGCTGGCGCACGCGCTGGTCGCCATCGGAGCCGTGCTCAACCGCGCCGGCCGCGACGCCGCGGCGCTGCCGTACCAGCTGGAGGCGCGAGCCGTGTTCGCGGCGGCCGGCGAGCGCCAGATGACGGCGGTGGCCGACATGCACGTGGGCGTGAGCCACGAGGCGCTGGCCGATCACACCGCCGCCGAGGCCGCCTACCTGGCGGCCGACGCCGCCCTGCGCGCGATCCCGGGCACGGCGCGCTTCCGCTACAACAACTCGATCAACCTGGGCTACCTGTACTGGGGGCTGGAGCGCTACGCCGACGCGCTGCGCTTCCTCGACGACGCCGAGACCCACGAGCCGGCCACCGCCCACTCGCGCGCCATCGTGGCGCGCATCAAGGCGCTGGTGTTCCGCGCGCTGGGGGCGGTGGAGGCGTTCGAGCGCGAGGTGGAGGAGGCGCTCCGCCGCCCCGACCGCACCGACCCATGGCGCAGCCACGGGCGCATCGTGTGGGCCGACGAGCTGGCGTGCCGGGGGCGGCTGGCGGAGGCGCGCCAGCTGTTCGACGCGCTGGAGCGCGACCTGGGCGACGCCGCCCCGCCGCTCCTGCGCGCCCACCTGCACCTGGCGCGCGCGGCGCACTTCGACGTGGCGGAGCGCCTGGAGCACGCCGAGCGCGCCGAGCGGCTACAGCGGGCCTTCCAGCTGCCGC
This sequence comes from Deinococcales bacterium, assembly GCA_012515535.1. Taxonomy (GTDB): domain Bacteria; phylum Deinococcota; class Deinococci; order Deinococcales; family Trueperaceae; genus JAAYYF01. Next base: position 23,299 of record JAAYYF010000084.1, read on the forward strand.
TTCGCGCCGAGGTCGCCCTCAGGCGCGCCGAGGCGCAGCTGGTAGCGGGCGACGCCGAGGCGGCGCTGCGCCACGCCCGCGAGGCGTTGGCGCACCACGCCGAGGAGCCGCTGCTCGGGCCGCGCGCCGCGCTGCCGTTCGCCCTGCACCGGGCGTTGGCGGCGCTGGGCCTGCCGGGGGCCGACGCGGAGCTCGCCGCCGCCCACCGCCACGTGCTCGCGGTGGCGGACGCCCACGTGCCGCCCGAGCACCGCGCGGGCTTCCTGGCGCGCAACCGCCTCAACGCCGCCATCGTCGCGGCGGTGCGGGCGGCAGGTGGGGGTGCGGACGTGGACGGCGTCGGCGACGACACCGCACCGGCAGGCGCCTAGGCGCTCGACGACCGGTCTCGCGCCCGCCGCAGCGCCGCACGCCCCGGGCGCTGGAGTCACCCGGGGCGTGCGGCTACCGCCTGACGTCAGGTGCGGTGTCTCAGTGGGGGCTCGCCAGGATCAGGCCGCAGGCGATGCGCGCGCCGCTGCCGCCCAGGGCGGGCTCGTCGGAGTAGTTGTCCTCGTTGGCGTGGATGATGATCGAGCGGCCGAGCACGCCCATGTCGCCCTCGGTCAGGGCGATGCGGTCGGTCACGAAGCTCAGCACGCCCAGGCCGCTCTCGTCGACCACGAGGTTCGGCATGTCGCCGGCGTGGCCCGCGTGGGCGTCGACCAGCGGGCCGGCGTGGCTGCCGGCGCCGTGCGGATCGAAGTGGCTGCCCGCGCCGTCGAACAGGACCGTCCGGCCCTCGCCGTCGACGCTGGCCTCGCAGGAGCCCACCTGGTGCACGTGGAAGCCGTGGGCGCCCACGGCGATGCCCTCCACGATCAGCGTGAGGCGCGTTCCCTCCGCGACCTCCTCGAAGAAGGCGGTGCCGATGAGCGCGCCGTCGCCGTCGCGCACGAGCGCCGTGGCGGTGGCGTGGGCCAGCGCGACGCCCGGGAGCAGCAGGGCGAGCAGTAGAGCGATGACTACGGGTCTCTTCATGCGTTCCCTCCATGCGTCCGGCGTTCGGCGCGGACGCGGCTGGCACGTTACGGAGGGGTGCATGAACCGGGCATGACTCCGGCATGCGCCGGGGCGCGTGCCGCGGGCGTGCGTACCGGGGCGGACGCGCCGCCGCGGCTAGCGCGCCCGCCTGGCGCCGCGCGGGTTCCCGCCCTCGACGCCGGCGGGCGCGAACAGCCCGCCCTCGAGCTCCGCGCCCACGGGCGTGCCGCCGAGCCACACCTCGTACGCCTGCCCCGCGACCAGCCCCGGGGCCGTGAAGCTGAAGGTCCACAGCGGCCGCGGCGCGCGGTACGTCACCAGGAAGCCGTCGGGGCCGCTCACGCTCACCAGCGTGCCCGCCTCCACGCGCCAGTGGAAGTCGACGTACAGCACCGGCTGCGAGCGGTCGTCGAACGCCGTGTCGCGGTCCAGCACCAGGGCGGCCGCCGCCACCACGCTCCCGCCCGTGATGCGCACCTCGCGGTCGCGGTCGATGGCGGGCTTCAGCACCGCGGCGGGCCCGTTCAGCAGCAGCACGCCGCCAGTCACCAGCACCGAGCCGTTGGAGTCGACGGCGTCGCTGCCGGCCGCGAGCACCACGTGGCCGCCGCGGATCGTCAACAGCAGCTGCTCCTGCGGCAGGTCGCCGGCGGCGTTGAGGGCGTCGTCGCGCGCCTCCACCACCAGCGTGCCGCCCGAGACGGTGAGGCGCGGCGCCTCCAGGCCCTCCTCGGCGGCTAGCACGCGCACCTC
>JAAYYF010000085.1 GCA_012515535.1 Deinococcales bacterium
GCCGTCGGCCCCGACTGGAGCGACGAGCAGGTCACGGACGTGATCGCCTACATCAAGGAGTGGTGGAAGCCGCAGCAACGCGCCGCGCAGGCGCGCCTGAGCGGGACGCCCTAGCGGGAGCGCGCTGGCTATGGCTCTGGGAGGGCTGGAACGGATTAGGAGGAACGCGGTGATCACCACGGCGGCGGAGTACGCCCGCGCCACGCGACGCTTGCGGGACGAGAGCGAGCACCTGGATCGACTGCGGGAGGCCTTGAGCCGCGCCGACCTGGCGGCCGAAGAGGTCGAGCGCCTCATGCGGCCGGCCCTTGACTATCACTCGGAGCTCCGCAGGGAGGTCGAGGCGTACGAACGCGAGCGCCCAGTGGAGCTCGAACCGCTCAGCCGCCTAACCGACATCGGCCGCTGGCTGACCGAACTGCGCTCTCAGCGGGGGTGGACGCAGCAGCGCCTCGCCGCCGCGCTGGGCACGAGCGCCCCGCTGGTCTGCCGGGACGAGCGCAACGGTTACCGGAACATCAGCACCCAGAGGGCGCAGCGCATCCTCGACGCTTTCGGGGCGCAGATCAGCGTGCGGATCGAACGCCTCGCGCCGGTCGAACAGTTGCCGGGCGCGTCACCCCTGGAGGTAATACGCGAGAGCCTGGCGCGGTTCGTTGGCGCCGACGAGGAGGGCCTGGAGCTGTGGCTGACGTCGCCGCATCCGCAGTTGGGGGGCACCTCGCCGCAGGAGCTGCTCGAGGCCGGCGAGGACGAGTTCGTCGCCCAGTTCGTGCAGGACATGGTGGCGAGCGCAACTACCAGCGGGGCCGAGGTCCATTAGATGCACTCCCGCCCGCTGGACTATGAACGCGGACGGTGCCCGGCCGTCTGCTCACCGCCCCCGCCAGGCGTCGGCCCGCGCGCTATTGGGCGCGGCCTTACGGCACCCCTGGGAGGAAGGGCAAGCAGGTATTGAGCGCCGTTGGTCGCGGTGAGGCGGCGGCTATCAGGCGCACCGTTTCGCAGCGAGCGCTCACCTCAACTCGCGCCCCGCACGGCGGGAGCCCCCGACGCCAGCGCACAGCGCCCGCGCGGCCGCTAGTGGTAGCCTCGACCAGGACGACAACATGCCACCGATAGGAAGGTTCGCCCCACCCACAGGCCTGCGGCCACCCACTTGCCTGGTCGCGCGCCCCTCGTCGCTCGCGCTAACGAGAGCGTGAGAGGGCGTCGTGATCCAGGCGGCCGCTGACGCCCAGATCGAGCAGGCCGCGGCCGGCGCCGGGCCGCGCGTGCTGCTGGTGTCGGACAACCGCGACAACGCCAACTGGGGCAGCCGCGCCACCACCATGGCGCTGCTCGAGCTCATGGCCGCCGCTGGCCTCTCGCCTTCCGACCGCGTGCTGGACGGCGAGGTGCGCTCGCGCGTGGCGCTGGCCGACGGACCGGTGGCGGGCCGCCTCCTGCGGCGCCCGGCCCTAGCCCGACTCGCCGGGGCCGGCCTGGCGCGCGGCGGCCGCACGCGCCTGTCACTGGAGCGCCTGGGCGTCCGCGACGCCGTCAGCGACGACCCCGCCGAGACGGTGCGCCGCTGGCGCCGCTCAGGGCGCGAGCCGCTGGCGGAGTGGATCGCGCGCGTGGAGCGCGCGGACGCGGTGGTCGTCAACGGCGAGGGGAGCATGATCTTCACCACCCCCTCGCGCCTGGAGCAGCGCTTCCACCTGGCCGTGATGCAGCTCGCGCACGAGGCGGACGTGCCCTTCGCCTACGTCAACGCGCTGGTCGCCGACCCGGCCAACGGGCCCCGCAACGCCGCCACCGTGGCGGCGACCCGGCGGCTGCTGCCCCAGGCGCGCCTGGTGACGACGCGCGACCCCTGGTCGCAGGCGTTCCTCCGCGAGGTGGCGCCCGAGGTGGCCTCGGTTTACGTACCCGACAGCGTCTTCGCCTGGAAGGGGCGCGTAGGGCGCGGGCGCGACCTCCTGGCGCGCCCCGAGTACCTGACTCCCTTCCACGAACGCCCCGATCGGCTGGGGACCTGGGACTTCCAACGGCCGTACATCTGCGTGGGCGGCAGCTCGGAGGCCGCCAAGGACCCTAAGCGGGCGGCCGCCTCGTACCGGCGCCTGCTTCAGGCGCTGCCGGAGCTGGGGTACCCGCTGGTGGTGACGGTGAGCTCGACGGGCGACGCCTTCCTGGAGGAGCTGGCGCACGAGCTGGGCCTGCCGCTGGTGCCGGCGGACACCAACGTCATGGTGGCCACCGAAATCCTGGCGCACGCCGAACTGGTAGTGACGGGCCGTTACCACCCCGCCATCCTGGCGGGCTTGGGCGGCGTGCCGGGCGTGCTGCTGGGCGCCGACTCGCACAAGACCGCCAGCGTGCAGCAGATGCTCGGCTACCCCGACATCCACGTGTTCGCCGAGCAGCCCACGGCCGCTGACGTTAGCGCCATCTTGCAGCGGGCGCGGAGGGTGCTCGCGGAACGCCAGCGCTGGCAGGAGGCCATCGAGACGGCGTTGGCCCTCCGCGCGGCCGAAGCGCGCCGCCTGACGGGTCACCTCGAGTCGCTCGGGCAGGTCAGCGCCTGACGAGCCAAAGCATCTTCAGCATTGACTTATGGGCGCACGGCTCGCAGCACACCCTCGCGTCCATGGCTCAGGCCGGGATGGCGTCCAGCAGGGCCTGGCACGCCTGCTCGCACGCGCGGCAGGCCTCGGCGCATACGCGGCAGTGCTCCATGTGCCCGGCGTGCTTCTCGCACTCGGCGCCGCACACCTGGCAGGCCGTGAGGCACGCCCGCACCTGCGCGCGCAGGACGCTCCAGTCGGCCTCCGTCACGCGCGAGAGCATCTCGCCCGTTGCGAGGCACGCCGCCTTGCAGTCCTCGTTGAGGCGGATGCAGCGCACCAGCTCAGCCACGTTCGCTTCCCCTAGGCAGGCGTCGGCGCAGGCGGTGCAGGTCTGAGCGCAGGCGTAGCATTCGTCGACGCACTTCGCCAGCACGGAGATTTCGACCTGGGATTGGCGCGGGTGGGTTCGAAACATGTCGGCTGCTTGCATCATGGGTTACCTCCCGAACAAACACTAGCGGTGCAAACATTGGAGTGGGGTACGAGTGTGGGGGGCGGAAATCGCCTTGTCCGGCTTCAGCAGGGCACGGACGAGTCGAGCTGCGCGAAACTTGGTTGCGCACCGACCCGGAGTGCCTGGAGGCCCGCGAGCGCGCCGCCTGGCGCGACTTGCGCAGCGTGGCCCAAGTGCGCGGCACGCGCACTACTGATGGGCAGGTGAGCGTGCAGTAGCGTTACTTCCTCACGAACCACACTAATGCGGAGAAGGTGGCGTACGCGGTGCGGCGGCATCGGGGCATCGACAACGGCCTGCATTGCGTGCTGAGCATCGTGTTCGGTGAGGACCGGAGCCGTGCGCGGAAGGAGAACGCGCAAGCGAACCTGGTGATCGTACGCCACCTCGCTCTCTCACCGTTGAAGCGAGTGCCCAGTAACGGCGGGCTCAAAGGCAAACGCAAACGAGCAGGCAGGGACGACGCCTGCTTCCTCGCCGTCCGACATGGGTAAGGCTTGGTTCGGCTCTACCAGCCGAGTTGCGCCCTGCGCCGGTACCTTATAATCTAAGGTATCCTTACATTACGCGGCTTGGGGGCGCACATGAAGATCTCAGTTTCGTTCCTTGACAACCGACTCGTGCTTCACGAAACGGTCCCTATAAACGACGCTGCTGGCCGCGACTTTATCGGGTATCACTCCATTCGCAAGATTCCCGCCTACAAGGGGCAGGGCCACCTTCCCGGCTTTTACTGGTTCAGTGGCCTCAACCAGCTCGTGCCCTACGAAAGTCGTCTCGAGATGTTCACCCTGATGGGTTTCGATTTCGATGGCGGAGTGATCGGCGTACTCGCCCAACCTCTCATGCTTCATTTCGAGCGAAGTGGGGAGACGTTTAGGCACGTGCCCGACTTCCTGGTTTGGCGAGAGGGTGGTGGTGTCACGGTGGTGGACGTGAAGCGGTCAGAGCAGGCAGGCGCGAGCCGGAACCGGCGAGCTTTCGAGAGCACGGAAGTCGCGTGCCAGCACCTGGGGTGGGGTTTCGAGGTGCGCACCGAACCCGATGACACTTACCTCGCCAACGTGAAGTGGCTGGCCGGGTACCGGCGCCGCCCACCGCGGTTCGAGGCGACGGCGAGAGAGTTGGTCGGCGGCTGTGCCGATGGAGCGGTGTCCGTACGCCAACTGCTCGCCCAGATGGAGCAACCGCTCCTGGCGCGCCCAGCGTTATTCCACCTCCTTTGGAAACGGGTCCTGAAGTTCGACATGACGGCGATCCTTGAAGAAGGTTCGCTGGTCTACCTGTCTACGAGCGAGTTGATGGCATGAGGTACCGAGCGAAGCTCGAGGTCGGCGCCAGGATCTGGTGGGATGGAAAATCCTGGACCATCACGGGCTTCTACGCCGGCGAGGTCGAGGTGCAGGACCCGCGCGGCAAGCGGGCGCGGATCCTAATGGGCGTCCTCACCGAGGCGCCCGACTTCAAGGTCCTGACGGACGTTGAGCCCGGGGAGGGGGAGTCGAGCCCCGTCTACCTGGATACGGTGCCGCCGGAACTGCTGCGGGCAGCCGAGGAGCTGGAGCGGCACCTCATGGAGGCCCTAACCGGGTTCCAGCACGGCTCCAGGGTGCTGGCGCTCGAACATGAGCCGAATCCGCAATACGATCCTGAGTTCACTACCGTGCGGCAGCGGACTACCGCCAAGGCTCGCGAGTTGGGGATCGGTTTCAGCACGCTCTGGCGCTACAAGCAGAAGTACGAGGAGCGCGGCCTAGTGGGCCTCGTGGACGAGCGCAAACTGAGTCCGCTGAAGGACTTCGCGCGGGTGGACGACCGCGTCAAGTTGGCTCTCGGGGCGGTGCTGGACGAGTTGACGGACGAGTCGAACATCCCCAAGACGCAGTTGCGGCGGCGCACGAGGCGGAAGCTCAAGGACTTCTTCCCGGACGAAGCCGTCGAGTTGCCGTCCGAGAAGACGTTCAACAAGCTTGTCGACCGGATGGCGGCCGGGCGCGGCACCTTCGGGGCGGCCAAGGCGCGCCGCAGCATCGCCAACCGCCCTAGCAACCTCTACCGCTACTTCCAGGTGGTGCGTCCGGGCGAAGTCGTGCTGATCGACTCGACCCCCTTGGACGCGTTCGCTCTTGATCCGTTGACCTTCAAGTGGGTGCAGGTGCAGTTGACCATCGCCATGGACTTGTACACCAACTCGCTTGTGGCGTGGCGGTTCACGCCCGTCTCCACCAAGGGCGTGGACGCCGCGCTGTTGCTCTACGACGTGGTGAGGCCCAAGTTCATGCGTAACGGGTGGCCAGAGAACGCCCGCTGGTCATACGTGGGCCTGCCGGAAGCCATCGTGGTCGAGCTATTGGGCGATGCGGATCAGAACCTCGACGGGCAAGCGCTAGGCGGTCTGGCTGGGGTTCCGTTCCTCAACCCGGAAGCCGTGTGGGTGGACCGGGGGCGCGTGTTCATCTCGCGGGCGTTCCGGGACGCGTGCGTGCGGCTTGGGATAGACCTGCAGCTCGCCCGCC